>NZ_CAIJDS010000009.1:161587-161689 GCF_903819475.1 Rhodococcus sp. UFZ-B548
GGCTCCGGGTCAGGGCGGTCCCCGTCCGGCTCCCGGCCAGGGTGGACCTCGTCCGGCTCCGGGTCAGGGCGGTCCCCGTCCGGCTCCCGGCCAGGGTGGACC
>NZ_CAIJDS010000010.1:0-160187 GCF_903819475.1 Rhodococcus sp. UFZ-B548
TCCGCATCGGCGTCGACAACAAACCCTGGTTCATCCCACCACCCTCGATCGACCCCGGCCAGCACCCACGGCCCGCGAACACCACCTTCAAAACCTGAGAAGAACCTCAGGCACAACAGAACACGGCCAGGCTCCGCATCGGTCATCAAACCCCGATACGGAGCCCACAGGCCGTGTCGCGTCCACAACTCACGACGTTTTGGCGGGGCGCAAGACCGATCTACCCAACAACTCACAAACCTGCAGGGCCAGAGCGAGATCCAACTTGTCTCGGCCGGCAGCGACTGGATCCCCGAGCGCCTTGTTGATGCGATACTTCACCGTATTCCGGTGCAGATTCATGTGATTGGCAGTGTGCAGATGGCTTTCTCCGTGGGCGAAGTACACACTCAACGTCGTCCGCAAGGATGCAGCAGAAGGCGTATCGTCCGCCAACGGGCCTAGCACCTCCCAGACCCATGACTTCGTAGAATCGATGTTCTCGGACAGAAGTGAAACCACAGCGACGCCGCGGTCCCCGAAGCTCACCACCGGCCGTTGCGGCGTATCCGGCACGGCAGCAACCGAATAGGCGGCGGTTGCCTGTTCGTGAGATCGCTTGAAACCTTCGACCCCTGACCCTGGCAGTCCGATTGCCACCCGCGCTCCGCCGTCCAACGGCACTGCCGCAGCGAGAACCTCCGGATCCGGCGCAGGCACCCGGCGACCGAACGGCAGCCACGCCCACACCGTGCGTCGATCGATGGCGGTGATGATCGGCGGCTTGTCCGCTCCCGCAGCTGCGCCGAGATCACGTACGAGTCGATCGAGCGTGTTGATACCCATGACGTCCGCATCCCACGTCGACCAAACCACCAGGGCGACGTGGTTCTGACCCAGGCGGTACCCGGTCTCCGCTTCGAAAGCAGCGGTATCTGCGTTGGTGCCGGACAGGAGGGCGTGGATCGCGGCCGAATGGAGGTTTCCCTGCGCTGCCATCCATCGACTGCGTTCCCGCTCGTACGCGTCGAAGACGTAGAGCGTGATCCAGTCGATGTAGCTGTAGACCACATCCGAAGTGTGTTTCAGGACAGCCAAAGTGAGTCGCGCCGGAATATCCAGTGTGCTGATCTCGTCGTGACAGATCCGCATCAGATCGCCTTGGCCCATGTGGTAGGCCCGAACGAGAGAGTTGGACGGAACGTCCCGCTGCGCCAGACGCAGAGCGTATTCCACTGCGGCAGTAGTCGGTTGGAGATGATCGATCGGAATGTCGTTGGCCAATACGTGGATGATCGTCGTGATGTTTCCCTGCACGCTGGCCTCGAGCATTTCGAGCAATTTGGCGTCTGCATCCAATTGGTCGATTTCGTGAGCCATCATGAAGGCCATCTCACGCGCGATGTCGGCACTGCGCTCGTCGAGTCGTCGGGCCAACTCGGCAACCACCGCAAGCACTTCCGGCTCCGCGGCTGCAGGCACTCGGGCGAGACGCCGCATCGCGCCGGCGCCTCGCTCCTTGTGCGATGGACTACTCACAGAACTTCCGCACCCTTTCGTCGCAGGTACTTCAGAGCCGATTCGGCCGCGTTGTACCCGCACATTCCATGTGCTCCGGCACCCGGCGGGGTCGAGGCCGAGCACAGGTAAGTGCCCGCGATCCCCGTGCTGTACGGATCGACTGCCACGCGCGGACGCAAGACAACCTGCAGTTCGGTGTTGGCACCTCCGATGATGTCGCCGCCTACCTGATTCGGATTGTCTTGTGCCAGGTCAGCTGTACCACTGCTCGATGTCGCGACGATCTGATCCCGGAATCCTGGCGCAAACCTCTCGATCTGACGAATGATCGCCTCTGTAGCGTCGCCGGCATATCCGTGTGGCACGTGCGCATAGGCGTACAGCGGATGAACGTTCCCGGCGGATCGGGTGGGATCAGCCAGGTATTGCTGACCGAGGAGCACGAACGGCCGGTCCGGCATGCGGCCTGAATTCGTCTCACGCTCAGCGGCCACGATTTCGTCGAAACCACCTGCCAGATGGACAGTTCCGGCCCGAGCGCAATCCGGATTGGTCCACGGCACATGACCTTCGATCGCAAAATCGACCTTGAACGCTCCGGGAGCCTGCTTGAACTTTCGATAGGCTCTCGCCACTCGGCCCGGGAGTCGATCGCCCAGGATTTCGAGCGCACCCCCCGGATTGACATCCAGCAGAACAACATCGGCGTCCGGAATCTCGGAGGCCGTGCGAACCCGAATGCCGGTGTCGATCTTGCCGCCGTGATCGAGGAGCATCGCGGCCATGGCGTCGGTGATCGAACGCGAACCTCCCTCGGCAACCGGCCAACCGTAGCGGTGACCAGCAGCAGTGATCATCAATCCCACCGCCGAGGTGGCCGGACGGTTGAGTGGATAGAAGGCGTGCGCGGCAACCCCGCCGAACAGCGCCTTCCCTTTGTCGGTCTTCCACAACTTCGCGGTCACGGTTGCCGGAAGCAGCGCTCGCGGACCGAAAGCTGCGAGCCGCAGCGGATGCCGCGGGACATTGACGATCGGGCGCATCAGGTCGGACGCCAATGCATCGAATCCCGTCGACAAGTCACCGAACATGCGTTGCCATCGAGGTCCGTCCGCGCCGAGTCCCGCCGCCGTCTGCTCCAGCGAGCGGTACAGAACACCGGCGTCCCCGTTGTCGAGCGGATGCGCGCAGTCCACCTCTGCCCATCTCCAGATCAGCCCGTATCGCTCGAGGTCCAGCTTGGACAGGTACGGCGAGCCGATACCCATCGGGTGAAATGCCGAGCAGTGATCGTGAATCAACCCCGGCACGTCGATCGGACCGGAGCGGGTGCCTCCGCCGATCTGGTCGGCGGCCTCGAGCACCTGCACGTCCACACCGCTACGTGCGAGGTGTACCGCGGCAGCGAGCCCATTGGGCCCGCTACCGACGACTACGGCCTTTGTCACTTACTCACCTCTTGCTCGCTACCGCTGACCCTCGTACGCATCTTCGGTTCGGAGACCACCTGCGGATCTGTTGCCGCGCGGTCGGCCCGTACGTCCAGTGTCCACTGAACGTCGAACGGAATGGGCCCGTTCGGCAACCACGGTTGTTCGGCAACTGCGTCGGCGACCTTGAAAGTACCTCGTTCGATGACGCCGAGAGCTGCGTCGATCACCTGGTACTCCTGCGTTCCCTTGTGGATGGGCTGCGATTCGATCCAGGTCACCAGGAACTCGCCGGGCGCGAAATTGCAGCGACGCTGAATGGCGGCAATCAACTTCGCGTCGTGCAGGTGCCCGTCACCGAAGTTGAAGGCGACGATGGAGTTGCACATGAACTCGGCTTCCCGCAGCGAGTACGTGTTGATGTCGTCGCCGAGGTGCCTGATCATCAGTGAGAACAGTGCACGCCCCTGGCTGTGCATGGAACGCCAGCCCAACAGCTGATGCAGAACGACATCGGACACATCTTCGGGGTACATCGTCATCAACTGATTACGCGTATCCGGCGACGGACGCTTGATGTACTGGTCGATCTTTGCTTCGGCGCCCGGCGCGAATGCCCACGTCGCAGATGCCCAGTTGCCGGCGTACTGACGCATCGACGGCAGGAACGACACCAGATCGGGTCGAAGGTTTCCGAGAATGGGGAAGAAGGCAAGGGCTGCAATAATTCCCGCTGTGATCCAGGGTGAAGACATGGCGCCGAGGCCGTAGCCGTCCCACGCCGGGAAGCCCAGGAACAGGAAGACCGAGGCGAAAGCGAACAGAAGATTCCATTCCAGCGGAACGGCCAGCGGGAAGGTCGACGCGATGAAGAGATGGAATCCGACCATGAGGATCACGGCGAGGATGGTGAGTGTCTTGTTCGTCGAGAACAGCAGTATCAACGGGGTGACGATTTCGACCATCGTTCCGGCCACGTGTGCGACCCCGCCGCCGAGGTGCGAGGGTCGCAGATCCTCCGGGAAATTCCGGTAGTGCGCACGCTTGATCTTCTTCGACGGGATCCACGGCGTATTGCTGAGCATCGGGGGGACCACCAGCGAGAAGTGACGGCCGAACTTCGAGACACCGGCACCGATCCACACCATGACGATCAGCAGTTTGAGCGCCAGAATCATGTCGACGAAGGGCAGGAACGTGAAGAAGAAGATCGCCGGCAGGTACTGCTCACTACGGGCAGCGATGAAGGGCACCTTGTCCCGCAACCCGAGAATCACCATGAGCACGAGGAAGGAGTACAAGACCGTCGGGCGTACCAGTCCGGCATTGTCGGCGATTGCCGAATCGATTCCTGCGGTGTGAACGCCGGGAAGAACTACGGCAACAAGAAGATTGGCGACTACGGCGACGTAGATGAAGACGTCGAACACCGTGCGGGTGTCACCCGAGGTGAGCGGCACCTTGCCCGGCCACGGTGGAAGGCGAATCGTGCCGGGGCGGATCCAGTAGAGAACTCCACCGGTCATCGGTTTGAAGTGGCCGGCCAATGGACCCCAAGACCCTGCCAGGCCCAGGATTTCGAGCATCATGGTCCAGATGATGAGTTTCTGGTAGACGATCGGCTGGTTCCACCATGATCCGATGTCGAACCACGAGAGGCCGGAAGTCAAAGTGGCAACGGCTGTTCCAGCTGCCAGGTAGAGGAACAACAGTTTCATGATGTAGACGGTGTGGACCATCTTCGGTGTACCGAAGCCGTAATCCACCCAGTGCGTGGACATGTCACGCAGACGCTCGAGAAACGGCTTGTCCATGAAGGTTGCCGGATCGACGGGAGGGAAGTTTCCTTCTTTGAATCCCATGATGTGCTCCTGAAATACGGAATGTGGGCATGACGGATCGACTCGACGCACGTCGTCGAGTTGTGCTGGTATTACGGGGAAGGGACTAGTGAGCGGGAGTTGCGCTCAAAGCTCGTCTCATTCCGGGTTTGTCGATCTTGCCCACCGGGTTTCGGGGAAGCGTATCGACGACGTAGATCGCCACTGGCACCTTTACTCGGGTGAGCAAGGCCGTGACATGTTCGAGCAGTTCGCCTTCAGTGACGGGCGCGTCGGGGTAGGCAACGACATAGGCAACTGGCACCTCTCCGTAGACCTGGTGCGGAGCGCCGATGACGGCGGCCTCGAGCACGGAAGGATGTGTGGCGAGCGAATTTTCGATCTCCTTGGGGTAGATGTTCTCGCCCCCACGGATGATCATGTCCTTGATGCGATCGACCAGGGTCAGGTAGCCGTCTTCGTCGAGGACCCCGACGTCGCCGGTATGCAACCAACCATCCTTGACGGTCTTCGCGGTCTCCTCCGGCTTGCCCAGATAGCCACGCATCACGTTGCCGCCCTTGATGACCACCTCTCCGGCAGTTCCGACGGGAGCAAAGGTTCCGTCCTCGGCAAGAATGGCAATCTGCTGGCCGGGCAACGCCGGGCCGACCGTACCCAGTTTGCGCAGGCCCTCCACAGGATTACAGGCCGACGCACAGGTCCCCTCGGTGAGTCCGTAACCCTCCACGATCACGAAACCGAAACGCTGCTCCGCGCGTTCGAGGAGTTCCTTGCTGATCGGCGCCGCACCGCACACGGCAAATCTCAAAGATGACGTATTGATCGAGGCGTCTTCCGGCTGCGAGGTCAGCATCGCGTAGATTGCCGGCACCGCCGAGAAATACGTGGGGCGAAGCCGCGCAACGTCGTCGAAGAATCTCGAAACCGAGAACTTCCCGGTGACACTCACCTGTCCGCCGACAAGCAAGGGCGTCAGGACGCTGACGCAGATCGCGTTGACATGGAACAACGGCAGAATCAGCAGGCAGTGATCCGCGCCGGTAACACCGATGTTCTTGCCCATCGACGAAGCCATGAACTGCAGGTTGGAATGCGTGAGCATCACTCCCTTGGGCCGTCCAGTGGAGCCGCTGGTGTAGATGAGTAACGCCAGATCGTCTGCTGCAACATCGATTCCGGGTCGGGGATCGGTCGGCGGCACTGTCGCCAGATCGTCGACGACCAACACCGCACGGCCACCCGAGGGCGCATCGGCAGTAGCGGTGATGACCAACTCGGCCCCGGAGTCCGCGATCTGGTAATCCGCTTCGTTCGCGGTGAACATCGGATTGATGGGCGTAGCTGCAGCACCGATGCGCCAGGCAGCCATGATCGCGATCAGCAACTCGGCGCGATTGGGCAGCATGATCGCCACCACGTCACCGAGTCCGATTCCAAGTCCGGCCAATTGCGCGGCAACAGCTTCCGTACGATCTGCGAACTCTTCATACGTGAGTTCGACGTGGTCGTCCCGCAGGCACGGCTTCTTCCCGTACTTCTCCGCAAGATCCCAAGCCAGATATCCGATGTCCGCCACGAGAGTCAGCACCTTTCATTCGTGTGTGACTCAAAACACTATCGGCGTCCTGCGGCCGAAGAAACGGTCTCAGGGGATCAACTTATCCAGGTTCTTTGTTCCCTGAGCACAACGCCGCAAGGGCGGCGAACATCAGATCGAGGGCTGATGCAACACTTCGTGGGCACGTCGGGTCACCACTTCGGAGATCCGGCGCAAGACGGGTGACGACAGTTTCCACTGCTGCCAGTACAGCGGAACGTCGTCCACGCAGTCCGGATCGAATCCGATCAGCACTCCGCCGCGATCGTCTTCGCCGCACTGCAGGTCCGGTATCAACCCCCACCCGTATCCCCGTCTGACGGCGTCCGCGAAGTCTGCCGATGACGGAACAAGATGGCGAGGCGGATCTGCCGGGTGGCCGACCTTTTGATCGAGGTACCGATCCTGCAGCAGATCCTTGCGATTGAACACCACCAGCGGTGCCTTCGAAAGGGATTCGGCCGTGACACCATCTGCGAACCAGCGACGGCAGAACTCTGCGCTCGCCATCGGCCGATACCGCATGATGCCCAACCGACTGGAGGTACACCCTTGAATCGGTGACGCAACAGACGTGACGGCAGCCATGACCGAACCGTCGCGCAGCAGTTCGGTGGTGTGGTCTTGATCGTCGAGATGAAAATCGAAACTGACTTCTTGCGTGAACTCCGCGAGGGCCCCGAGAACCCAAGTGGACAGCGAATCGGCATTGACCGCGATCGAGACGCGGGCGAAGGTGTTCGAACCGTTTTCCAAACCGAGTTCTCGCACGGTGTCACGCGACAGTGCGTCTATCTGACGGGCAAGACGCAGGACTTCACTCCCGGAATCGGTGACCTGGATGGGTTTGGTGCGCTGCACCAGGATCCGGCCCACCGAGGTCTCGAGAGCTTTGATTCGTTGGCTGACCGCCGAAGGCGTGATGTGTAACTTCCGCGCCGCCGCCTCGAAGGTTCCCTCGTCGACCGCAGCGTGCAATGCCCTCAGTTGCTCGAAATCCAACATAATCTGAAGCTACTCTGATGCGTCCTAAGAATCATTAGCTGGACTGAATGAAATCTGAGCGGCAGGCTCGACAACATGCTCAGCACCAACGACCCTGCGTCGGCCCTCGTCGGTTTCGGAGTCGGACTGTCATTGATCGTCGCAATCGGCGCCCAGAATGCGTTTGTTCTTCGCCAAGGTCTGACGCGATCGCACGTACTCCCGATCGTCGCAGTGTGCGCGTTGTCAGACGCAATTCTGATCCTTGCAGGCATCAGCGGAATCGGGACCCTCCTCGAACACGCACCGTCGCTGATCACGTTCGTTCGTATCGCCGGTGCGGTCTTCCTCCTCAGCTATGCAATCTTCGCCGCCAAGCGGGCGCTTCGACCCCAGACGCTGGCGCCGGATCAGCACGGCAACGGTTCGAGGCTGGCCGCCGTCACGATGGCATTGGCTCTCACCTGGCTCAATCCACACGTTTACCTCGACACCGTGGTGCTCATGGGTTCAATTGCCAACGGTCGCGGCGAAATCGGACGTTGGTGGTTTGCGGCCGGTGCCATCACCGCGAGTGTGGTCTGGTTCAGCGCCCTCGGTTACGGCGCACGTCTGCTGACGCCGCTTTTTGCGAAACCCAACGCCTGGCGGATTCTCGACGCTCTGATCGCCGTGATGATGGCGGTTCTCGGAATCAGCCTGCTTGTCGAATTGTGACTCGGCTGCACAACCTCGATCCGACACTGCGGGTATCGGGATGGGTTACCGTCCAAGGTGAGGAAGCTCAATTCACCTGTCGCGAGTTGTGACCATCAGGTAGGGCTGATCACGATGACCGAGGACGACGGCGGCACCGAACCGCGTGACTCCAACCGCGGACTGAGTTTGCTGTGTCTACTCGCTGCGGTCGCGGGCGTCGGGGTCGGATTTGTCGGCGGCGCGTTCCGTTGGTGTCTGATCAGGGCCGACGAACTCCGTCGGACGATCATGAATTGGGCGCATCACGTTCCGTACGTCGGGTGGCTCGTGCCGGTCGTCCTGGTGGCCTTGTGCACCGTACTGGCCGTACTGATCGTCAGACGAGTACCCCTCGCAAAGGGAAGCGGCATCCAGCACGTCGAGGCGGTGTCCCGCGGCGAAGCGAAGCCGCCGGGAATCAATCTCGTGCCTGCCAGATTCATCGGCGGCCTCTTGGCGATCGGCTCCGGTCTGGTTCTCGGCCGCGAGGGCCCCACCGTACACATGGGTGCGGCGATCGGGGCAGAAGCGGGACGGCGGGCCCGCCTTGCCGAACCGGACGTCGCCATGCTGCAAACATCCACGGCCGGAGCAGGACTCGCCGTCGCGTTCAACGCGCCGATCGCCGGGGCACTGTTCGTCTGCGAGGAGGTGACGCACTCATTTCGGCTGCGCACCGTGCTGCCAACACTTTTCGGTGTTTCGGTCGCGGTGGGCTGTGCACGACTTGTCATCGGTGACCAACCCGATTTCGAGGTCGGCACCGTCCCGACGCCTCAACTCGCACTCTTGCCACTGTTTGTCGTCTTCGGAATCCTCACGGGGCTACTCGGTATCGCCTACAACCGCTTGATTCTGGGTCTACTCGACGCCGTTGCACGACTCGACAGGATCCCGCCGACTGTCATCGGCGCAACGATCGGCGCCACCATCGGCCTGACGCTGTTCCTCGACCCGCTGGCCAGTGGGGGCGGCGACGTTCTTGCACAGATGATCGTCAGCGGAAGGACCTTCGTACTGCCGATCCTGCTGCTGTACTTGGCGGTTCGGTTCTTCACTGGCCCGCTCTCGTATGCCGCTGGAACTCCCGGCGGACTGTTCGCTCCCTTACTCGCACTCGGCGCACTCTGGGGGTCGATCTTCACCGGACTGTCGAGCTTCGTGCCCGGAGTGGACGCCGGGCTCACGGTCACCATGGCCACCATCGGCATGGCTGCATTCTTCGGCGCTGTAGTGCGCGCACCGTTCACCGGCATCGTGATCGTGGTCGAGATGACAGCGGTGACGTCGACGCTCGTCCCGATGCTCGCTGCCACTGCGGCAGCGGTATTCGTCGCCACCGCGGCAGGGTCGGCACCTATCTACGACAGTCTCCGAGAACGGATGTTGGAAACTCAACGCCCACCTCTGCGATGATCACGATCGACATCGTGCCCGGCCTATGCGTAGGCAGAGGAGCATTCATGACCCCACAAAGACTTCACCGAGATAGGTGCGTCGGGTAGCGTCCGGGACCTACCGTCGACCGTTGAATCACTGCGAAACGAACCCATCGACGGCGACGGCATCGAAGTTCACAACTTGACCGGTCGAATCATCGACGACGGATACGTCCTGACACAGTGGGATTCCGTCCGAGACGTGCGTCGTGCGCGGCGCACATCCCTGTGGCGCCGCGCCCCGATCGGATGGCAACTGGTACACCATCAAGGCACCCCGCTCCACTGATTACGCACCGCAAAATCTGCGACAGCTCTCTAGATCAAGGGTGTTCCGACGTAGTTCTCGGCGATCAGCGTTCGTCCGGCGACCGAACGCGTGACCATGTCCAACTCGGCCAGTTGACGGCGATGCCCGAAACCGCTGTCGCCTGGCAAGCGATGGAGCATCGACGACATCCACCACGAGAAGTGCTGCGTCCGCCACACACGCGGCAGCACCGTTTCGGTGTACCCGTCCAACATCTTTCGGTCGGACGAGGTGAAGAAACTGTCCATTGCCTTCGCCAGAGCGTAAACGTCGGCGATCGCGAGATTCATTCCCTTCGCACCGGTCGGCGGCACGGTGTGCGCCGCATCGCCGGCAAGAAACAGGTTGCCGTGCTGCATCGGTTCACAAACGAAGCTGCGGAACTGAAGGATCGATTTCTGAAAGATCCTGCCGTCCTTGATCTCTGCACCCTCGCCGTCGACGCGCATGTGCAGCTCGTCCCAGATTCGATCGTCGGACCAGTTGTCCACGGAGTCGTCCGGATCGACCTGGAGGTAATGACGCTGCACCTCTGGCGTCCGCGTGCTGATCAGCGCAAACCCACGCTCATGGTTGGCGTAGATCAATTCTTCCGATGACGGCGGAGCCTCGGCCAGGATGCCGAACCACGCGAAGGGATACTGGCGGAAATGATCCGTTCGGATCGACGGTTCGGGAATCAGCTTTCGCGTTTGCGTACGTGATCCGTCGCAACCGGCCACCAGGGCGCACTCGAGCTTCTGGTCGTTTCCGTCCGAATCGACAAAAGTGATACTCGGGCGATCCGATTCGTGATCGTGTACTTTCGCGTCGGACACTCCGAATCGAATGTCCCCGCCGTCAGCGAGACGTCGCGCGATCAGATCCTTGAGCACCTCGTGTTGCGGATACACCGTGACTGCGCGCCCGTCGGTCAGTTCGTCGAACGCGATTCGGTGCCCTCGCCCGCCGAATCGCAGCTCGATTCCGTGATGTTCGAGGCCTTCCCGCTTCAGTCGATCACCGAGTCCGGTCTCGACCATGAGATCAACCGTGTTCTGTTCGAGCACGCCGGCACGAATGGTGCCTTCTACCTCTTCACGGGTGCGACATTCCAGGACTACCGAATCGATTCCCTTCAGATGCAACAGATGCGAGAGCATCAACCCGGCGGGACCACCACCGACGATTCCGACCTGGGTGCGCGAAGAAGACATACAGAGAACTCCTGAGGTGAGTGACGATTGAGACCACCATCGACCACGACCACTCCCCTGAACAGCTGCAATTTCACTCAGTGAAAGACTGAAATAGAGCTACTCGAGCCCGCCGCCACCGAGCCCGCGTGATATTCCACGGGCGGCCGCGACCAAGGCCGGCAGTAACGGAGCTGGATCCTGCTCCACCGGAACAACTGTCGAGACCGCTGCGACGACATTGCCGCCGGCATCGCGTACCGGAGCGGCGACGGCAAGGGTTCCGACGTTCAGATACTCACGGCAGACGACAAATCCGGTGCGTCTGATCTCGTCGAGAGTTGCTCGCAAAATCCGCTCGGACGTAATGGTTTTGGGAGTGAACGACTCGAGACCGGCCTGGAGGACGTCGTCGAGAAGCTCGGTTCCGCCGTGCGCGAGGAGAATCAATCCACCGCTGGACGCGTGCAACGGCAATCTTCCCCCGGCCCGACCGACAACGGTGACGGCACTACGCGAGGACAAGCGCTCGAGGTACAGCGCCTCGGTACCCTCACGAACGACCAACTGCACATTCTCCCGGGTGACCTCGTACAGGTCCTCGAGGAACGGCAACGCCACCTGCCGCAGGCCGTGAGCGCCGGGAGCAAGAGCGCCGATCTCCCACAACCGCACTCCGACCTGGTACTTGCCGTCACTCCGACGCTCGAGTGCGCCCTCGGCCACCAACTGCCCACACAGCCGATGAACGGTGGGCAGAGGTAAACCGCTGCGACGACTGATCTCCGACTGCGTCAATCGCGGCGATTTCGCGTCGAAGGCACCGAGCACGATAAATGCCCGGCCGATCAACGAACGGTCGCCTGATGCCATTCACACAGTGTGACAGGGCAGTGCCACTAAGAATCCACTGTGACTGGCATCAGGCGAAACGTGTTCAGGCGGTGCGGAGCTACGCGGAGTGCGCCAATTCCGGTTCGCGTTCGGTCACCGGCGGCGCGGCCTCGATCTTCATCGGTTCCTGCGCGTAGTGGAAGTGCGGACGACGGTGACCGATGAACGAACCGAACCACGACATCACAGCGACGTACCGGTTGCGGAAGCCCACCAGATACATCACGTGCACGGCCAGCCACATGAACCAGGCGATCGTGCCCTTGAACTCGACCTTGCGGACGCGACATACAGCGCTGAATCTGCTGATGATCGACATGCTGCCCTTGTCGAAGTACTTGAAAGGCGTTCCGGCCTTGACCTTTCCGTTCACAGTCTTCGCGGCGTGACGGCCACCCTGCATCGCAACGGGCGACTGACCGGGCAGACCGTTGAGCGAAGTCATGTCGCCGATGGCAAAGACGTTGGCGAACCCGCCGACGGTCAAGTCCGGATTGATGAGCAGACGACCTGCGCGGTCACTCTCACAACCGGTCGCCTCTCCGAGCACTGCGGCGAAGTCGTTGGCGCGTACACCGGCCGACCAGATGACGGTCTCGGCGTCGATGCGCTTCTCTTCCTTGGTCTTTGCCGAAGAGACGGTGACACCATGCTCGTCGATGGCGGTGACCATGGTGTTGAGGACTACCTCGACACCCGACTTCTCGAGCGAGGCCTGCGTGTACTCACTGAGCTTGCCGCCGAAGGCCGGAAGCGCAACGCCGGCGCCCTCGACCATGGTGACCGTGACCTCGTCGGCACTGATGTTGTTGATGGCCTTCGCAAAGTAGCGACGCGCCAGTTCCTTGATCTGTCCGGCGAGCTCGACGCCGGTCGCGCCGGCACCCACGACAACGAAGCTCAGCAGGTTACGGCGAACCAGCGCGTCGTTGGTGGTGTGCGCTTCCTCGAAGCAACGCAGGATCTGCTTACGCAGTACCTCGGCGTCCTCGACGGTCTTGAGCTTGTAGGTGACCTTTTCGAACTCGTCATGACCGAAGTACGCCTGCGTGGCACCGGTGGCTGCGATGAGCGAGCGGTACCCGAGCGTGTGGCGGGTGCCCGAGGCTTCGTAGACGACGGTGTTCTCTTCGGCGTTGACCTCGACGACGCGGCCGAGGCGGACGTCGGCGTTGGGGTACTTCTGCAGGATCGTGCGGATGGGCGGAGCAACTTCGCCGGCCGACAGGACACCCGTCGCCACCTGGTAGAGCAACGGCTGGAAGAGGTGCTCGGTGGTGGCGGAGATGAGAACGAACGGCGTCTTGGACTTCGCGAGGGTCTTGGCCGCGGCGAGGGCTCCGAATCCCGAACCGACGATCACAACCTGAGTCTTCTCGTGTCCAGTCGCGTCGATGTCGGCGCGACCCGCAGCTGTTCTATCCACAACGAACTCCTCAACCAAATTGAAAGTATGACTATTACGGTATGGACTGATCATGGGTCGGGTCCAGCTAGCTGGAGTATTCGCAAGACTGTTATCTCGATTGCTCATAAGTAAGCTGTCCTCATGGACTTCCGCCAACTCAAGTACTTTCTCGTCGTGAGCGAGGAACTGAGCTTCAGTCGCGCTGCCGAACGCTGCTTCATCTCGCAGTCGGCGATCAGCCATCAGGTCGCACGACTGGAGAAGGAGCTCGGGGCGACACTCTTCGAGCGCTCGACCCGGGCGGTTCGCCTGGCCCCGGCAGGATCGCGACTGGTGCCCATCGCGCAGCAAGTCCTCAGTCTCGAAACGATGGCGTACTCCGTCGCACGAGACCCGAGAGCCCGGATCCGAATCACCGGAAACATGAGCTTTGCCGCTCAGACGCTGGACGCCATCGCACACGTGCGCGAACTTCATCCGGACCTGGACGTCGAGTTCGTCATCAAGAGCTTTGCCCACCGCATGGATGCTGTGGCCTCCGGTGACGCGGACATCGCCCTGATTCGCGGCGGCGTCGACCGCCCCGGACTCGAACCCTTGGACCTCGGCGTCGAAGATCTGCTGGTCGTCATGTCGAGCCGTCACCCCCTAGCCGGCCAGCAAAGCGTCGACCTCAATGATCTGGCCGCATATCCCCTGCTCCTGCCGCCGCGCCAAAGTCAGGTGCTCATTCACAAGGTGGTCGAGGACGCATTCCGCGAGATCGATCGACGCGTCCAACTGGGCCCTGCAATTCCGAGCGATCACACAGCCACGCTGGACGTGATCACCAACCCGCGCGCCTGGACCCTGCTCTATTCGATCACCGCAGGCGAATCTCCGCGCGCTGGAATCAGCTTCATGCGAGAATCGCACGGCCGCTTGCGCATTCCCGTCTCGGGTGTGACCCGCAGCGGCGCTACCCACTCCACCGAGTTCGCCGATCTGATCCAAGCACTCAAGGACGCCATGAATCCGTCTTTCACTGAGTGAAAGTGTGATGGCGATCGACCCCCTCACAGAGCAACGTGGTGGGCAACCATGTGATGCGGCGCGCGGTTGCATCCCTTTACCGAGGAGCGGCCATGACGCGTTTGCTGAGCGAACCTGTGTGGGAATCGAAGATCTTCGACGGCGAATGGGTTCGCGGTAGCGCCGACGATCGTATTGTCGTCGAGCCGGCCACCGGCAAGCAGTTGACGACGGTCGGCATGGCAACACCCGACGACGTGGCGGCCGCTGCAACAAAAGCTACTGCTGCTCAGAAGAATTGGGCGGCAAGGCCATACACTGAACGAGCCGCCGTTCTACGCCGCGCCGGTCAACTGTTCGAGCAGTACGCCGACGAAATCGGCGAATGGGTAATCCGCGAGGCCGGAAGCATCCCGGCCAAGGCCGGGCTGGAAACCCATACCGCTGCCGAAGAGTGCTACAACGCAGCAGCTTTGGCCGCACACCCTGTCGGCGAGGTTCTGCGCTCGGAGCAACCTCGGCTGAGCTTCTCTCGTCGCGTACCCGTCGGAACCGTCGGCGTCATCGCGCCGTTCAACTTCCCCATCATTTTGTCGATCCGTGCAGTCGCTCCCGCACTGGCGCTGGGCAATTCGGTGATCCTCAAGCCTGACCCGCGCACGGCGATCTGCGGCGGTGTGGTTCTCGCTCGCATCTTCGAAGAAGCAGGCTTGCCCGCCGGAGTGTTCAGCATGCTGCCGGGCGGCGCTGACGCCGGTGAGGCAATCGTGGCTCATCCGAGCGTTCGCGTCATCGCATTCACCGGGTCGACCCGAGCTGGACGCGCGGTCGGCGAACTGGCGGGCCGCCATCTCAAGCGCGCTCATCTTGAACTCGGCGGCAACAATGCGCTGATCGTCATGGATGACGTCGACCTCGAAAAGGCCGCATCTGTCGGCGCTTTCGGATCGTTCATGCACCAGGGACAGATCTGCATGACCACCGGCCGCCAACTGGTCCACGAAAGTATCGCCGCCGACTACACCGCACTCCTTGCCGAACACGCCGACAAGCTTCCGGTAGGCGACCCGTTCACCGGTCAGGTCGCACTGGGACCCATCATCGACGCCAAACAACGCGACCACATCCACTCTCTGGTCACCGGAAGCATCGCGGCCGGAGCAAAACTGGCTGCCGGCGGCACCTACGAGGATCTCTTCTACCGGCCCACCGTGCTAGCCGACACCCCACTCACCGCGCCTGCCTTCGCCGACGAGGTCTTCGGGCCGGTCGCACCGGTGACCTCCTTCGCCACCGTCGAACAAGCCGTCGCTATAGCCAACGATTCCGAGTACGGATTGTCGCTGGGCATTCTGACCTCCGACGCGATGCGCGGACTCGAACTCGCCCAACAGATTCCCACCGGCCTGGTACACATCAACGATCAGACGGTCGGCGACGAAGCCGTCATCCCGTTCGGCGGCATGGCGTCTTCGGGTAACGGCGGCCGTGTCGGCGGTATCGGTGCAAACCTCGATGCCTTCACGGAAACACAATGGGTGACGGCGCAAAGTGCACTCCCGGTCTACCCCTTCTAGAACGAATTCACAGGGCACGTCCCACTCGGTCGCTGACCAGCATTGACGGGATCGATCTCGCGGACTTACCATCCAGGGAAAATTACTTCGCCACATTAAGCATTTTCTCTTGTTGTTCCCGAGAAGGACCCGTTGACGAACACAGTTACGACGAGCAGTGCCGCGAGCCCCAGCGCTACGCCAACTGCCACCGATTCCCCGGACCAGTCCGTAGCAAGATCGCCGCGCCGGGAGGCCGTGATCATCGGCGCTTTGAGCCTGGCAGCGATGATCGTCTCGATGATGCAGACGCTGCCGGTTCCGATCCTGGGACGGATTCAGTCCGACCTCGGAGCCTCGTCCGCCGGCGTCAGTTGGGTGACGACGGCGACCCTGCTTTCCGCTGCCGTCTTCACTCCCCTGCTGGGACGCTACGGCGATCAGCACGGCAAGAAGCGCACCTTGGTCGGCGTCCTCGTCGTCATGGTGATCGGTTCGATTGTCGCGGCATTGGCGCACAATCTGCCACTGCTGATCCTCGGCCGTGTACTCCAGGGAACAGCCACCGCGATCTTCCCTCTCGCACTCTCTGTCTTGCGCGAAGAGATACGACCACAGAAGCTTCCCGGCGCCATGGCCCTGGTCAGCGGAACTCTCGCGTTCGGCAGCGGACTCGCCCTCGTGGCCACCGGTCTGCTCACATCGGCTCCGGATGCCGACTACCGCAACGCCTTCTGGATGGCCACCGGATTCGCAGTGCTGGCCTTGATTGCCGTCGCCACGCTGGTCCCGCCCACCACGCACAAAAGCGGTGGGCGCGTGGACCTCGTCGGTGCGCTGAGTCTGGGCGCGGCACTACTTCTGCTTCTTCTGGCGATTTCTCAAGGCCACCAATGGGGGTGGTTGTCACCCTTGACCGTCGGTGTTTTCGTGGCCTCGATCGTGATGTTCGCAGTCTGGGTGTGGATCGAGAAGATCGTCGACGAGCCGCTTGTCGACATGCGGATGTTCGTCCACCGCCCGGTGATGATGGCAAATCTTGCCGGCGTCGTGGTGGGCTTCGGCATGTTCGCGAACTTCCTCGGGATCTCGTATCTCGCACAACTTCCCCGCGATCTCACCGGATACGGCTTCGACGCGAGCATTCTGCGTGCGTCGGTCGAATTCCTGCTGCCTGGCGCGATAGTTTCGCTGATCGCCGCCCCGATCGGCGGTCGTCTCATCAGGCTGCGTGGGCCGCGATTCGTTCTGGGACTCACTGCGATCCTGGGCGCGGTGCCGTTTGCGTGGCTCGCGTTCGACCACACCCACACCGCGTCGGTCATCGGTGCGGGCATGGTGATCGGCGCCGCCCTGAGCCTCGGCTATGCAGCCATGCCCGCCATCATCATGTCCAACGTCCCGCATCATCAGAGCGGCATCGCCAACGGCATCAACTCGATCTCACGTTCCACCGGTAGCGCCATCGGCAGCGCAGTAGTGACAACGATTCTGGCGTCGATGACAATCGCGAACCTCCCCGAAGGTGTTCCGGCGATGCCAAGCGAATCTGCCTTCACCGTCACGTTCGCGACCGCGGGCGTTGCCTTCGTTCTGGTGGGACTGGTGGGGTGGCTAGGGCTGCGACCGGCGCACTCCCCGTCCGCTTCCGAACAACCTCCCGCTGCGTGAGATCGGTAGTACCGCAGAGACTTAGACGGAACGTAGCCTGCGCACATGGCAGGTGAGACTCTCTACGTGATCGACCGGATCGTCACGAATCCCGGATGCGGGCAGAAGTTCGTCGACGAATGGCGTGCCGGCTACCTGCCGAACGCCCGGCGACGCTGCCTGACCCTCGACAACATACTTGTCAGTCCGCCGTTGTGGTCCGAGTACGAACCGAACGTCGTCACTATCACGTGGACCGTCGACGGAGCCTCCGGTTGGTGGGCAATGACTCGTCTGAGTCGCGGCGACACCACGCTTCGGCAGTGGTGGGATGCCATGGAACCACTCATCTGCGAACGTAGCCGCACCATGGCTGCTGCTGCCGACGACGTCGAGGCACTGGCCGATGTATAACGTCACGAGGGTTGTTTTTGCTGCCGACAGCACGGACTCGGACGGTTGGGCGAATGCGGTGAACACCATTGCGGCAGTGGCAGAATCGTCGGGCGCAGTTCGCCATCTCGTCACCGCTACTCTGCCCGGCGCCATCAACGGCGGAGATCTGATCGTTTATCTTCAGTTCGCGAATGAAGCCGCGTGGCGGGCCGTTAGCGATTCCGTCGACGCCGAACTTCACCACGATGCCATCGAACGCTTTCACGGCGCCGAGTACGTTTCCGGAACCGAGGGTCGCTCGCGCGCCACGGGCCCGAACGGGGTGTATCGAGCGTTGCTGATTCGCGTTGAACCCACTACCTCCGAGGACGAAATCGAACGCTTCGAAAGCGACTTGCTGAAGATGCCCGGGCATATCTCCTCGATCGCTGCCTGGCGACTCAGTCGGGTGAGTGCGGCGACCGGCGCAACACCCGCATGTGACGAAGCACCGTGGACCCATGTGTGGGAGCAGGAGTTCACCGACCTCGAATCACTGCAGACCCAATACCTCGATCATCCGATCCACTGGGGCGTCGTTGATCGATGGTTCGATCCCGAATGCACCGAAGTCATTGTGCGGGAAAGAATCTGCCATACCTTCGGCGAACTGGGCGACGAGATCCTATCGAGCGGCGGCTGATACCTCGCGGATCATCGCCCAAACTTTCTGGCGTGCCGGCTCTGTGAGCGACAATGACGGAATAGTGAGGAACCCGTGAAACAACCCGTCGAAGCGATGATGCTGCACGGGGACGCCGGCCGAGGCAAGCAGTTTCGCGTACTCGTCACCGGACGAGCACGGCGGATCCAGCTCGGCTGTCACGACAACAGCAGCTGGAAGATCTGCGAACGACTCTGTCCGAGTGGGTATCACCCGCACGTCATCTCGGCGTTCGGGAGCATATTGGTCCCAGTACCACTTCATGGCCGTGGTCGTGTTGTAGTGGTCGGTACCGTAGAGACGGTAGGACTCGGTGTCGAAATCGTCGTCGATCACCGGATAGATGAGAACCTGCGCCGCAACCGCCGGCCCCCCACGATCGCGAGCGGCGATGGCTACTGTCGCAGCAAGATTGCCGCCCGCGCTGTCGCCGGCAAGGACTATCTTGCTCGGGTCTGCGCCGTACTGTGCCGCGTGTTTCGTCGCCCACTCCAATGCGGCGTAGACGTCGTCGTGTGCTGCCGGCGCGGGGTACTCAGGGGCCAGACGATAATCGACGGAGACGACGACGGCGCCAACCCCTTCCGCCATGGACCGGCAGAATTCGTCATGGCTGTCCAGGTCACAGAACACGAAGCCTCCGCCATGAGCGAAGACGACCAGCGGTATGGCGTCGGAGGAAGTGTGCGGGCGGTAGACGCGGATCGACAGATTTCCACCGGGGCCCTCGATTGCGAGGTCTTCGACCGTACGCAAATCGGGAAGCCGCTCCAACGGGGCGCGTCGATTCCGAAGCAGAGCACGTAACTCCGACGGCTCGAAGCTGGTGACATCCGGAAATGCGGCGTTGAGCGTGGCCAGCATGGTGATGACTTCCGCGTGAATTGTCATGTGCACTCCTGATCTCGGACGTCGGGCATCCGCCAAGGTAGATCGCGCGCGGCCGAGTGAGAACACACCTTCCCGATCAGTGGTCTGTTTGGTCGCGAGAAGGGGTGAGAAACGGATAGGGAGACCACACCTCGTTGTGTGGTCTCCCTTTTCGATTCGGTTCAGCCGATCAGGCGTCAGCTCCTACTGCGAGCATCCACCTTGTCGTCATCGTCGTCGTGCTCGCCGGCAGCAAGTGCGATGTCGGAAGACTCGACGCCCCCATTCGGGCCTGTCTTCTCGAGGTCGACCGGTGCATCACCGGACGCAACCTCTTCGGCCTCAGGCTCTTGCGGTAGCGGTTTCTTGAGGCTCAGGATGATCGAGCCTGCCAAGACCACGATGATCACCGCGAGGCTGACCAGCGAGGGGATCTCGGGGATCGACGTGCTGATCACCTTGTGGCTGGCCTGCATGATCAGCTTCACGCCGATGAAGGCGAGGATGATCGACAGACCCTTGGAGAGGTAGTGGAACTTCTCGAGCAGACCCGAGAGCAGGAAGTACAGGGCACGCAGACCCAGGATCGCAAACGCGTTACTGGAGTACACGATGAACGGGTCGTCGCTCACTGCCAGGACTGCCGGGACGCTGTCGACTGCGAACACGAGGTCGGCGGCTTCGATGGCGACGACGACGGCGAACAGCGGTGTTGCGACGCGCTTTCCGGCTTCCTTGACGAAGAACTTGGTTCCCGCGTATTCCTCGCGAACCGGCATGATCTTGCGCAGCAGGCGAACTGCCAGCGACGTACCCGGATCGAAGCTCTCGTCGTCGTCCTTGAGCAGCTTGTAAGCGCTGTAGAGCAGGATGGCGGCGAAGACGAACAGCACGGCCGTGAACTTGCTGACCACGGCAACGCCGGCAGCGAGGAAGATTCCGCGGAAGATCAGGGCGCCGATGACACCGAAAAACAGCACACGGTGCTGGTACTCACGGGGCACCTTGAAGTAACCGAAGATCAGGGCGAACACGAAGAGGTTGTCGACCGAGAGGCTCTTCTCCAACAGCCAGGCTGTTGTGAATTCGACGCCCGAGTTCACCCCCAAGGTCAGGGTGACAACCACCGCGAACACGAGAGACAAACCGACCCAGAGTGCACTCCACCAGGCCGCTTCCTTGAAGCCGATGACATGCGCGCCGCGGTGGGCGAGCAAGTCGATGAGCAACATGACGACGATGACTGCGGCGAACGCGGCCCACGCCCACATGGGAACGTTCATCGCTGACCACCTACCCGAATGGCACTGATGACTGCGGTCACGGGGAGCTCCTTCACTGGGTTCGGACGGCCGTCTCGCCGTCTTCTCCAGTGTTCCTTGCCGACTTCTATCCATCCCGGTCGAAATATCGACGACTTTTGTATCTAAAGTTGCCGAGATCATGCAATCTAAAGGTGTTGCATCCGAAACCGCCGTTGGAAGGCAACTTGTTCTAGCCTGGCAAACATGAGCACCTCGTTGTACTACTCCGCCGTCCGCACCACCCCGCTGACCGACGACGAGAAGGCCGAAGTCGACCGACTCATCGCCGTCCACAACGACGAATTTCCGTTCGACTACGAGGTCCTGGACCTCTACCCGTCGGATATCCCCAACACTCTGCTCAACGGCTCGACCAAGATCTCGAGCGATCCGACCGAGGTGATTCCGTCACTCGTCTACTGGTTCAACGCCCTGACCGAACTCCGGCGAGCGGTGCCCGACGCCGACTGGGACGTTTCACTCGACGACACCCCCGCAGATTGGGATGACAACTCCGGCTACTCGCTCCCCGGACTCGATGACATGCAGTAGCGAATCACGGCGCCGGCGCGATGGTGGCTCCGTAGCTCTCCAGTGCGATGAGGGCCAACTCCGTCGGCAGCCGACGCTGGTCGACGCTGCGACCCAGTAGCTTTTCGGCCTGATCGAGTCGATACCGCACGGTGTTCTTGTGCAGGCCGAGGGCTGCGGCAGTAGCGGCCGCGGTGCAGTTGTTCTCGTAGTAGACCCGGACGGTGTCACGGATGCGCGTCGTGACGCCGTCCGCGCCGGCCAGGCCTTTCAGTTCCCGAGCCACCAACTCACGCAGTTCGCCCAGATCTTCGGTGAGCAGACAGGGAACCTGAACATCCTCGTAGACGGTGATACCCGGCGAGCCCCCGGAACGGACTGCCACGCGCTGCGCGGCGAGCGCCTCGCGATGACTGCGAGCGAATCCTTCCATTCCGTAACCGCTCGCTCCCACTGCAACGCGAAGATCCGAATGCCGGGCATCAACATGTGACGCCCACTCCTGGCCGTCGAAATGCGCGACCCACGACCACAGCTCACGCGCGCCCGAAGGCAAAGTCAGAACACGCTCGCCATTGGACTCGTCCACAAAGGTACGGGCGTACGAGTCCAACCGCGCCAATACGTCTGCAGCCGGGTCGGTGTCGTCCGTCCAGAGAACAAACGCCGTGTGGTGGCGCCGCATCGGATAGTCCAGGATCCGGGACGCTTCGTCGGAGTGAAGGGCTTCGCCCGCGACAATCGCGTGCACCGTCTCGGACCGACGCGCAAAAGCGCCGCGCGCCAAGCTCTCCCGCTCCTTCGCGTACGTCGCGACCAACAATTCGGTGGTCACTTCCAGCCATCTCATCGCCGAACCCCACACTCGAACCAGAAGTGCGCGTTTGAGTTCCGGACCTATCGGGAGTGCTTCTATCGACTCGTCGACGAAACCCAGCATCGCGAGGCGTCCGGCGCCGTAGATCTTGAGCAGGACCCGAAGATCCATACCGCGCCGGGCGACGGTGAGTGCAAGCGCAACCGACTCCGCCGGCGGCGTGACCTCCTGGGAACCGCCCGCGATCGCCGCCACGATGACGCGGAGCTGCGCCGCGGTGCTCGCATCCACATCGCGTCGTAGCTCCCGATCAGCCGCTACCTCGGGATTGGCCTCGGCAATGGCGTCGTCGATGCGTTGGACGAAACCGTCGATCACCTCCGGCTGGAGATAGATGGGCGCGAGATTCGCAATCCAGCCGTCCAACTCCGATGTTTCCATGACGCCTCCCCGAATTGTGACTTAGTCATAAATCTATCGCCTTGGTTCGGCCAACAAGCCCTATCTACCCAACTTCAACTGGTCCACAATCACATCTCACTGCAGTTTCACGTCGCTGCAGATTTACGTCACTGCAATCCCATCCCTCTAGTTTTTGGAGACGCTCGCGATATGAACAAGCCTTTCGACGGTCAGGTAGTGGTCATCACCGGTGGCGCCAGGGGCATCGGATACGCCACCGCGAAACGGCTCATCAGCCTGGGCGCGAGGGTCGCGATCGGCGACATCGACGAAGCCACTCTCGCGCAGGCTGCAAAAGATTTGGGCATCCGTACGTTCGGGCGTCTCGACGTCACCGACCCCGCGTCGTTCTTCGACTTCCTCGACGCCGTCGAAGGTGAACTCGGCCCGATCGACGTACTGGTCAACAATGCGGGCATCATGCCGGTCGGACGGATCGTCGACGAGGACGACACCGTGACCAGACGCATCATCGAGATCGACGTCCTCGGCGTGATCACGGGAACCAAACTCGCACTGCGACGGATGCTTCCACGCGGACGTGGACACGTCATCAACATCGCTTCACTTGCCGGCGAACTCCCGTGCCCCGGTCTGTCGACGTACTGCGGCGCCAAGCATGCGGTGTTGGGCTTCACCGATTCTGTCCGCAAGGAAGTTCGTGGCACCGGAGTGAACGTCTCGTCCGTACTGCCGACGCTCACCAACACCCAACTCACTTCCGGGACTTCGGGAATGAAGGGTTTCCGTGAGGTTCAGCCGGAGGAAATCGCCGAAGCAATCGTCGGCTTGATCACCAAACCTCGACCACGCGTGCGCATTACGCGAGTGTCCGGACTGCTTGTCCAGGCACAGGGTTTCGTGCCCCGACGGCCTTACGAGGCATTGAGCCGACTGTTCGGCGTCGAGACGCAGTTTCTCGGCGACGTCGACACCGCGGCCCGTGCTGCCTACGAGGAACGGGCGCGCACCAGCTGATCAGGCCAGCTCCGTGGCCGGCCAGTCGAGCAACTTCGCGCCCAACACGGCAGCGTGGAGCGCGAAGCTGTCGTTGGGGTCGTTGACGTTCTGGCCGGTGAGTTCACGGATACGGTCCAAGCGGTACGTGACCGCCCGGACCGACAAGTGCAGGTCTCGGGCGGTCTTTGCCGTATTGCCGCCGGCGGAGAAGTACGCGAGCAGGGTGTCGATCATCGGCCCAGCGCCGCCGCGCGCCTCGAGCAGCGGCGTGAGCAGGGTGTGGATCAGGTCGGTGACCGCCGGCCTGTCGTTGACCAGAACGCGGTAGACCAGCAGGTCACGAGCATCGATGATCGGTGCGGTCAACGACAGGCGCTGCGCCAGGTCCAGTGCGTCGAGCGCCTCCCGGTACGACGCCACGACGCCCGAAGCGGTGGTGCGAGGGCGCCCGACAGCGATCTGCCAGGTGCCGTCCAAAGCACGCCGCTGCAACTGAACTCGCCCGTCGTCATCGGTTCCCGGTCCGAGAGCCGACCGAATACCCGCCAGCACGTGATCAACGGCATCACGGTCCGGCGCCGCGAAAACGACGACCAGTTTGCCGCTCTTGCTGGCAACCAGCGCGTCGGCGTCACCCTTGCTGCCGAGCACGGCACGTTCGACGGCCCGCACCAAGGGATTGTCGTCGGTGAACTCGCGCGTCGCGGTCACCACCGCGACGGCATGCGGACCGCTGAGGTGGAGACCGAATCCCGAAGCACGACCTAACAATCCGACGACATCGGCTCCACCGGTCAACAGGTCGTCGACGAACTCACGGCGTGCCGATACCTGCGAGCGGACCAGAGAACGCCTGGCCAACTGAAATCCTTCGGCCAGTTCGGCGACGGCATCGTCGACGGCACGGAGCATGACTTCGCCGGCCGAGACGACGGCAGTCGGATCCGATTGTGCCGCAATAACAGCGGGGAGTTCACGCCACAGGCGCCAGGCCGAGGAGAGATAAAGATCGAGCAAGGCTCGCAGGGCAACACCCTGCTGCGCCGCTTCTTCACCACGGGCGCGGAAACGATGCAGCTGACGACGCTGCAGCGGTTTTCCTTCACAGACAGCATCGCTGAGCACGTCGAGGAAATCACCCAGCAACTCGACGGGTAGGCCACCGGCGTCGTCCGCCCCTGCCGCGGCAACCCGGCGGATGGCGTCGTCAGGTACCCCGGTTCGGCTCACCCTCGCATTCTCTCACTGTCAGCGGAATTGCCCGGCGTCAGGAAAGGCGCATCGAACCCGTGTCGATGTACCGCTGATGGAACGAGAATGCCTCGCCCAGGATGTGCGGCGTCTGCCCCGCGCCCGGCTGAGCGTCGGCGCGAGCGATGTAATCGCGGAGCAGTGGCCGGAACTCCGGGTGAGCACAGTTGTCGACGATCAGGCGCGCGCGTCGCCGCGGAGACAGACCGCGCAGATCGGCCAACCCCTGCTCGGTGACCAACACCTGAGTGTCGTGCTCGGTGTGGTCGACGTGCGGAACCATCGGCACGATCGCCGAGATCTCACCCCCGCGGGCCGTCGACGGACTCAAGAACATGGACACGTAGCCGTTACGAGCGAAGTCTCCCGAGCCGCCAATTCCGTTCATGATCTTCGTCCCCATGACGTGCGTCGAGTTCACGTTGCCGTAGATGTCGGCCTCGAGCATGCCGTTCATGGCGATGATTCCGAGTCTGCGCACCACCTCTGGGTGGTTGCTGATTTCCTGCGGGCGGAGCGTGATGTGGTTGCGGTAGAAGTCGATGTTCGCGGTCAGTTCTTCGATGCCCTCGTCGGTGAGCGCCAAAGCCGTCGACGACGCATGCGCGACGGTTCCGTCCTTGATCAGCTTGAGCATCCCGTCCTGGATGACCTCGGAGTAGCAGGTCAGGCCGCGGTATGGCCCCCGATCGAGACCGCCGAGCACCGCGTTTGCGACATTGCCGATGCCTGCCTGCAGCGGAAGCAAGGTATCCGCCGGCATCCGTCCGGCGCGCACCTCGAAGTCGAAGAATTCCAGGACGTGGCCGGCGATCGCCTCACTGACGGCGTCGGGTGCAGTGAGAGGGCTCGCGCTGTCTCGGCAGTCGGTCTCGACAACGGCCACAACCTTCGCGGGATCCACTCGGAATGTCGTCTGGCCGATCCGGTCTTCGACGCGGGTGATCTCGAGAGGCTTGCGATGCGGCGGCAACGCGGTGCCGTAGTAGACGTCGTGGATGCCTTCCATCGCCTCGGGCACCCAGGAGTTGACTTCGAGAATGACCTTGTCTGCGACGTCGAGCCACGTCTTGTTGTTGCCGATCGACGCGGAGGGAATCAGTTCACCTGATTCGGTGATACCGGCGACTTCGACGACCGCGACGTCGACGTTGCCGTAGTAGCCCTCCCACACCTGCTGAGCAACGTGGGAGAGATGGATGTCGACGTAGTCCATGCGACCGTCGTTGATGCGGCGACGCGCGGTGGCCTCGGACTGATACGGCATACGCAGCGCGATTCCGTCGACCTCGGCGAGCAGCCTTTCGGTCTCGGTGGACACCGAAGCACCGGTCAGGAGATTGATCGTGAAGTTCGATCCGTCGCCGCGGGTGTGGTGAATGCGCTCGGCCAGTGCCGGAATGATCACCTTGGGAGTACCGGCGCTTGCGAAACCGCTGATCGCGACCGTGTCGCCGGGGTGAATGAACTTCACAGCGTCGGACGCGGCCATCACCTTCGACGCAAAGGCTGTGGCGCGAATGCGGCTGGAGGTGGCTTTGTGTCCGGTTTCACCGAAGGTTGAACTCACGACACCAGGATAAACAGGGCACGTCGAAGCGATTTACGGGGATAACCCAGACAGAATCGCTCCGACGTGCTAGGGGCTCGGGTCAGCTGACGACGCCGTAGGCGCCCTCGCCGACCAGGCTCGCAATTCGATATTTCTGAATCTTGCCCGAGCCGGTCAGAGGAAATGCTTCTGCACTGAACCACTCCTTGGGTGCTTTGTGGCGTGCCAGTCGCTCGGTGCAGAACTCGACCAGTTCGGCTGCGGTCGGCTGGTCGGACTCGTCTTTCCACCTGATGACGGCAACCACCCGCTCTCCCCATACCTCGTCGGGCACACCCACGACCGCCACATCGAGGATCTTCGGATGTGTGAAGATCACGGACTCGACCTCTCGCGGATAGATGTTCTCCCCGCCGCGGATGATCATGTCCTTGAGCCGGCCGGTCACCCGGACGTATCCACGCTGATCCATCGTCCCCAAGTCGCCGGTATGTAACCAACCGTCCTTGTCCACGGTGGCGGCCGAAGCCTCCGGGTTGCGGAAGTATTCGGTCATGACGAGGTACCCGCGCGCGCAGATCTCACCTTGTTCGCCGAGTGGCACGCTGTCCCCGGTCACCACGTCGGAGATCTTCACCTCGACCTGCGGCAACGCGAGACCGACCGTCTCCGATTTGTCTTCGGGGGTGTCGGCGGGGCTGGTCTGCGTGATCACGGGGCTCGCCTCGGTTTGTCCGTAGACGATGCTGAACCCCGCACCGAAGGCCGATTCCACCGTGCTCACGAGTTCGGGCGGGACCGACGACCCACCCGACACGACTACCGAACAGGTCGAGAAATCGCGGCTCGCGAAGCTGGCGTCGTTGATCATCGCGATCAGCATCGTCGGAACTCCACTGACCACGTCGGCCCGAAAGCGTTCCGCCGCATCGAGAACCGCAGTCGGGTCGAAATACTGGATCAGACCGATGGACATTCTTCGCTGTGCGGCACCGAGAACCAGGATGCCGCACCCGGCAGTGTGAAACAGCGGCATCGCCGACACCACCGAACCCCGTTCGGGGAATTGACCTCTCCGACTGACGAAATCGGCATTGTTGACCAGTCCTCGGTGATGCAGCAGCGCACCTTTGGGAACTCCGGTGGTTCCCGACGTGTACTGGATCTGCGCATTGTCGTCAGGAGAGACTTCCGGCAGTGCGCCCCGTTCGCCGGCCCAACCTCGAACCTGACGATCCCAGTCCTCGAAGTTCACTGCCAGAACTTCTGCTCCCGCAATCGAAATCGCCTCGGATGCCACCGCTGCCATGTCGCCGCCGCGGAACTTTCCGGTGTGGAAGAGCCCGCGGGACTGGGACTGCGACAAGACGTACGCCAATTCCTCCGCACCCAATGCCGGATTGGCAGTCACCAGAACCATTCCGGCAAGCGCGGCGCCGTACTGCAGAATCATCCACTCCGGAATGTTCGGAGCCCAGACCGTTATCCGGTCGCCGCGGTCGAACTGCGACAAGAGGTAATGCGCGCACCCCTCCGCTTCACCCAGGAGTTCCGCAAAGGTCCAGGTGCGATCCGTCTCGGAGGCACCGGACAACGAATGCGATTGCGCCGGAACTACTTCTCGGATAGCAACCAGGTTCGGCGAGTCCGCGGCGCACTCTCGGAGCAGCCCGCCGACCGTTTGTTCCACTATCGGGTCCGACACGTCCGCGGGGAAGTACGACGTTTCGAGAACACTGCTCATCTCACATCCACTTTCTATCGTGAAGGGGTGTCGGATGCGGGGAGCGGCCCGCCTCCGTCTGGAATCTTGCGGCCGGAATCGCGGTACTGCACCGCGGCGTGAAATCCGTCGCGTTCGGCAAAATCCTTGAACCAGCGCCCTTCCGGCGAGTGGCGCGTGATTCCGTCGAACAGGGTTGCCAGCACCTGTGTGCCCTGCAACCCCATGTTGTCGTACGCCTGATTGATCATCATCTTCTGCATTGCCAATTGATTGAGCGGGACACCGGCGATGCGATCCGCCAACGCCTCCACCGCAGCGTCCAGTTCGTCGGCCGGCACCGATTCGAGTGCCAATCCCCAATCGGCGGCGGTGACACCGTCAATGGTGTCTCCCGTCAACAACATTCGCTTGGCGCGTTGCGCCCCGAGGCGGTACACCCACATAGCTGTGGTCGGGCAACCCCAGACGCGAGCAGGCGGGTATCCGATGCGGGCGTCGTCAGCCATGATCAGCATGTCGCAGGACAGCGCAATATCGCTTCCGCCTGCGACTGCATGACCCTGAACTTTGCAGATGGTCGGCTTGAGCGATCGCCAGAGGGTGAAGAAGTCATCGGTGTTCTGCTTCATGCCCCGAAAGTCCTTGATGGGGTCCCACACCGGGCCTTGATTCCACTTTCCGTCGAGATCTCCTTCGGCGAACTTCTTGAGGTCGTACCCGGCGCAGAACGCCTTGCCTGCGCCTTGCAAGATGATCACGCGAACGTCGTCGTCGTCATTGGCCGCCGCAACTGCATTTCGGATGTCCGACGGCATCCGATCGTCGATTGCGTTGAGCCGATCGGGGCGGTTCAGCGTGATGTACGCCTTACCACCAGAGGTCTCGTATTTCAGGGTCGCAAAATCTGTCATCATCGGTCCTGTCGATCGAGCGCATCTCGAACGAAACGAGTTGCGCTAGTTCTGGGTGAGCAGCAGGCGAACGACGCCCGCCCATTGACTGATCGAACGACGCGCAGAGGCATCGCTCTTGTGTACCGCCCGGGACAACGCCAAACCACGGAGCATCAGCACGGTTAGATCTGCAATTTGCGAATAGTTCTCGGAAGCAACAATTTCAGGCCCGAACGCGTCATGGACAACTCGCTGCAAATCCCGCCCGGCGACGCGCTCCGATTCGCGGAGAACCTCCGCCAACACCGGATCCGTCCGAGCCGCCGACCACAGTTCGAGTTCCGCTTGGAACGGTGGCTGAGTCAACGCCGAATACAAAGCGGAGATCGAGTTCTCGATCGTATCCACCGACGGGTCCTGTCGAGACATCGCCGACCTCACCGCCGCTTCGTTCCGCACGACGATGTTCGACACCAACGCGGCAGTGAGCTCCTGCATATTCGGAAAGTGGTGCAGGAGAGCGCCCCGACTGACTCCGGCAGCCGTTTGAACCGACTGCGTCGTCAACGACGAATACCCGTCCGCTATCAGTAAATCCGTTGCCGCATCGAGAATCCGGTGGCGCGTGGCTTCGCGCTGCGCGTCACGCAGGGTCACGGTCACACCTCCAGCCTCTCGAGTGGCATGGCTCACAGTTTCACAGTCCATTCAGACTGTCAATGGTCGAAGACCGCCGGCGTACCCTCGATCCACCGGACCTCGGACTGATCGGAGCAACAAGTGAGGACCTCACCGCCGACCGTCTCGCTGACGCTCGATCAACTTGCCTCACGTGCCGCTTCACTGATCACCGACAGCGGCCGACACATTCTCGGCATCGCGGGAGCCCCTGGAGCCGGGAAATCGACGGCTTCACAGGCAATTGCGCAGAAACTGGACTCACTCTGCACCGTCGTCGAGATGGACGGCTTTCACCTTGCCAATCGGGAACTCGACCGACTCGGCAGGCGTGGACAAAAAGGCGCTCCGGAAACTTTCGACGCCGACGGATACGCGGCGCTTCTACACCGCCTCCGATCGGCAGACTCCATTGTGTACGCGCCCGTCTTCGATCGCGAGATCGACGAATCAATCGGCAGCGCAACCGCTGTCGAACCTCGAACACCGTTGATCGTCACCGAGGGAAACTACCTCCTCCTACCAAACGGCAGCTGGCCACAAGTACGAGCGGCGATCGACACCGTCTGGTACCTCGAGGTTCCGGAGGCGACACGCACGCAGCGGTTGGTGAAACGCCACAGCCGCTTCGGGAGGAGTTCCGAAGCGGCCGCGGACTGGGTGAGGCGGGTGGATCAACCGAACGCCGACGTAATCGCAGCGGCCAGGTCACGTGCGGATCTGATCGTGGAGATCCGCACGTGACTGTCGAAGTTCGGCAGCTCCCCACACCCACCCGTCATCCAACTGAACGGCGAAGACTACGGTAGTTTGGATTAAAAACCCTGGTCAAGTCGATTTAGTATCTCCATACATACGTACGTATGGATCCTCTTTCGGCCATCATCCTCGGGCAACAAACTCTACCGCTGGTCGCCGCCGTCAGTCTGGCTCCTCAGTGAAACTCGACAGTTGCGCAGCAAACAGATTCAGCACGTTTGCGGTTATTCGTTCGGTGAAAGGATCCCGGTGAATCAGTCCACTGACCCACTCGGTCGTCCCGGCATTGAAAACGGTTCCGAGACCGCGCCGATGTGTCGCCACCATTCCCGAACCGTATTCGAACTCGCGCAGATGCTCGGGGAGTTCTCTCCCATAGGCACTTTCGAAGATTCCCGACACCTCGGCGAGGGGCGCACCAATCGGAGCGGTGCCGTTCCAGTTGTCCCGTGACCCCGAAACTGCCGGCGCCATTGCGATGATTTCCAGATCCTCTGGTGCACCGTCGACACCGGTGGCGTACGGCAGACCCTTCCTGAACGTGTAGTCCGCACCGTCCATTGCGAAAGCAGCAATACAGACCGGCGCGATTCCGAAGTTGTCACCGTAATACAGGTCGGTTCCGTTCAATGCCCAATGATCGGGCCGGTATACGGTAAAGCCGCCGGATGACCTCGGAGCTGTTGCACCGTAACGGTTGTACACCCCCGCCATCGCAGTCAAACCCATCGTCCACGCGCCCGGCCGATCAATCTCGGGGGAATCCCATGCCGTGGTGACGCGGGTGGGGTCTACTTCTCGTATGGGATCGCCGAAGGGGTTCTTGTAACAAATCTGCGCGTCACCTTCGATGCGTACCTGCCACAGGAAGTTCCCGCCGAATCGCGCCAGGCCGCCTCCTCCTTCGACAAATGCGTCGAGACGATCACGCATTTCCCACGACCAGTACTCGTCGTGACCGACGACGACTGCACACGAATATCCGCGCAGCGCTGAAGGATCCTCATGTAGGTCGTGCTGGGTGATGTGGTGTACGAGAAACGCTTGCTCCTCCGCCCACACCGTGAACGGGCGTTCGTACGTCGCCCAGAATGCGTCGGCGTGATGGCGCGAGTATCCGTTCACCCAGGCCCATTCGTACGGCGGGTGCCGCGGAACCCATCCGATTCCCGGCATATCGGTGTGAATGTTTCGCGCTGCACCTTCGGGTTTGCGCAACATCCCGCGCGCGATGGGACGCTGCGTCGACGAAATCGGTGTCGCAACGTCGCCGAAACCGTCCGGGGCACCACGGAAATTGTTGGCTCCGCCCCAGTCGTTGTAGGCCAACATCGTGCTCGTGGTGTGGATGAGGACCATGTCAGCGTGCTCGGGTTCACGTGCCTTGACAATGAAGAAGCCCTCACGTTCGACGACCACACCTTCGTGGCGCATTCGAACCAGGATCAGGTACATCCCCGAAGCCCAATTCGGTGCAACGGTGAAGGCAACGGATTCCGACCAATCACACCCGGTCGCATAGGCGTCGTCGGGCGTCGACTGTTGTTTTCCTGGTAGCCCGATGTACTTGACGATGCTCTGTGGGCGCGCGCCGTCACGGACCACCTCGATGTCGTATTCGTCAGCGGTGGTGTGGACCCGCACCGAGACGGTATCGCCGGCGAAGTAGGAGAACTTGTCTGCGTAGACCCAGATCTCGGGTGCACCCGGAATCAATCCCGGCCGTTCGACCAAACCACCAGCGGCCGACCACGCGGCAGCAGCACCCGCGCGACGTGGACGGGTTTTCTCTCTCATGGGGTAACTCCGTGGATCGTCGTATTTAGGCGCAGGGACTGGGAATGAGGGTGCCCGAGGTCGACCGAATTTCACTCGAAGTTGTCCCGGTGTTCTACGAGAGTGCCGAAACGTTTCGGCATAGTCAATAGCTTTGATGAAACGATTCGGCGCAATTTCTTCGACTGAACAATCGTCCGCCAGGTTCCCCCTGCCGAAACGATTGGGCGTTACTCTTGAGTAGAAACCGCCCAGCAACTAGAGGACGCGACCCCGATGATCACGCCGAACGTCCCGACGCTTCGCGATGTCGCGACAGCCGCCGGCGTCGCCGTGTCCACAGTTTCCTACGCACTCAACGGCAAGGGCAGAGTCGACTCTGCCACCCGGGCGCGTGTTCAAGAGGTTGCGGATCGCTTGGGTTACCGAGCCAATCGGTCGGCACAAAACCTTCGCTCGGGTCGAACCGCCACCCTCGGGTTGATGCTCCCGGCTCCGGACGAGCCTTCCTCGGCCGAGTGCCTCAACTTCGACTGGTACGGCCGTGTGGCGACCGCCGCCACACAGGCAGCGTTCCACGCCGATCACTCACTCCTGCTGTTGCCGTCGATGAAAGACCCGAACGGACTGCGTCGCATCGAGATGGACGGTGTGATCGTCGTCGACCCGATGATGCACGACCCTCGCGTCGACATCTTGAAGAAACTCGGAATACCTTCTGTCGTAGTGGGTCCCGGCAACCCTGAGCAATTCGGATGGAGTATTTCGCCGGATCTCTTCGCCACGACCGAAACGCTCTTGAACCACCTCACCGAACAGGGCGCAACGGATATCCTTGTCCTCAATCCCGGAATGGATTCGGCATGGACTCGCGCAACGACCATCGCTTACCTCGAATGGTGCCGCATCCACGGCGTGTCGCCCCGAGCCACCGACGACCTGGCGTCGTTCGAGGGCGTCAATTCCGTCGAACAACTCGTCTCCGCGGCATACGGGGCGACTCACAAAGCACTGACATCCGAGAATCCCCCTGACGCGATCCTCTCGGTCATCCTCGGTTGCGCCCCCGCCGCTGCACGAGCGGCGCTCGATCTCGGCCTGTCAATTCCCGGAAGTATCTTGATCGCCCAGGACAGTGACGAGCCCGCTCTACTGATCTCCGATCCCCCGATCACCGCCGTCGACTTCTTCCCCGAAGAACAAGCAGCTTTGGCGGTGGATGCACTGCTCGCCCTGATCGACGGTGACGAACCCTCTGCGCCGACCCACACCCGTAGCGAACTACGAATACGAGCAAGCACCGCAAATTCGCTCACCCCATGAATTCACTCGGCACCGATAGACTGATTTCCTGACAATCGTCCGTCGCAGACCGAGAGGAATCAAGCCATCGCGCACCGCTCCCGCGACCGCTTGGCCAGGTACCTCGCCGTAGCGCTCGTCTGCATCTTCACGCTCGTGATCTCGGTCGCCAGCGCCACCGGTCTCGACCGCGATGTCCCTGCGGTACGCATCGCTTACGCCGCTGCCGCAGATACTTTCGGCGATCTGTATCTTCCACCCGGATCGGACGGCGACCTGCCAGTCGTCGTATTGATCCACGGCGGCGGCTGGGCGCAGAAGAGCAATCTGGAGTACGCGGGTGCGTGGGCAAAAACGCTGACCCCCTACGGAATTGCGGTCTGGAACATCGAATACAGACGTATAGGTGGGCAGGGCGGTTGGCCGACTACTCTCTCCGATACCGTTGCGGCGACCAACGCGCTTGCCGGCATCGTTCAGGAAAAGGCCTCCGGGCGACTGGATTTGGGTCGCGTGCACATCGCCGGATACTCCGCGGGCGGACAACTGGCCGCGTGGGTCGCGTCGCGACCACAACAGGACACGGATGCTCCCGCGCCTGACCTCACCGTGCCGATTCGTTCGGCGACGATCATGGCCGGCGTCTTCGACATGACACTCGCCGCAACCGCGGGCAAAGATCGATTTGTTCGAAATCTTCTGGGCGGCATGCCGGTCGATCACCCTGACCGTTACCGCATCGCGTCACCGATCGAACATCTCCCCACCGGGCTCCCCGTCACGGCGATCCACGGACTCGGCGACAAGGTCGTGTCGGTCGAACAGAGCCGGCGCTATGCCCGTGCCGCACGAGCAGCAGGCGACGTGGTCGATCTGATCGAACTACCCGGCGTCGGCCACGGCGACTTCGGAAACCCGACAACCAACGCCTGGGCTATCACCAAGCAAGCAGTAATCGATCACGTAAACACTCCTTGAGCAGGTGAAACCGCCTACTGTGAGCATGATCGCCCGCAAAAGGATTAGCTGAAACCAACTCCATGACGTACGGTGGGGTTATCAGAGGGCAGCCGTCAGTCAGGCAGCCGGTCGCTTCGCCCGGAACGACAGTTCCAATATTCGTTCCAGGGGCAGACTTCCAGTTCGGTGCAAATCCGCGCCTTTGATCACTACGCACTTTCATCAGTCCCGCAGATTGTTGACCAGGCCGAAGGCTCCGACAGAGTCCGCCGCCAATCGCGTACCGACTGCACCAGTATCAACATGCGCTACACACCGCACGGGTCCAAAACCCTTGCGGTTCAAAGGAATACCTTGTACAACACCATGATTCACCCCGACGACACGAACAACCAGACGAACAGTGTCCCGACAAACGGACTACGGATCCCGACCAATTCGGGCCGTCTCCGCGAACGGGCTCTCGAAATTGTCTGCACGCTCTACCGCTGCAGCACCGACGAAGCCGCCGACCTGCTGGTACGACATTCTCAGACCAACAACCTCAAGGTCACCAGCCTGATCAAGGCGCTTGTCGCCTTGATCGACGAGGACACCTCCGGCACCGGCTACGGAAGCAACAACGCGCTGGCGTCTCACTTCTGGCTTCGCGAGATCAGGAATCTCAGCCAGGCCCACCGACGCAGCGATCACTTTCACCGCCATCTCGTCGGCGCGTAACAGTCGCTGAACGACAACTGACCTGAAACGACAGCTGGGGCAGTACACGGAAATCGTGTACTGCCCCAGCTTCGTGTTTTCAGTTGTCAGGCGGAAGCCGATTCTCGGCAGTCAGGCGGAAGCCGATTCTCGGCAGTCAGGCCGAGGCCGATTCCTTGTTCAGGTCCTGCCGCACACCGTCGGTGTCGGTCGCCTCGTCCACATGCTGCGGAGCGAAGAGCAGGCAGACGATGCTCAGGATGCACATGCCGATCAGCAGTGCGATGACCGGCCAGATGCTGCCGGTTGCCTTGTACATCAGCGTCGAGACCAGCGGAGACAATCCGCCGAAGATCGCGCCGGCACCCTGGTACGCCAACGAGATACTTGTGTAACGAGCCTGCGGCTTGAACATCTGTGAGAGAACGGCGGCGATCGGACCATACGTGGCAGCGAGCACCAGTCGCATGACCGCAAACGTCAGGAAGATCAGGAAGACGGATCCGGACTTCAGCACCAAGAACTGCGGCGCGGCGAGTATCGCGACCGCAGCGAGACCCCAGATGACCACGCGGACGCGCCCCACCTTGTCGCCGAGCCACGCCACGCCCAGGGTCGCGATCAACTCGACCACCGCGGCGACACTGAGCGCGTTGAGAATCAGCGTCTCCGACAAGCCGACGTCGGGGTCGGTCGCGTATGCCGTGATGAAGGTCGTCACGAGGTAGTAGCCGCCGACTGCGACCGGCAGAATGCCGATGCCCAGGATGATCGGACGCCAGTTGGTCACCAGTGCGTACTTGAGCGGCAGCATCTCCGGGACGTCCGCGGATTTCACCTCGGACTCGAAGACCGGGGACTCCTCGACCTTGAGGCGAACCAACAAGCCGACGAGGATCAGCAGCGCCGAGCACAGGAACGGCAGACGCCAGGCCCACTCGCGCAGCGCGTCGTCGCCGAAGGTGGAGAGAATGCTGAAGAACCCGGTGGCCAGAAGGGCGCCGGCCGGGTTGCCCAGCTGAGCGAATCCGCCGTAGAAAGTCTTCTTGTCCTCGGGAGCATGCTCGACGGCCATCAGGACCGCGCCACCCCATTCACCGCCGACGGCGAAGCCCTGAACGAAGCGGAGCAGAACCAGCAGCAACGGCGCCCAGAACCCGATCGACGCGTAAGTGGGCAACATGCCGATGAGGAAGGTGCCTGCACCCATCAGCGTCAGGGTGACGACAAGTGCGGTGCGCCTGCCCATCTTGTCACCGACATGGCCGAACACGATTCCGCCGAGCGGGCGAGCGAAGAATCCGACGGCGTACGTCGCGAACGCCGCCGCAACGCCGGTCAGGCGATCGGTTCCGGGCGGGAAGAAGATGTCACCGAATACCAGGGCGGCTGCCGTGGCATATACGTAGAAGTCGTACCACTCGATGGTTGTACCGACGAAGGCTGCAAATCCCGCCTTGCGGGCCTTCACGATCTGTTGCTCTCGGTTCATTGCTTTTCCTCGGTGGTCGAAGTGCTCGACAATAGGTGGTTATGACCTGAATGTGCGAGTTCGCCGTCGATCCAGGTCTCCCGCACCTCGATCTGCGCAATCGCGTCGGCCGGAACCTCGAGGGGGTCCGCGCCCAGAATGACGAAGTCGGCCCGCTTGCCGACCGAGATGCTGCCAAGTTCTGCTTCACGGCCCAGCGCACGTGCACCGTTGAGCGTGTGAGCCTGCAGTGCCTGGTCGGCGGTGATGCGGAGTGCATCGGAGCCGAGCTGATGGCCTTGACGCGTCACACGAGTGACGGCTGCTTGAATTGCCTCGAGCGGCTTGGGCTCTGCGACCGGGGCGTCGGAGCTGATGGTCACGGGAACCTCGGCAGCGATGAACTCCCCGAGCGGGTTGAACCGCTCACCCGGAGTTCCGATCGCAGCGGTGACGCCCTCGCCCCAGTTGTAGTAGTGCTGCGGCTGGTTCACCGGGTACACACCGGCCAGGTTCATCCGGGCGATCTGCTCGGCCGTCGGGAGCCCGCAGTGCTCGATGCGGTGACGCGCGTCGGCGTCGGGGTGAGCCTTCTGCGCAGCTTCGATGGCGTCGAGCACCATGTCGATGGCCGTCGGTGACTGAGCGTGCGTGGCAGTCTGCAGACCCACGGAGTGTGCCTTGGCAATCAGCTCCGAGTAGTCCGCCGGCTCATGGTAGAGCTGCCCGGTGCGGCACGGGTCGCCCACGTAACCGTCGGGGAAGTATGCGGTCCAGCCGCCGAGAGTGCCGTCGGCGTAGAACTTGATGCCGCCGAACGCGAGCCGCGAATTGCCGAAGGCGCCGTGCATTCCCGTGTCGATGACGTGATCGAGGAGATGGCTGAGCATGTACATGCTGACACGGGTCTTGAGCTGATCCTGCTCGGCCAGACGCAGGTACATGTCGAATTCACGACGCGTCACCTGGCAGTCGCCGATGGTGGTGACGCCGCCGGCCAGGAACTTGTCCTGAGCGACCGACAGCTGGCGAAGGTGCTCTTCCGGCTCGTCCTCGAGATGGAAGTTGGGTCCGTGATGGCCGACCTTCACACCGTTGACACCGGTGAGGATGTTGCACGCGGCGTCGGACAGCTCGCCCGTCAACTCGCCGTCTGCATCTCGGAAGAACTCGCCACCGGCCGGGTTCTCAGTGCTCGCATCGATGCCGTGCTTGTCGAAAGTGAAGGAGTTGACGACGCCGCCGTGACCGCTCGCGTTCATGAGGTAGACCTCGCGATCGGTGGCCACCTGATCGAGCTCTTCCTTGAGCGGATGGCGCCCTTCGATCAGGTTGCGGTGCTCATAGCCGTATCCGCGAATCGGGACACCCGCAGGAGCTGTGAGTGCCGCTTCCTGAAGCAGGGCAATGATTCCGGGAATCGAGTGCGCCTTCTCCGGTCCGCAGTCCACCCAGCTGAGCATCTGTCCGTACATCAACGGGTGTGCGTGCGGATCGACGAATCCGGGGACGACGGTGGCGCCGTCGAGTTCGACCACCGCGGTCGTGCGAGTGCTCAGGCGTCGCGCCTCCGTGCGGCATTCCTCGAGTGTCCCCACCGCGGCAAAGCGGTTTCCGAACACCAGGAACGCTTCGGCTCCCGCCGTGCTGTCGTCAACGGTGTGGATCTTGGCGCCGGTGAAGATCGTGGCGGTGGCGTCGAGCGGCGAGGCTTCGTGCGTGTGCAACTTGCGCATGGTGGTCCTTCGTCGAGATGGTGGTGCAGGTCACTGCGTGTTGAGCGAAAACTACGCCCTGACCTGGAGCTATGCAATGCATCAAAGTTTCAGACCAGGTGGTACACAACCTTTTTGTACAAGTTTTCGTGCATTTCTGCACTTATCCACATCATCTATGCCCACATGCGACTGTTCTAATAGGAAGCTCATACAGAAAAATCTCTGGAAAAGTTGGGGCATCCATGACGGTCGATCTCGATTCCAAGCTCATAGCTGCTCTTCAACGCAATGGGCGAGCGACGTACCGCGAACTGTCCGTGGCGGTCGATGCCCCACGCGCGGCAGTGTCCACCAGGGTGCAGGCACTACTCGACTCGGGAACGGTGTCCGTGGTTGCCGTCGCACACCCCGAACTTCTCGGCCTGAAGGCACTCGCACACGTGTCGATCGCCGTGTCCGGACCGATGACCCCGGTACTGGACGCGTTGATCGAATCCGAGGCTGCCGTGTACATCTCGGCAGTCAGCGGGCAGTACAACGTGATCGCGGAACTTCGGGTGCCCAGCCACGACGATCTGTACCGCGCCATCGCCGAACTCCGCTCACAGCGTGGCGTCAGATCCGTGAGCACGCTGGTCTACGTCGACGTCATCAAGGGAATCTTCATGCCCGAGACCGCTTTACAAGCCGACATCCGACTCGATTCGACGGACGTCGCCTTGATCGAACTGCTCGAGCGCAACGGTCGCATGCCATTTCTCGAGCTGGCCGAACACACCGGCCTGTCGCCGAGCGCTGTGCGCAATCGCGTCAATCATCTGATCTCGAGCACGGCACTGCGCGTCGGTGCCGTCGTCAAGCGGCGAGGTGGTGGCCGGTCGCTGGCGATGGGCATCGGCGTCAATCTCGGCTCACGGGACGACAACGCGGTATCGGAGATCGAGTCGCTCCCGGGAATCGAATTCCTCGCGCGGACTCTGGGACGGTACGACGTGATCGCTACGGTCGCCGCCAACTCGTCCAACGACCTCCATGCCTTGTCCGAGCAAATCCGGGGCATCGACGGTGTCAGCGGCTTGGAATCGTGGGCGCATCTCGAGGTTTTCAAGGAGCACTACGCCCGCAGCCTGGACGTACGCGGATAGTTCACAAGTCATTGACCCACTCGTGAGCGCACGCTAACCTCGGACAAAGTCATTGACCCACTTACCCGAGGTGGCACACATGTCCGATTCCGGACGCAAGGTAGACATCGTCGCCGCGGCGATCGAGGAGGCGATATCGACCGGTCGATGGCCCGTCGGATCAAAACTCCCGCCGGAGACCGCACTGGTCGAGGAATTGGGAGTCGCCCGAAACACCATGCGCGAAGCGGTACGGGCGCTTGCACACGCCGGAGTTCTGTCCGTTCGTCATGGTGGCGGCGTCTACGTCCTGGCGGCGTCGCCGGTGGAAGGATTACTCGGGCGCAGGCTCGCCAGAGGTGACGTTCTCGACGTACTGCGCTTGCGACGCGGACTCGAGGTCGAAGCCGCGCGACTTGCAGCGCAGCGCCATACCCCCGAAGATCTCGCGGGGATACATGCAGCCTGGAATGCCCACCCCGGTCACGTCGGCGGCTTCACTGTCGAAGCCGGCATGGCCCTGCACCTTTCGATCGTCGAGGCGTCCCACAATTCCGCACTGATCGACGTCTACCGGGGAGTCCTTGCCGCCGTGACGGATTCGCTGTCCGCAGTCAGTGTCGGTCCAGGTTTCCACGTCGACGAGCACCGACCCTTGATCGCGGCCATCGAGGAACGCAACCCCGACGAAGCAGCGCGCGCGGCGGGCGCAGCGCTCGATACGGTCATCGACGCAGTCGAAAGGAGTTTGTCGTGAAACAGGGAAACTGGAATGGTACGACGTATTCGCCTCTTGCCGAGCAACTCTCACCGGCATCGACGGAGGCACTGCGCTCGATCGGGGACGTGAGCACGGTGCACGACGTCTGCGCCGGAACCGGGAACTTTGCGCTCCCGGCGGCCCAGTCCGGTATGACGGTCCACGCACTCGACCTCTCCGCCAGCCAGCTCGAGGTCGCGCGCAAACGCTGGATTCCCCACCCCGGCACTACCCAACCCACCTTCACGATCGGCGATGCGCAGTCTTTACCCTGGCCGAATTCGAGTGCCGACGCCTGCGTCAGCATCTTCGGGATCATCTTCTGCCCCGACCCCTCGATTGCCCTCGCAGAGATGATGCGGGTGACCCGGCCAGGCGGAAAGATCTGCGTCGCAACGTGGTCGGAGAACGGGTGGGCAGCAGCACTCCGCCGGGAGGCCGCCTCGGCGTGGAATGGCATCACACCACTACCGACGACATGGTCGAGCTCGAGCGAATTCGAGAAGGCGGCAGCCGGATTGGAATCGGTGAGCTCGGCCTCCCACCTGCTCGAGTGGGAACTACCAGCCGGATCGGATCCCGTCGAGGAACTGTGCGACCAGGCACCGGCGTTGAAGAACTTTCGCGAGGCCGTTCGAAGCACCGGGAATTGGGCTTCGATGTCAGCGCATCTCCGCTCGACGCTCGAGCCCTATCTCAGGTCGAGTGCGACAGGCCCCGTCGCCACCAGCGAATACATCCTCCACGTTGGCACTGTCCCGAACTCTGACACCGCGTTCTTCCGAACGCGCGGGTAACCCTCTTTGCCGGATACGGTCTCTTCACCGTCCACCGACCCGAAGAGGCCCGCTCGATGTCCGAATCGAACTCCCTGCCCGAATTGAAGCAAGCATCGCAGCAAGCATCGAAACAAACCTTGTCCATGACCGTCCTCATGACGCCGGACATGTCCAATTTCTCGGGCAACGTTCACGGCGGAACGATTCTGAAGTTTCTCGACCAGGTCGCCTATGCGTGCGCGAGTCGATACGCCCAGACGTACGTCGTGACCCTGTCGGTGGATCGTGTGGTGTTCCGTGAACCGGTGCATGTCGGAGAACTCGTCACGTTCAGCGCTTCCGTCAATTACACCGGGCGCACCTCGATGGAAATCGGAATACGCGTCGAAACCGAAGACATTCTTCTCGGAAAATCTCGACACACCAATAGTTGCTACTTCACGATGGTCGCAATGGGCAGCGACGGAAAACCGGCCGAGGTAGCCCAACTCCGGCCGACCGGAACAATCGCGAGGCAGCGATTCGAGGCCGGTCGTCGGCGTCGTGAACTGCGCAGAGAGAACGAGCTTCGTGAACAGTCCATCCGGGCTGCAGTTCGGGACTTAACGCCCGAACACGATGACTAAATCCAGTAAAAATTTAAGTTATAACCTTATGCATTAAACTGATCGAGTGACTTCGAAGGCACGGGAAAACTATGACGTTGTGATTGTCGGCGCGAGCATCGCGGGATGCGCGGCCGCAATCATGTACGCCCAGCAGGGTCTGCGGATAGCGCTTCTCGACGCTCGCTCCGACATCCGGGCGCACAAAGTCCTGTGCACTCACCACCTACAACCCTGCGGTGCCCCGATCTTGCAACGACTCGGCGCCACGGAAAAACTGCTCGCCCTGGGAATGGTGGAAACCGTTCCGAAATTCTGGACCCCGTGGGGAATGATCACCCCTGATGCTGCAGAGAACTCACCGCCGCCCGGATTCAACGTCCGAAGGGAAACTCTCGACCCCCTCCTGCGCCAACTCGCGAACGACTACCAGAACGTCGACCTTCTTCTCGGACATCGTGTTTCCGGACTACTGACCAAGAACGGCACTACTGCAGGCGTCTACGGCACCGAACAGGGTTCGGCCTTCACTGTCGAAGCACGATTGACCGTCGGAGCAGACGGCAAGGATTCGACCGTCGCACGATCCGCGCGTTGCGACTCGGTGAGTGCGTCCAACGGGCGCTTCAGCTACTTCGCTCAACTCTCCGGACTCGAACGACCCGACGGAGAATCTTCATTGTCGTGGTTCATGGATCCCGACGTCGCCTATCTGCTCCCCAACGACGGCGGAATCAGCGTGCTGGTCGTCTTCCCTGCCCTCGACAAGCTCGGCCCGTTCACTGACGACCTGTCTACTGCTTTCCTCGCGTACGCCAACGCATTACCCGGCGCTCCGCCCGTTCGCCGAGAGCACATCGTCGGGAAGATCGTTGGTACCAAACACTTCTCCACAATCCTCACCGACCCGGTAGGTAACGGGTTCGCACTCATCGGCGACGCCGCGGCAACCAACGACCCGTTATGGGGCATCGGATGCTCGTGGGCACTGGAGACCGCTCAGATGCTGGTCGACGCGACCGCCCAAATGCTGACGGAGACGACGTCACACACACTCGACTCGCATCGGAACGTGAACGCTGCCTTGACCGAATACCGCAGTGCCAGAGCGAGTATGACGAAACACATCGATTACATGAGCGGTTACGCCGGCGGGCGAAAGTTCACCGCGATCGAACGTCTGCTCATCTCCGCGGCCACCCATGACCACGACGAAGCCCAAAGGTTCTACTTGTTCGGTTCCCGGTTGATACCCGCCGAGCAGTATCTCTCGACTCGCTCGGTCGCGCGGGCAGCACAAAAACATCTCAGACACCGTCTGCGTCGTAGATCTGTGGCCGGGACGTAATCTGCCAAGCGTTTTTTCGGCGCCGGCAACGGGGAACCCTCCGATCGCAACCGAGCCGGAGGAGCGACCATGCGTGCACACATCGCCATTCCGAGTGAATCGACTTGTCACAGGTACGTAGTCGCCGTCGCCAGCTCCACCTTCGCCGAATCGGTCATCTGGTGCGACGGCCCCGCGTTCGCCGCAGTACTCGTTCTGGGCAGCGAGATTCCGCAGCACAGTGGCCACCGAGCCGTACTCGCCTGGAATCACTACTTCGGGTGGGCGCTCGGCGTGGAAACGACACCGGATACGTCGTTCGCCGTTGTCGAATGCCTCGGTATCGGGAGAATGCCGGACCCGGAACTGTGCGCCGACCGCGCTGTCGAGTTGATTGCCCAGGCGGGTAGTTAAGGAACTCGTCGCGCGGCGCGCAATCAAGCGGGCATAGGATCGAGCGCGAGTTTCGCACGCCCGACGAAAGAGAGCCCGACATGGACCCGGTGAACAGGCCTGCCGGTCAGCTGGCTCTCGAGAACGAACCGGACGGCAGGGCGACTTTGCGGGCGCGTCAGACGCCCCGCAGTGAGCGTCGCAAAATCGGGAAGGGCCTGCGCAAGCGAGTAGCACGATCGTCGCTCGGTGATTGGACGCCCCCGCCCAACCGACGCGATCCGGTCGATCAGGTCAACACGGCACACGAGGGAAGACTCGACTGGTTGGTTCCGATTCGTGTGGGACGCATGGTCGCTTCACCGTACGGTTTCCTGCGCGGTACCGCCGGCTTGATGGCAGAGGACATGGCGCAGCTCCCGTCCACCGGCATCACTCCCGTCATCTGCGGGGATGCGCACGTCGGAAACTTCGGGTTCTACGGGTCCCCGGAACGCGAACTTGTCATAGACCTCAATGATTTCGACGAAGCACATCCGGGTCCCTGGGAATGGGACCTGAGAAGGTTGGCTGCGAGCATCTGGGTGGCCGGGCGGCAGAACGGTCTCACCGAAGCTGAATGCGAAACAGCAACAACCTCGTGTGTGTCCGCATATCGCCTCCACTTGGCAAAGCTGTCCGAGCGTCCACTGTTCGATCGCTCCTTCGACCGGGTCGATCTCGACGGACTCACCGACCACGTCACTGATCCCGGGTTGCTGGCCGAGATCCGACGCGCCGCGGAGCGCGCACGACGGCGTACGAGCGATCACGCGGTACCCCGGTTCACCGTCGAGGATCACGGACGGCGCCAGTTGGTCGAGAACCCGCCGCTCACAACACGACTCACGCCGCAGGACACCGACTTCCTCCTGGAGGGTCTGGACGAGTATCTCGAAACCCTTGCACCACACTGGCGCCGAGTCGTCTCGGGATACAACGTCATCGACGTTGCGCACCGGGTTGTCGGAGTCGGAAGCGTCGCTCTGCGTGCGTATGTCGCCCTGTGCGAAGGGAGCATCCCGGACGACGTCATCTTCTTGCAGCTCAAGCAGGCTCGCCGATCCGTCGTTGCACCCTTCGTGCACGGTGACTCGGCCTGGCACGACCATCAAGGACGACGCGTCGCGGAATACCAGCAGGCTCTCCAGACAGTCAGCGATCCACTGCTCGGGTGGTGCACCGTGGACGACCGCCAGTACTACGTCCGTCAGTTCCGGAACATGAAAGGTTCTGTGGACCTGAACAATATCGATGCAGCAGCCTTGACCGACTATGTCGCGATCTGCGGTCGTCTACTGGCCAAGGGACACGCACGAACCAGTGGCGCGTCACTGATTTCCGGTTACCTGGGAACCTCGGACACGGTCGACACCGCCCTCACCCGGTTTGCTCGGCTCTACGCCGATCAAACCGAACGTGACCACGACGCTCTGTGCCGGGCGGTATCGGCCGGTACGATCGCCGCGGAGCCGGGAATCTGATCCCTCACGCCGCGACGATCCTGCCCTGCTCGAACTTCACTCCTCCCCAGATTCCGGTCTGGCCAGTGGCAGAGGCGAATTCGCGACACGATTCCGCAATCGGGCACCTGTTGCACACGTCGGTCGCGTAGTCGTATCCCTCGGACGGAAAGGGAAACCAGCGGTCCGGCTCGGGGTCTCCTCGACATTCCGCCTGCCACCAGGTTCGGTCGTCCGAGATCGGCAGAAGCTCAGCCAGATTCGAGATTTCGTCAGCGCACATCACTTACTCCTTTCGACCGTCACGTCCGACTCAATTCACGCCAGATCTTCTGCTGCACTTTCTCGATGCGTCGAGGTGCCTTCGGTTCCCACAGCAGCCGCATGCCGGCCTCAGCCGGTGTGCGATCCGCTTTGCGCTGATTGCAGGAACTGCAGCACGCCACCAGATTCCCCCACGTGTTGGGCCCGTTGCGGCTTCGCGGCTGGACGTGGTCGATGGTCGTTGCTCTGGCGGCGCAGTACGCACATTGACGACCGTCCCGGTCGAAGATGCCGGCGAAGGTCGCTCGGCTGGAATCGGTGACCGTAACCCGGTGGGCGACATACACGTACTCGGCAAGCAGGATCGTCCGAGGCAGTGGGATCTCGACGTGCTTGGAGCGCACCGGAAGTATCGGGATCACGTCTTCGGTGGACTGCGCGGAACCGGTGGCGATCAGGACGATCGCACGATCGGCGCTCACTTCACCGAGGTACTCGTACGTTGCGTTGAGTACCCGGACGGACCGGTTCATCCAACTGTGAGAAGCGGCGGTAGATGCGCGGTTCGGGTTCCGCATGAGACGTCTCAGTTCATGTCGAGGAGTGGAACTCCTGGACGTGAAGACGGGTCAGGAGCAAATGCAAGAAACGGGGAACGGCATATATCCAGCGCCACTCTGTTCCCCGAATGCAGGAAGGGAAATGCCGCGGGGTGAGTGCCCGCGCAGGTGCAACGCTTGCTTCGAGTCGCGCATGCCTGTCCCTTCCACTTCTTGTTCTCTTCACCGACGATTGCCGGCGCCCATCATCACACGGAAGGCATCCTCAGCGATATTGATTTATCACGCCGGAATAGCCGTCCAGCAAAGGCCGCGGTTTGACGCCGGAACACGCGGCTTGATCGAATGAGCCATGACTTCGTCGTACATCGACCTACGCTCGGACACCGTCACCAAGCCTGATGCGGAGATGCGGAAGGCGATGGCTGACGCCGAGGTCGGTGACGACGTCCTCGATCACGACCCGACCATGGCGGCGCTCGAGGAAGAGGTCGCACATACTCTGGGCTTTCCGGCGGCCTTGTGGGTACCGAGCGGATCGATGGGCAACCTGATTGCGCTGATGCTGCACCTTCGCCGCGGCGATCAGTTCCTCGCACCGGAACACTCTCACGTCTTGGGGTCAGAGTTGGGCACCGCTGCTTGGCTCGCACAGGGAATGCCGATGGCGCTGCCGCACGACGGCGGACCCGGACGTCCCAGTCCCGAGACCGTCGTGAAGGCGGCGGGCTCCCCCGGCCCGTACTTCACGTTGAACACCACGCTGCTCTGTCTCGAGAACACCCACAATTTCGCCGGCGGCGCTGTCATGAATCCGACGGAGTGGACGAAACTGGTCGACGCAGCGCGATCACGCGGCTTGAAGATTCACCTCGACGGCGCCCGCCTCTGGAATGCCGCTGCTGCACTCGATGTTTCGCCCACCGAACTTACTTCCGGCGCCGATACCGTCCAGGTGTGCCTGAGCAAGGGACTCGGTGCGCCGGTCGGCTCGATTCTGGCCGCATCACCTGAATTGATCACCGAAGCCCGAAGGATCCGCAAGATGCTCGGCGGCGGCGTTCGTCAGGGCGGGGTGCTTGCCGCAGCTGGCATCGTCGCGCTTCGCTCACAAGCTCGCCTGTCCGACGATCACGACAATGCGCAACGCCTGGCGTCGGGCCTTCGTGAACGCGGTTGGGCTGTCGACGAACCCGCAACCAACATCGTTCTCGCCGCCACAGCCGATCCGTCGGCCACCGTTGCTCAGCTCGCCGCTGTCGACGTCGGTGCAGTCACCGTCGCCGGGAAGGTTCGGTTCGTGACACATCGAGACGTGAGCACTGCCGACATCGACGAGGTTCTGTCCCGACTAGCCGCCTGAGCTACACCATCAGCGGTTGAACCTCCTGCGCGACAAGGCGAATGAACTCGCGGACGTCCGGCTCGTCAACGGTCGGTTGGAGTACCACGGTGGTTGCACCCGCGTCCACCCATCGCACTGCTGCGGCCGCAACGTCGGCCGCGGTCCCCACGGCAATCGCTTCCTCCGGCGACTCGCACCCTGACGCTGCGGCCTCGGCAAGGGCGCGCTCACGACCGCTGGAACCAAATGCACAGATGACGTAAACGACCACCTCGAGATCCTGCGCTCCGATATGAGCGATCGCCCGGCGAACGCCTTCCGGGGTCGTCCCACCCGAGAGCACGGTGCCCTGCGCCAACTCACCACTGAGCGCCAAAGTCTTTGGCCCCGTAGCACCGACGAGCAACTGCGGCACCTTCTCGGGCGGCCACGCCAGCTTGACGTCCGTGAGATTCACGTATCGACCGGATACCGTCACCGACTCACCGCGCAGTAATCGCTCGAGTGCTCCGAACTGCTCCCGGAGGAGGGTCAACGGCGATTCGACCTTGGCGCCGATCTGCCGCATCCAACTCTGAACGCCGTGACCGAAGCCAACCCGCAGTCGATCCGGATGAACTCTGCCCAGCGCCGAAATCTCCATCGCCGTGATCGCGGTATTGCGCATCGGAGTCGGCAGCACACCGATCGCTACTCCCAGGCGCGTGGTTTCAGCCAATACAGTTGCAGCAGTGGCTATTCCTCCGCCGAAGAAGCAGTCCTCCCACAGCCAGACCTCGTCGATACCGACTTCGTCGGCATACCCCGCATGCCGAACCAGATCTTCCGGGGATTGCTCCGGGCGCAGGACCACGGCAATCCGTGCGGCGCTCATGCCGTCACCAGAAACGCAGCGATCTCGTCAGCTGTTCGGCAACCCTGTTCGCGTCCGAGTTCAGCTGCCGGGCGCCTTGTCGCCGGCGAGAGAGAGTTGGTTCCGATCGCTTCCACGACGGCGTCGTCGGCGAAGATCGCCAGTACCCGTGACTGCGTCATCGCGTCGATTTCCTCTCGTAGGCTGCCGCCAAGCAGATTCGGGGCGGGATCGGCAGCAGGTGAAAGAACCACGACCACATCGCAGTCGGCAGCCAAATGAACATTCGAGCCACTTGCCATTCCGCCGTCCATGTACCGGTCGCCGTCGATCGTGACCACCGGCCACACCCCTGGTACGGCGCAACTCGCTCCAACTGCGTCGATCAGGTCTACGCCGTCAGCACTGCCGAACACCCTCAACTCACCGGTCTGTGCGTTGATCGCCGGGATGCGCAACACCCGCTCGGGCCACAACCGATTGGGCAGCCTTGCCTCGATGACCGCACGACGCACGGCGGGTTCGACGGTGTCGGCGGCCATCGCTGCCTCGCCGAGCGCACGAAGTTGTTCGGACCGATCCGCGGAGCCCGCGATCGCGTCGACGAACATCTGACCGAGGACCTCGACATCTACCTCCGGATCGATCTCACCGGTCGCAGCGGCCGTTTGTGCGTCGAAAAGCTCCTGAAGGGTCGCGCCGCCCGCAATCTGAGCAGTCACGGTGGAACCTGCAGAAGTGCCGATCAATACGTCCGCTGCCAGCAGCGCTGCGGCAGCGTCCGGCGATTTGTCCTGAACGCCCAACAGAAAACCGGTTTCCCAGGCGATTCCCGCAACGCCGCCACCGGCAAGTACCAACCCCAATTTCACGCCGTCCACCTCTCGTCGATCACGATCCGTGCCCGAAGTCGACGTTAGACCTACTCTGAAGTGATGTTCATGCGCAGCGCAAAGACATTTGTTCCCGACGCACTCCGCGGGTTGATCGCATCCACCGACGACATCGCGTGGAACCCCGATCCCGGATACCTCACTCGTGCACAGCCCCTTCCACGCGGGCGAGTCGCGCTCGTCTCCGGCGGCGGCTCGGGTCACGAACCCATGCACGCCGGATTCATCGGCGAAGGAATGCTCACGGCCGTCTGTCCCGGGTTGATCTTCAGCTCACCCAACGCATTGCAGATCCATGAAGGATCCAAAGCTGCCGACGCCGGTGGCGGCGTCCTGCACATCGTGAAGAACTACACCGGCGACGTGATGAATTTCGGTATCGCACGGGAACTACTCCGCGAGGACAAGATCGACACGGACGTCGTCTTGGTCGACGACGACGTCGCGACCGAACGCGCAGACGGTAGCGGCCCGGGGCGACGCGGCACTGCGGCAACGATCGTGGTGGAGAAGGTCTGCGGCGCGTCGGCCGCCCGCGGTGACGACCTGGCCGAGGTGACCCGGATCGGACAACACGTCGCGCACTCGGCTCGCAGCATGGCCGTCGCTCTTCGCCCATGCACCTTGCCGGGGGCTGACGAGCCGTCGTTCGACCTACCGGACGGGCAGATGGAACTCGGTATCGGAATCCACGGCGAACGCGGCACAGAACGCGTGGACGCCCTGCCCGCACCGGAATTGGTGCGACGGCTGACGGATCCGATCATCGAGTCCCTGAGTCTCGCCGAAGGTGATCACGTCATTGCGGTCGTCAACGGGCTGGGAGCCACCCACCCAATGGAGCTGCAACTACTGTTCGCCGAACTCGGAGATTATCTGGCCGACCAGGGAATTCACATCGAGCGGACGCTGATCGGAACGTTCGTCACTGCATTGAACATGGCCGGAGCATCCATCACCCTTGTTCGCACAAACAAAGAAATCCTCGAATTATGGGACGCACCAACAAAAGCGCCCGCCTGGCCGAATGCTATGGCACGTGAGTACAGCGGCATGGGCAAGCGTGAATCATTCGGTCCCACATTCACACCCGACACCTCACGCACTGCCGAAAGCAGCTTCGTCGGCGGCTGGATTGCGGACTGGGCCGCGAAGGTACTGGAGCAGGAACCTGCCCTGACCGATCTCGACCGACGAGCAGGAGACGGCGACTTCGGGACCAACATGGTGGCCGCACTGGATCAGCTCGACATCTCGGCGATCCGTGACACCTATTCCACTGCAACGATATTCGATGCAGTCTCCCAGGCGTACCTCGGTCACGCCGGCGGTACGTCCGGCGCGTTGTTCGGCATCTGGTTCCGGCATTTCTTCCGCGTCGCCGCAGAATCAGCGGACTCCGAACTCGACCTCGGTGCGATCGCGACTGCAGCACGGGCGGGGCTCGACAACATCACCTCGCTCGGCGGCGCACGCGTCGGCGACAAGACGATGGTCGACGCGATAGTTCCGGCGGTCGAGTCGTTGGAGCAATCCGTGAACTCGGGAGCCGATCGGGACGCTGCTCTGGCCAGCGCAGCGGCAGCGGCGGTGGCCGGCGCGGAGTCGACCGAAACCATGCTCGCAAACCGCGGACGTGCAAGTTATGTGGGCGAAGCCGCTCGCGGAGTGGTCGATCCGGGAGCGCTACTCATAGCGTGGTTTTTCGCTAGTGCAGTGGGTCACTAGCGAGCACTTCGCAGCTGTGACTAATCTGGCAGCCACAGCACATCGTTTGTGAGGGCCCGTGGGCAAAAGCACCGGTCTCACACACCACACAGGAGCAGCCCATGCTGAGCACCATGCAAGACGCCCCCCTCTCCATTGCTCAACTTCTCCGCCACGGTGCCTCCGTTCACGGCGCTTCCGAGGTTGTCACGTGGACCGAGTCCGGCCCGCGCCGTGTGTCATACGCAGACGTCGGCAAGCGCTGCGCACAGCTTGCGCACGCCCTGCGCGGACTCGGTGTCGAGGGTGACGAGCGAGTCGCCACGTTCATGTGGAACAACTCCGAGCACCTCGAGGCGTACCTGACGATCCCCTCGATGGGTGCTGTGCTCCACACGCTGAACATTCGCCTGTTCCCCGAGCAGTTGATCCACGTCGCCAATCACGCCGAGGACCGCGTGATCATCGTCGATCCGTCCCTGATTCCGCTTCTCTCTCCGCAGCTTCCGTCGCTGACAACCGTCAAGCACATCATCGTCACCGGTTCCTCCACTGCGGGACTCGAAGCTCCCGAGGGCGTGCAGGTTCACACATACGAGGGCTTGATCGCCGATCAGCCAACCGAGTTCGACTGGCCCGAGGTCGACGAACTCAGTGCTGCCGCAATGTGTTACACGTCCGGCACCACGGGCGACCCCAAGGGCGTCGTCTACTCCCACCGCTCGATCTACCTGCACTCCATGCAGGTCTGCATGAGCGACGGCCCCAACCTCGCGCAGGGCGATCGTGCACTCGCCGTAGTGCCTCAGTTCCACGCCATGTCGTGGGGACTTCCCTACGCCGCGTTCATGATCGGCGCCTCGCTGATCATGCCCGATCGCTTCCTCCAGCCTGCTCCGTTGGCTGCGATCATCGCCAGCGAGAAGCCGACGTTCGCCGCGGCCGTACCCACCATCTGGCAGGGCCTGCACCTCTACCTCGAGCAGAACCCACAGGACATCTCCTCGATGCGTGAGGTTCTGATCGGCGGCTCCGCGGTACCGCCTGCCCTCATGCACGCATTCGAAGCCGACCACAACGTCTCCGTCCTGCACGCCTGGGGCATGACCGAAACCTCCCCACTCGGATCCGTTGCCCGCCCGCCGGCCGGTGTCACCGGCGACGCGATGTGGAAGTACCGCTACTCTCAGGGCCGCTTCCCGGCATCCGTCGAGGCACGTCTCATCGACGACGACGGCAAAGTTGTTGCACACGACGGCGTTTCCGTCGGCGAGCTCGAAGTGCGCGGCCCCTGGATCACCGGGTCGTACTACGGCGTCGATGCGGAAGACAAGTTCAACGACGGCTGGCTCAAGACCGGTGACGTCGGATCCATCACGGCCGACGGCTTCCTGAGCCTGTCCGACCGCTCCAAGGACATCATCAAGTCCGGCGGCGAATGGATCTCATCGGTCGACCTCGAGAACGCCGTCATGGGTCACCCCGACGTCACCGAAGCTGCCGTCATCGGCGTGCCGGACGAGAAGTGGGACGAGCGCCCGTTGGTCGCGGTTGTTCTGCGCGCCGGTTCCGAGACCACGATGTCCGAACTCCAGCAATATCTTTCGGACAAGGTCGCCAAGTGGCAGCTCCCCGAGAACTGGGCTGTGGTTCAGGAAGTTCCGAAGACGAGCGTCGGCAAGTTCGACAAGAAGCGTCTGAGGGCCGACTACCACGAAGGCGGACTCGAAGTCACTCGCCTCTGACACGGAGTGAATGCTGAAGCATGAATACTGAAGGTGGGCAACAGGTTTTCAATCTGTTGCCCACCTTCGTTTAACGAGCAATGCACTTTACGGACGATAACCGACCGTGTGAAAAGCGATGTCGACGTACTTCTGCGCCAATTGCGTCGGCGACATCGGCCCGCCGGTCTGGAACCAACGCGGCAGTGACTGCGCCATACCGAGTATGGCCCGGACGGTCTCTTCGGTGTCGGTGACCGCGAAATCTCCCGATGCCACACCGTCGTCGACGATCCTGCGCATGAGCAACTCGAGCCGCTTACGACTGGCGGCGTATCGACTTCGGCTTTCCGGTGAGACATGCCGAATCTCGGTGTCCAACGCAGCATGCCGCGACCGGTGGGTCATGTAGAGAACAATCGCCTCCACCACCAAGGCGAAGCGTCGTACCGGATCTTCGCCGGCTTCCACCTCTGCCGCTTCGGTTCTGGTATTCAGCTCACTCATCGAGATCTCGAACAGAGCGACGAGGACTGCCTCTTTGTTCGCGTGGTGATAGTAGAGCGCGGGAACGGTTACCCCGACACGGTTGGCAATCTGCCGCACCGTCGTGCCGTGGTAACCGTTCTCGTCAAACAGCTCGAGCGAAGCCATCAGGATGTCGGTCATCACCAGCGGCGGGAAAGTCCTCCAGTCCACTGCCACCGAATTCACCGGCTCCACCTCGCGAGTCATGAATAGCCGAAATTACCGCGGTGCCATACGGATTGCACCGTCGAGGCGGATCGTCTCACCGTTGAGCATAGGGTTGGAGACGATATGCGCAGCAAGCGCGCCGTACTCGCTGGGATCGCCCAGGCGAGAGGGGTGAGGCACCTGCTGACCCAGCGACGCCTGAGCGGCTTCAGGCAGTCCGGCCAGCAACGGGGTCTTGAACAGGCCGGGAGCGATGGTGTTGACGCGGATCAGCAGCGACGCGAGGTCACGGGCGATGGGGAGCGTCATACCGACGACGCCACCCTTCGACGCGGAGTACGCAGCCTGCCCGATCTGACCGTCATAGGCTGCGACGGAGGCGGTGTTGATGATGACGCCGCGTTCACCGTCGATGGGTTCGGTCTTCGAAATACGTTCCGCAGCAAGACGAAGAACGTTGAAGGTGCCGATCAGGTTGACGTCGATGACCTTCTTGAACGCGTCGAGCGGGAAAGCACCCTTCTTGCTGACCGTCTTGACTGCGTTGCCGATTCCGGCGCAGTTGACTGCCACGCGAAGGGGTCCGAGGGACTCGGCCACGTCGAGTGCCGCGGTGACCGCAGCCTCGTCGGTGACGTCTGCAGCCGCGAAGCGGACCCGGTCGCCAAGTTCCTTGGCGATGGCTTCACCGTTGGACGACGGAAGGTCGATGATGACGACGCTGGCACCGTCGGCAAGAAGGGCTTTGGTCGTAGCTAGGCCGAGGCCGGATGCTCCACCGGTGACGACGGCGACGCTGTCGTTGACGATCATGAGAGTTCCTTTCGAAAGGTTATGTGTTTCAGATGCGTTCGATGATGGTGGCGTTGGCCATGCCGGCGCCCTCGCACATGGTCTGCAATCCGTAGCGTCCGCCGGTGGCCTCGAGGTGGTTGACCATCGTGGTCAACAGTCGAGTACCCGAGGACCCCAGGGCATGGCCGAGTGCAATCGCGCCGCCCCACGGGTTGAGCTTTGCCGGATCGGCGCCGAACTCGTGAGCCCAGGCGAGTGGAACGGGAGCGAAGGCTTCGTTGACCTCGTAGGTGTCGATGTCGTCGATGCTCAAACCCGCGCGAGCGAGCACCTTGTGGGTGGCGGGGATGGGTGCGGTGAGCATGAAGATCGGGTCGTCGCCCGCAACGGAGAAGGAATGGAAACGAGCTCGAGGGGTCAGCCCCAGCTTCGACGCCATTTCTTCGCTCATGATCAGTGCTGCGGACGCGCCATCGGTGAGCGGCGACGAGTTACCGGGAGTGATCGACCACTGCGCTTCGGGGAAGCGCTGCGCGTACTTCTCCGAGTAGAACGACGGCTTCAAGCCGGCGAGTCCCTCGGCGGTAGTAGACGCGCGAACCGTCTCGTCGACGGTATGCGAGACGGTCTCACCGGCGGCGTTGGTCACCCAGATCGGCAGAATCTCCTTGTCGAAGAGCCCCTGCGCCGCAGCCTCTGCTGCCCGCTGGTGGGACTGCGCAGCGAATGCGTCGAGAGCCTCGCGGTCAAGCTTCCACTTCGCGGTGATCAACTCCGCGGAGATGCCCTGATTGACCAGGCCTTCGGGGTAGCGAGCCGCGATGCCCGGACCGGAAGCATCCTTCCCCATCGTCGCGGTACCCATCGGGACACGACTCATGGATTCGACGCCTGCCGCGATCACGATGTCGTAGGCCCCGGCGATCACGCCTTGAGCCGCAAAGTGCGCAGCTTGCTGACTTGATCCGCACTGGCGATCGATCGTGGTGGCGGGTACCGACTCGGGGAACCCTGCCGACAGGACCGCGCTGCGGGTGATGTTGAGCGCCTGCTCACCGGCCTGGCCGACGCAACCGCCGATCACGTCGTCCACCAAGGCGGGGTCGAGGCCGTTGCGCTCGACAATCGACCGAAGGACGTGCGCCAGCAGTTCGACGGGATGAGTCTCGGACAGCGCTCCACCGGGTTTGCCCTTGCCGGATGCGATCCGGACTGCATCGACGATCACTGCTCTGGTCATCTGCGTTCCCTTCGAGGACGTGCATTGCTGGGGCGGTCCGGCACCCGAGTTCGTGGCACCGGATGCCGGACCGAGATCGCGAGAGCACCCTGACTTAGCGCTCGCTAAACAATTACCACCGAGTCGGACCGCCCGTCAAGAGAGGGCTACCGAACTCGAAGCCGATGTGGGCAGATGAAAAGTTGGGCGATCAGGAACCCCTGACCCACGCCCTTCATTAGTACTTTCGAATGATAGGTTTTCAATCTTCGCCCGAAATGTCCGGAATCGGATAACCTTCCGCCACAAGCAATCCAAGCCACAGGGGATTCGGGGCGTGGCACCAATCGATGACAAACCGCAGGGGGACTGACCCGGAGGTAGAGCGTGGACCTGCGATACGTTGCATTCACACGTGCCGACTCGCATTTCTACGACCGAATCAGAACGGTCACTCGACCTGACACACCGACTGACCAGCACTTTAAGCCTGCAAAGTCGGTGGACTGGTCACTCTGGCGACGCGGTCCCCAAAGCGGACCGTGGAACTACTTTCAACCGCCTGACAGCGTGCTGCCAGAACAGGGATGGAAGATTCACTGCTCCGCTACCCAAGCCAACGCGCAGGAGCTGCTCGATACCGTCTCCGAGTATTGCGGCCGCGATCTGGTGCCTTTCAAATTTCTTCGGACGGCAGCAGACCTCATGTTCTCCAACAGCAAGCAGGCCAATCGAACATCCAGCGGAAAATTCATCACGATCTATCCGGCGGATAGCGTTGCCACACAACGTGTCATCACCGAACTGGACGAGCTTGTCACGGCTGCCGACGGGCCATACATCCTCAGCGATGTGCGATGGAACCGGGGACCACTCTACTTACGGTACGGCGCGTACCTGCCCATGCAGACCAATGATTCATTCGGCGATCGCGTCCCGGCAATACGTCGCCCTGACGGATCGCTCGAACCCGATCTGCGCGGCACTTCCTTCAGAACTCCAGACTGGGTACAAATCCCGGACTTCGTTCGCGCGCAGCAAGACAAGCTGAAATCACGCGACGCCTTCCCCTATTCGATCACTGAAGCCCTGCACTTCAGCAACAGCGGGGGGATCTACTCCGCGCTGGACGACGCCGGCATCAATCTCGTCATCAAAGAGGGTCGGCCCTTCACCGCCCCGGACGCCAACGGCCGGTACGCAATCGACCGCATTTGCAACGAGTACGACACGCTGACTCACCTTGCCGACAACCCGTACTCACCTTCCGCGCTCAACTTGTTCGAGCGCGAAGGACACCACTTTCTTGTCACCGAGCGCGCACCCGGTGCTCCCCTGAATCAGGAGATTGCGCTCCGCTATCCGCTGATACGCGCGGATCAGACACTCAGCTCCCGAACGGAATACAGAACCTGGGCGCTCGGTATTGCACAACAGCTGACTACCGCAGTCGAGAGCTTCCACAACGCCGGAATCGTTCATGCCGATCTTCACCCCGGCAACGTGATGTGCTCACCGTCGGGTATTCGGATCATCGATTTCGAGATGGCCCACAGCATCGACGAGCAACCGCCCCGGTCCACCGGGGCTCCCGGGTACACCGCACCGCAACAGTTGACAGGAATCGAGGCAGATCGATACTCCTTGGGATGCATCGAGCTGGGACTCTTTGTCCCACTTACTACATTGCTCCCCCTCGACCGCAACAAGATTCCCGAACTCATCGGCTACGCGGTGTCTCGATTCGATCTTCCTCGTGCCTTCTGTGCCTCGCTCTATTCGATGCTCGACGCACAGCCGCCGGAACCGGTGGATCACCCGCATCGTTGGGACACGTCGTCGAGGGAAACCTTGCAACGTATGGACGCTCGATTGCGCTGCGGCATCCTCACCACACTTGATCTCTCCCGCGCTGATCGACTCTTTCCCGGTGACATCGCCCAGTTCGAAGTGAACGGTTACGGCATTGCTCACGGCTCGTGCGGAAACCTACTCGCCGATGATCTTCCCACCGACACCTTGGAGACAGTTCTGGAATGGACTGAACATCAAGTTGATTCGGATACGCAACCACGGTTCGGTTTCTTCGACGGGCTCGCAGGTGCGGTGCATACCTTTCGGCAGCTAGGACGACACTCGACTGCCGACAGATGGGTCGAGACTTTGCGTGGAGTCCCACTCGACGATCTCGACTCCAGCCTCTTCGGCGGCCTTTCCGGAATCGGGTGCCTTCTACTCGAGGAATCGGAGTCATGTCCGGCGGCATCGTCAACTCTCGCTCTCGTCACCGAAACTCTGCGGGATCGCCTTCCGGCTGCTCGCGCACACGTCCGCTTCACCGACGGAACATCTTGGGCGACAACGGGTCGCGGAGGCTTGATGAGAGGGCCGAGCGGGCAAGCGCTGTTCTGGACTCGCCACTACGAACGGACCGGTGATCCTCGATCGCTGGAACACGCGCGACAGCTTGTCGACATCGACCTGTCCGTGATGCAGATGTGCCCTGACGGTTCGATGCAGCTGAGAGAGGAGCGCCGGACAATGCCGTACCTCGGATCGGGATCCGTCGGCGTGGGCCTGGTACTTCTTCAACTTCTTCGACATGTCGACGAGCCGCGCTACGCGTCTGCGCTACTTGCCATATCCCGCGCTGCCGCCGTCGAATTCACTGCCCAAGCCGGACTACTAAACGGGCGAGCCGGGCTGATTCTCTTCCTCGGCGAACTCTCCAAGAGTCCATATGCCGGCGCCGATTGTGAGCAGACGCTTGCCCAGCAGTTGCAGCTTCTGGGCTTACACAGCCTCAATCACGCAGGAGGACTGCACTTTCCAGGTGAACAGAACCTGAGACTCTCGACAGACTGGGCAACCGGATCTGCAGGAATACTGGCGTCGCTCCGACATACCGGATCGGCAACTGCCCGACAGTCGTTTCCACTGATGTGCGCGTCGAACTGCCACATCGCCTAATTGTTCGGAAGTTATCACCCACGGCAGATTGGAGCACAGAAGTACCAGGCGAAAAACCTGGAATTAAATCAACACCGCAAGCAAACTCGATCGATCAAATCCATCGGCAAGAACGCCGATCAACAAAGGAAATGACAATGGACGCTATTCTCTCCCTTCAAGATCTGTCAGTCGCCGCCGGCAACGTCGGAGACGCAGGCCAACTCGAGCAGAACGCGGCAATCAGTTCGCTCAGTTTCTTCTGCCTCTGACCTCAGGCCGATACCTCGGAGAAGGTCCGGGGTATCGGCTTTCGGAATCCGTGCGGATCACCAGACGAACAGTATTGTTTCATCATGAGACGCATCCGCACTTCACCGAGCTGTATTTGCCGATGATGTGCGCGACCTGGCGGCAATGCCGAGGGCAGATCGGGCGGCCAGCGGCGGTGATATTCCTCCTGATCCTGACAGCCGCGTTTTCAGGTTGGTTCGTTCAGCGTTCGGCGAGAGTTGGGACTTCGGGGACATCTGCTCACGCTGGTACGACGGAGGTGGCAGTTGCCGCACCGACACCGCCTTGACCTTCACGACGCTTTTCGTACTCCTACTTCCCTTCGCCTCCGGAATGCTGGTCGGGTGGTTTGAGTTTCAATAGCTGTCAACGACAAGATGAGGGAATCGGTACCATCCGCCCCCGATGTCTTCCAACTGGAGCTGATTGAAGGTCTTGTCGGACACGCCATCGGGTGCGTACACCCAGCCTGGATTGTCCAAGATGTCCAATCCATCTCGTGCGTCATAGAAATAGACGTGGCCTTCACTGCTGACGTTGGCATAGGAGATATCGAATCTGCCGATTCGTAGATCACGATGATACCCATTGGAATAGGGATCGTCAGGTTCTTGAAGTAGTTGCTGTGCAACGGTTTCGAACTCATCCCGATACTGATCGAAATGTGGCTGCCCCGCGGCCGCGATCCCGAGCGCGATCATCACGAGAACCGGAACAGCGACAACGGACCACAACCATCGGCGTCGCTGCCACCAGCACACTCCGAGCAGCACGATTGCAACAGTCGCGGTGAGGACCCAGAGAACGATCGCACCGGCGATCGAGAGTGCACTATCCGCAGGTTCGGGCCAGGTGAGATGGCATTTCGCTGCGACATACATCGCCGACGCCGACGCTGCGATAAGTGCGTTTACCAAACCAACCCAACGAAGAGCACCGGACCTTCTCGTTGCCTGCGAGTTCGACACTGCCTGATCCATTCGATGAGGATAGCGAGCTGTTTGTCGCGGACTAGCAGTAACCACTTCCCCGATCTCACGATCGATTGTTTCTCGGCACGGAGAAAGTGTCCACGGTGCTATCTTTGCTGAGTATGGGAGGCAGGGCTACGAGGATGGCCGATTTGGACTACCGACGTCAGGAGAGTTCGGCGACTCCCAAAGTCGACAGGTCAATTTTGAGGACGCCTGGATTCGGTGGATCGCAGCAACCAACACCATCGTCACCTCATGATGACGTGACTGTTACGGGCGAGTCGTGAAGATTCGATTATTACGAGCAAGCCAAGCGTCTTTAGCAATATCGCTGATCGCACTAACCTTGGTCTATTTGTTGGACGCATTTTCTTTGCGCCTCCAACATCAGCCCAGCTGGTGCATTGATCACTATGGAATCCCATCACGATTCAATTATCTCCTTCCCGGCCGGGCTGAGAGGGTAGCGGCAGGAATTACAGACTTCTGGGGATGGTTCCCTCCCGGCATGAGCTGTACATTCACTGATGCAGTGACCAAAGAAAGCGAAACGGTGGCACCGGCCGCGGACAGGTCGTACATCGTCGTCGTTCTTGTGGCGCTGATCATGATCTCGGCTGTCGGCGTATTGTTCGGCCGCCGGAAGCGCTGAAGATTGGTTCTGGCTCGGGACTGCAGATGCGCACTCGACACCAGACCGATGAGTAACAAATCGGTGTCCGTCATATCCGGCGCTTCCACTACTCGTCGATCTTCGCGAATCCACCGGCCGTGTTCGAGGGTATTTCTTGCGGTCCTGGTGGTCTTCGTTCCCATCACGCTGGCGATGACACTCCTGGGCCTGGTGCTCGGCTGGACCCATACGCTTGCCGGGGACAGGCGGCAACATGATCGACGCCGATTACACAATGTGCTGGGGCTCAGACAATTCCGACGTGATGCTGTTGCGCTCCGGGTTGATGGTGGCGCTCGCACTCGTCGGCGCACGTGGACTACGTCGGCGACCCGCCTATAACCGACTGTCCGAAATGTCGAAATCGATTTGATAGAAGCAATTTTCGATCCACATTCTCTTGTGTTCGAAACTTTGTTCGATTAAGCTTTCGGCATGGACAGTCGGGATGCGTGGCAGCTGGATGGCGAGGACCTCAAGAGTGAGGTTCTGGATCTGGTGCGTGTCCGGCACGAGTTGCAGTCGCGGATGGTGTTGCTGATCGTGGAGATGTTTTCCCGTGAGGTTCTCGGCGGGAAGGGTTTTCGGGCGATCGCGCAGTGGTTGCATGGTTCGACGAATCTGGAGATCGGTGAGTGCAGCTTGCTGGTCGGGTTGGCGCGGTTGTTGATGCTCGAACCCGTTGTGGGCGATGCGTTTCACCGTGGTGACGTTGATGCGTTGAAAGCCCGTCAGGTCGCGTCGTTCTGTCAGCATCCACCGAAGAACATGACCCCGGCCGATGTGGACAAGGCCCGGGGGATTCTGCTTGGCCTAGCGTCGAAGAACATCGCGGATTGTGATGCGGTGCGGGCAGCGATCCGCCGAATCGAGAAGCAGTACGGCAAGCGTGAGGACGGGGTCCCGGTCGGCGAGGATTCCGAACGTAACGAGTTCTACGCCTCGAAAGGCCTGTACGGCAGAGTAACTGTGAAGGGTGATCTGGATGCGGTCAACGGGGCCCGTCTGATCACGCTGCTGTCGAGCCTGTCCGCTCCGACGCCGGAGAAGGACGGTGTCAAGGACACCCGTACGCCGGCATTACGACGGGCGGACGGGTTTTGCGAATTGTTGCGCCGGTACGAGCGGGCGGGGTTGGGTCCGATCGAAGGCGGCGTGAAACCACACATCACGGTCACCGCGTCCGCGAAAGACATGACGGACCTGCAGGCGTTGAAAGACCTGTTGCCGTCCACCGAGGAGCTGGGATTCGCGTGGACGGATTGGGTGGGCCCGATCAGCATCGACACTGCACGGATGCTCGCCTGCGACTGCACCGTCACCCGAATCTTGTTGGATGAGAATGATGTTCCGCTCGACTGCGGCAAGGAAGCGAGAACGGCAACGGTGCCGCAGAGGCGGGCGTTGGCGGTTCGGGATGGCGGGTGTGCGTTTCCGGGGTGTGGGACTCCGTCGGGGTGGTGCGATGCCCATCATATCGTTCACTGGAACGATGGTGGCCCAACAGATCTCGACAACCTGATCTTGTTGTGCGGTCATCACCACCGGACGATGCACCACACGGAATGGCGGGTGGAGATCGGACCGGATCGAAAGACGGTGTTCTATCCACCGATGTCGATCGATCCGTATCAACAGCCGATCGGCGGGAACAGCCCACCCACAGCGGCGTGAATCGCGACAATCGAATACATCAGCACCGGGGACGAACCATGCCCCGGTGCTGGTGCACGTTTCTGGTCAGATCCCAGCCCCTCAGATCCCGGCCCTTCGCACGAGAGCGTCAGTGGCAGAAGCGGATACAACGTCAATCGCTCGTAACAGCCCCGCGTACCGCGGATACAGCTCGACGGGACGCGTATTGATCGCCCTCAAGATCCACGATGCAGCTTGATCGGCCGTCAGCGCCGGCTGGCTCACGTAATCCGCCGTCGGCGCGATCATCGGTGTTCGTATGAGTGGGAATTGCACTGTGGTGACATCGACACCGGTGCCGTGACATTCCGCGCCGAGGCTTCGGCCGAAGGCACTGAGAGCAGACTTCGACGCGTGGTAGGCACTGAACCTCGACATCACGCCGGCAGTGACTCCCCAGGTTCCGACGTTGATGATGTGTCCGGACTTCGCCTCGAGCATCGCGGGCAGCAGACGCAACGTCAGTCGTGTAGGTCCGAAGTAGTTGAGTGCCATGGTGCGCTCGTAGTCGTGGAATCGGTCGACCGAATCCAACGCGGTACGCCGGATCGAGCGACCCGCATTGTTGACGAGGATGTCGACCGACCCGAATCGATCCGCGATCGTCTCCGCGAGTTCGTCGACGGCTTCACCGCGGGAGAGGTCCGCAGGCACGATGTGCGCCCACCCTCCCCTGCGGTGGATCTCGTCCCGTACGTGTTCGAGGTTTTCCTCACCGCGAGCGACCAGGATCATCTCGGCTCCCCGGCGAGCCAAGAGATGAGCAGTGGCCTCGCCGATCCCCGAGGAAGCTCCTGTCAGAACGATCGTCTTGTCGGAGAGCGTGACGCCTCGTGACGGAACAAGGGAGCGCAGACGCGTCGGCGGACTCAAGGCAATATTGCTGAGCAGCGTTCTGATCACATCGGCCTCGGTTCGATCTTCGCGTGCGTTTCGGTGCGAACCCATCCCTGAACAGCCAACTTCGAGCGCACCGCGGAAATTACTCAAAAGTAAGTTATGGCGCCGTTTCGACCGTGTCAAGAATTCGTCGAGATCCAGGAGTATCTGCCACTAGCTTTTCCTGATACCTCGGGTTACATTAAACCCAGACCGAGTGCCAGCGATCACACAACCGGCCCTCGATTCCACCGAACACCGCGAGAAATACCAGCGGTGACCGAAACGAAGAGGAGACGCCATGACGCTCACATCGCCGCTCGACAAGCGCGGAGAAGCATCCGACGACTCGTACAACGAGACGCTTCGACTCCTGTCCGAGGGCTCGGTGCACAAGCACTTCGACCCGTACCTCGACATCGACTGGGACTCCCCCGAGTTTGCCGTCGTCCCGAACGATCGCCGCTGGATCCTCCCGGCCGAGACAGATCCGCTGGGTGCTCACCCGTGGTACCAGTCGCAGTCCGAGGCCAGGCAGATCGAAATCGGCATGTGGCGCCAGGCCAATGTCGCGAAGGTCGGTCTCCAGTTCGAGAACATTCTGATCCGCGGCATGATGCAGTACGTCTTCTCGCTGCCCAACGATTCGGCCGAGGCGCGCTACTGCACGCACGAGTCGGTCGAAGAGTGCAACCACACGATGATGTTCCAGGAGATGGTCAACCGCATCGGTGCCGACGCTCCCGGCATGAGCCGTCCGATGAAGATGCTTGCACCCTTCATTCCCCTCGCTGCGGGCCCGTTCCCCGAACTGTTCTTCGTCGGTGTCCTCGCCGGTGAAGAGCCGATCGACCACATTCAGAAGAGCATCCTGCGCGCCGGCGGCCAGATCCACCCGATCATGCAGTCGGTCATGGCCATCCACGTAGCCGAGGAAGCGCGTCATATCTCGTTCGCGCACAAGCTTCTGAGCCGTCGCATCCCGCTGATGTCACGCCCGAACCGGTTCGTCCTCTCGCTGCTGTTCCCGATCGTCATGCGCATTCTCTGTGACGCCATCGTCATCCCGCCGAAGTCCTTCTGGAAGCAGTTCGACATCCCGAAGTCCGTGAAGAAGGACCTGTTCTGGGATCTGCCCGAGTCGCGCCAGACCCTGCGCAACTACTTCGGTGACGTCCGCATGCTGGCCACCGACACCGGCCTGATGAACCGTGCCTCGCGCCTGGTGTGGAAGGCCTGCAAGATGGACGGCCGCGCATCACGTTTCCGTAGCGAACCTCACCGCAGCTCGCACAACGCCGCCGCGTAGCTCCCGGACAGTCGAGATCGGACTCATAGCGCCATGCCACACGTAGTCACGCAGTCCTGTTGCAGCGACGCCTCGTGCGTCTACGCCTGCCCGGTCAACTGCATCCATCCGACGCCGGACGAGCCGGACTTCCTCACCGCCGAGATGCTGCACATCGATCCGCAGGCCTGCGTCGACTGCGGCGCATGTGTCTCGGCCTGCCCGGTCGACGCCATCGTCCCCGAGTCGAAGCTGACCGACCCGCAGCGAGTCTTCCTGTCCATCAATGCGGACTTCTACAAGGAAGAGCGGCCCAGGCCGCTTCTCGCCAAGGTCATCCCGGCAGCCCACGTCGACAAGGGCCGACCGCCGTTGCGCGTTGCGATCGTCGGTTCCGGACCGTCGGCGATGTACGCCGCGGACGAGTTGCTGACCCAGCCTGACGTGCAGGTCAACGTCTTCGATCGCCTTCCTGTGCCTTACGGCCTGGTTCGCGCCGGCGTTGCTCCGGACCATCAGAAGACCAAGCAGGTCACTCGCTTGTTCGACAAGATCGCCGCACAAAAGGGTTTCGAGTTCTACCTCAACGTCGAGATCGGCAAGCACATCTCGCACAGCGAACTGCTCGAAAATCACCATGCGGTGCTCTACGCAGTCGGCGCTTCGTCCGACCGTGGTCTCGGCATTCCGGGTGCTGATCTGCCTGGCACGGCATCGGCCACCGACTTCGTGGCCTGGTACAACGGCCACCCCGATCACGCCGACGACGTCTTCGACCTCTCGCATCGCCGCGCGGTCATCATCGGAAACGGAAACGTCGCGCTCGACGTCGCTCGCATTCTGACGGCCGATCCCGAGAAGTTGGCGGGCACTGACATCTCCGCTCACGCACTCGCCGCTCTGCGGAAGAGTCGCGTCGAAGAAGTTGTCATCGTGGGTCGACGCGGAATCGCGCAGTCCGCGTTCACAGTCCCCGAGTTCACCGGCCTGATGGCACTGCCGGACATCGAACTCTCTGTCGGACCCGACGACATGGTTCTCGACTCGGCCACCGAAGAACTGGCAAAACGCGGCGAGCTTCCGCATGCCGTCGAGCAGAAGTTGCGTCTACTCGAAGCCCTGAAGAACCGCGATCACGTCGACGTCGGCAACAAGCGCATCACGTTGCGCTACCTGCTCACGCCGACGTCGATCACCGGCGACGATCAGGTCAGTGGAATCGAGTTCGCTCGCAACGCCCTGGTCGACGCCAACGGAACCGTGCAGATCGAGGCGACGGGCGATACCGAGACCATCGATGCCGGCTTGGTCCTCACCTCGATCGGCTACCGCGGAGTGCCCATCACCGGCGTCCCGTTCGACGAGCGTGCTTCGGTCATTCCGAATGAGAACGGCCGCGTCCTCGAAGCTCCGAACGGCGATCCCGCAACCGGCGTCTACGCGACCGGTTGGATCAAGCGCGGACCGAGTGGGTTCATCGGCACCAACAAGTCCTGCGCGCAGGAAACGATCAGGATGCTCGTCGACGACTTCAACGACGGACGCCTGACCAACCCGGTCGCCGACGACTCCGCAGTCGATCGTCTGGTCCGGGCGCGACAGTCCGACGTAGTCGACCGCGAGGGCTGGCACGCCATCGACAAGGCGGAACTGGAACGCGGCGCTGCGCACGACCGTGTCCGCGAAAAGGTTCTGGATCAGGTCGAGATCACCTCCATCCTCGACGCTGCGGCCCGGGTGAAACCGGCGCGTCGATTCGGTCGACCCGTTCGCGCTCGCTGATCCGCTACAGGTAAACAGCTACTTTCACGCACACGGCCCCGCCTGCAGACTCGTCTGCCCGGCGGGGCCGTCTGCGTTCCGGCAGCGTCCCACTCAGCGAAAATTTTTGCCCGTCAGCGGCCAAAATCGTGTAATACTGCAACCTGTTCCAGTAAGCGGCACAGCGGGCCCACGATCCCCCGGATCAGGCTCGCCAACCAGATGAGGATTGCATGAGCGAGACTGCAACGCCGGCGCCGAACGGGAGTGTGACACCTGCAGTAGAGGGTTGGTTCACCACCGGCGACGAACCTGCTCTGATCGGCACGAAGTGCCAATCCTGCGGCACCATTTCCTTCCCTCGTGAGGCGACGTTCTGCAAGAACCCGAGCTGCTTCAGCGAGGAGTTCGACGACGTGGAACTCTCCCGCCGCGGCACTGTCTGGTCGTACACCGACGCGCAGTACCAGCCCCCGCCGCCGTACATCCCGCGCTCGGATCCGTACGAGCCTTTTGCTCTCGCAGCAGTCGAGCTGCCCGAGGGGATCGTCATCCTCGGCCAGGTGGCCGACGGATTCGGCGTCGACGATCTCAAGGTCGGCAATACCGTCGAATTGGTTGTCGAGCCGCTGTACACCGACGAAACCGGAGTACGTACGACGTGGCGCTGGAAGCCTGTCGCCGCAGCTGATCAGGAGTCGCAGTCATGAGCAAGGACGTCGCAGTACTCGGTGTCGGTATGCACCCCTGGGGCAAGTGGGGCCAGTCGTTCGTGAAATACGGCGTTGCCGCCGCTCGCGCCGCGCTCGCCGATTCGGGCGTGAATTGGCAGGACGTCGACTTCATCGTCGGCGGCGAGACAGTCCGCAACGGTTACGGCGGATACGTCGCCGGAGCCACCTTCGCACAGGCACTCGGCTGGAACGGCGCTCGCGTCGCCACGTCGTACGCAGCGTGCGCGACGGGAGCCCAGGCACTCGACACCGCTCGCGCACGAATCCTGGCCGGCCTCAGCGAAGTTGCCCTGGTCGTCGGCGCGGACACCACCCCCAAGGGTTTCCTCGCTCCCGTCGCCGGTGAGCGTTGGGACGACCCGGACTGGCTGCGCTTCCGCCTCATGGGTATGACCAACCCGGCGTACTTCGCGCTCAACGCGCGTCGTCGCATCGACCTCTACGGCGCCACCGCGGAGGACTTCGCCAACGTGAAGGTCAAGAACGCCAAGCACGGGCTCAATAATCCGAATGCGCGCTACCGCAAGGAAGTCACCGTCGAGAACGTGTTGGCATCCCCCGTGGTGTCCAATCCCCTGCATTTGCTCGACATCTGCGCGACGTCCGACGGCGGCGCCGCAATCTTGCTGACGTCGATGGAATACGCCCGCAAGATGGGCATCGCGGAACCTGTTCGCATCAAGGCTATTTCGACGGTCACGCCGACGTTCCCGCAGACGATCATGGATATGCCGAACTTCTCCACCGATTCCAGCTCCGCCGTCCCGGCTCCGGAGCGCACGTTCAAGGAATCCATCGGCTATGCCGCGTACGAGGAAGCCGGAATCTCTCCCGAAGACGTCGACGTCGCCGAGGTCTACGACCTCGCTACCTCGGTGGAACTGGACTGGATCGAAGACCTCGCGCTGTGCAAGCGGGGCGAGGCCGAGCACCTTCTGCGTGCGGGTGACACCAGTATCGGAGGCCGCATCCCGGTCAATCCGTCCGGCGGTCTCGCATGCTTCGGCGAAGCCGTTCCCGCACAGGCACTTGCGCAGGTGTGCGAGCTCACCTGGCAGCTGCGCGGACAAGCCGAAGGCCGTCAGGTCGAAGGCGCCCGCATCGGTATCACCGCCAACCAAGGTCTGTTCGGACACGGCTCCTCGGTAATCGTTTCCGCCTGACCCTGTTCTACTTTCGTGGCGGTCGCACACTCACCCGTGAGCGGCCGCCACGATCACGTCTGCCACTGCCCCTGGCTGTGAGACCAGCGAGGCATGGGAGGTCGGGAGTTCGCTTGTGTTCGCGCCCATCCGGTTTGCCATGAACCGCTGCGCCGAAGCTGGGATCACGCGATCCTCACCGGCGACCAGATACCAGCTCGGTGTGTTCGCCCACGACGGTGGCCCGCCGAGTTCGAGGTTCGCCCACAAAGCGGCGGACTTCTGGTGAGCCAACATGGTTGCCGCCGTCTCGTCGGAAACGTCTTGAGCGAAGACGGAATGGAAATACTCGTCCGTGACGTAGCCGTCGACGTTCTTCCCGCCGATCGCGTGAGGATCGTCGACGATCTTCAATCCCAGAGCCGGAGGAAGCAATTGGCTGCCAGGGAATCGAATCGGGTCGATCGTGATCTGTACCGGCTCACCCTCCACCGGACCGAACGCCGCGATGTAGACCAGCGACTGGACTTTCGGATCGTGGACATTGGTGATCACCGCGCCGCCGTACGAGTGCCCGACGAGAACGACGGGGCCGTCGATGTCCGCAACCGTCTTCTCGATCACGGACGCGTCGTAAGCCGGCCCGCGCAAAGGATTGTCCGGCGTCACGACGCGATAGCCACGCGAGCGTAGGTCGGCGGCAACTCCGTCCCAACTGGTCGCGTCGGCAAAGGCTCCGTGAACCAGAACGACAGTTGGCTTGGGGCTTGCCACCGCAGCACCGGAACCGAAGATCAGTCCGGCCGCGACTGTCATGAGCATTGCCAGAACTGCTGTGAATACACGTGAGATCTTCATGCGTTTCCTTCACTCTCGTAGGCAAGCGAGAAACTGCGGTAGGCCGGGACACGCCCGTTTCGATCCTAGAAATACCTGCTGCGACGGACGTGACTGTCCGTGCAGACTTCTGGGCTCACGGTGCACAAATTCTGGTTGAGCGTCCACATCCCGGGGCATCAAGGCTGCATGGCTTTGCTCCTGGATACTTCCGTGCTGGAGCCTGACCAACGCACGGACGCCTTCGTCGACGCGATGGGACGCGCATCGGTTCCCTGTGCGATCCACTTGGAGGATCCGGCGGGCGTGAGCGCCCGGATGAACGTGTGGAATCTGGGCGCAGCATCACTGTTCCGCTCCGAGTCGACGGGGATGCGATTGACCAGAACACCGCGGCACGTGCGATCAGCGTCGATGCCGGTTCTCGCGATTGCCCTGCAGGAGAGCGGAATCGGCCATCTAGATCAGCACGATGAACAACGCAGAGTCCCGGCCGGTGAACTACTCATGACGGACCTGACGTCGACCTACGATTTCTCCTGGACGGGAACGGGCGCTTCCCAGTGCCTCTACGTTCCGATGGATCGGCTGGGACTACCGATCGACACCGTGCGAGACGCTGCCACGCGACCTCACCACAGCAACCTGTACCCCTTGATGATCGCGCACGTTCGTGAATTGTTCCGCAGCGCCGATCAGTTGGAGACCGATCCTGCCGCCGAACAATTGGGCGAGGCCTCGATCGAACTGGCGCGCGCTTTGGTCGCATCGATCGCGCATGCAAATCCCGACGCCTCCGCTCCGAGATCGGCACTCACGTTGACATCGATCCGCAGATACATCCGCGAACACCTTCACGATCCGGCGCTGCATCCTGCACGAATTGCCCACGCCCACAACATCTCACTGCGTCAGCTGTACAAGATCTGTTCGGACAACGAATTCCGGCTCGAGCAGTGGATCATCACCCAGCGCCTGCAGAAGGCTCGGGACGAACTGGCTCGACCCGCTACCGTCGACCTGCCGATCGCCACCATTGCGCGCCGTGCGGGATTTGTCGACGCCGGACACTTCAGCCGACGCTTTCGACAGGCCTACGGGCTGAGCCCGACTCGTTGGCGTCAGCTCCGCGATTGCAGCAACGCCACAACGTCTGACTGACCACGGCTTTCGGCATTGTCCAATGCGGTCTTTCCCGACGCATCCCGGATCGAGGGATCTGCCCCGGCGTCGAGAAGCTGAGTGATCACGTCGACGTAGCGCGCCGAGCCGTCGCCGTACACAACGGCCTCGAGAAGCGCCGTCCACCCCGGATCATTGACGTGATTGACCGGTACCCCGGCAGCAATCAGCATCCGGACGGTCTCGACATGCGCGTGTTCACTCGCGGGAATCAGAGCCGTACCGCCGTAACGGTTCACGCTGTCGACATCCGCGCCATGGCTGAGCGTCAGTGCCAGAATCTCGTTCAATCCCTCGGCTCCGGAATACAGGAAGGCCGAATCCTGCATGGAGTCCTTCGCATTCACGTCAGCTCCGGCAAGAATCAACGTAGAAGCCGCAGCGACGGCGTTGTTCTTGGTGGCCTCGACGAGTGGAGTCCGTTCGCCCTCGCCGCGCGCTTCGATGTTCGCGCCGGCAGTCAGGGCAGCGGTAACAGCTGCGGGATCATTGCGGTCCACAGCATCGAAGAGCGCGCGTTCGGATTCCGGCGTCGATGGTGGATTTACACCCGTAGGCGGTACAGCTGCCGTTGTTGTCGCTGACGTTGTTGTCGCTGACGCCGCGGTGGTCGGCGTCAGCGGGGTGTCGGACGAACTGCAACCAGCCAACGCTCCGGTCACCGATGCCGCGAAGATTGCGCAGGCGAGGACAGACCTGCGCGGCCGCACCATCACAGCGAATCACTTTCTTGGACAAGTGTTTCGAGCGTCACCCTGACGGCGTCCAGGTGTTCGGCCATCGCCCTGGAGGCGTGGTCGTAACTCCCGGATGCAATTCCTTCGACTATTCGTTCGTGTTCCTCGTTCGACTTTTCCTCGCGACCGGCAACAAGATTGAGTGTCTCGGATTGCCTTGTCAGCGCTTCACGGATATCGACGATTACCGACTCGAAGACACGATTCCTACTGGCTTTTGCAATCAGTCCGTGAAATTGGGCGTCGAGTGCAACCCATACGAGCGGATCGTCCTCGTCACGCATCTGCTGAACCAGTCCGCGGAGTGCTGCCAGTTCCTCCGCGGTGTGCCGTTGCGCAGCCCATCCTGCGGCCGGAATTTCGACATGAGGCCGTGCTTCGACCAATTCGTTGGCCGCATAGCTGCCGAAATCGAGGTCTCGCGCTATCGAATCACTGACGACGAAGGTGCCGAGCCCGGATTTTGTCTCGGTGAGCCCGAGGGCGTGGCACGAGCGCAGGGCTTCGCGGATAACCGATCGACCGACCCCGTGCCTTTCGGCCAGGGACGCTTCGGACGGGAGACGCTCTCCGACTGCCAGATCGCCGGAGGCTATTGCGGCACGAAGGTCTGCGAGGACTGCCTCGGCAGCACTCACCCGCGCGGCGACTGGTCGCCTGGTGGCCCAGCTGTCTGACAGGTTCATGCCGTCATTGTTGCGACTGCCGAAGTCCCGCGTCAAACATCGCACCTGGTGACGGGTTGACGTGCAGGAGTGAGCGAGGTAACAATTAGACCTGTCAGACAGCCTGATAGCCCGATAGCTGGGCGGGTCTACTACTTGTCCGTCAGCGCTGCGATCCCGAAATACACCCACCGCGCAGAGTGATGCTTGCGCGAAGAGACACGAGGAATTGATCAAGTGCTCGAAACGCGAACAGAACACGATCTGCTCGGCGATCGCGAAGTTCCAGCCGATTCGTACTGGGGAATCCACACCTTGCGCGCGATGGAGAACTTCCCGATCACTGGTCGAACAATTGCCACGAACCCGCATCTGATCCGCGGCATCGCTTACGTCAAATGGGCCGCAGCCAGCGCAAACGAGAAGCTGGGCATCCTCGATGGCCCGCGAGCCGAGGCCATCTCACAGGCATGCAAGGAAATCGTGGACGGCCGGTGGCACGAACAGTTCGTAGTGGATGTCATCCAGGGTGGTGCCGGAACGTCGACGAACATGAATGCCAACGAGGTAATCGCCAATCGCGCATTGGAAATCCTCGGCCACCGGCGCGGCGACTACGAACGACTTCACCCCAATGAGCACGTGAACCTGAGCCAATCGACCAACGACGTCTACCCCACGGCCGTCAACATCTCGACGATCTTCGCTATCGAGGACCTGCTGGATGCACTTCGTGTACTCCAGAATGCGTTCACGACCAAATCTCTCGAGTTCGCCGACACAGTGAAGATGGGACGCACCCAACTGCAGGACGCCGTGCCGATGACTCTGGGTCAGGAGTTCGGCACCTACGCGGTCATGATCGAGGAGGATCGAGCGCGCCTGGCTGAGGCTGCTCTTCTCGTTCACGAGATCAACCTCGGCGCCACTGCTATCGGCACCGGTCTCAACGCGCCTGCCGGCTACGCCGAGGTGGCCTGTTCCGACCTGGGCGCACTAACCGGGCTGCCGCTGGTGTTGGCAACGGATCTGGTCGAAGCGACCCAAGACGTGGGCCAGTTCGTCCACCTCTCCGGCGTACTCAAGCGGGTCGCTGTGAAGTTGTCCAAGGTGTGCAACGATCTTCGGCTGCTCTCTTCTGGTCCGCGAGCCGGATTGAACGAGATCAATCTGCCGCCGGTGCAGGCAGGTTCGTCGATTATGCCGGGCAAGGTCAATCCGGTAATTCCCGAGGTCCTCAATCAGGTCGCGTACGAAGTCATCGGCAATGACGTGACGATTACGATGGCTGCGGAATCCGGGCAACTCCAACTCAACGCTTTCGAGCCGATCATCGTGCACTCACTGTCCGAAGGAATGCGACACCTCGGTGCGGCTTGCCGCATTCTGGCGGACCGGTGCGTACTCGGTATCACGGCCAACACCGAACTGTTGCGCGCGCGAGTCGAAGACTCCATCGGCCTCGTCACCGCGCTCAACCCCTACATCGGATATACCGCGTCCACACGGATTGCCCAGGAGGCGTTGATTTCCGGGCGTCGCGTCGCCGATCTCGTGATCGAAGCGGGCCTGCTCGACCGCGAGGAACTCGATCGGTTGCTCAGCCCCGAACATCTCGCCAATCTCCGCGTTGCGGGCGAGAAGCCTCATGCTACCGCCGTTGCGGAGGAGGTTTGATGACCGTCGAACGGGAAGAGACACCCCACGCCGAGGTTGCCGCTGAAGAGGATCTCGGATATCAGAAGGCGCTCGGCCCCAGACAGATTCAGATGATCGCGATCGGTGGTGCGATCGGAACAGGCCTTTTCATGGGTGCGGGAGGGCGACTCCAACAGGCGGGCCCGGCCTTGGTTCTCGTGTACGCGCTGTGCGGGTTCTTCGCCTTCCTGATCCTGAGGGCACTCGGCGAACTGGTGATGCACCGACCGACTTCGGGATCCTTCGTTTCCTACGCACGCGAATTCTTCGGCGAGAAGATGGCTTTCGCTGCGGGTTGGCTGTACTGGATGAACTGGGCAATGACTGCCGTGGTCGATGTCACGGCTGTGGCGTTGTACATGAACTTCTTCAAGAAGTACTGGGCGCCACTGGGGCACATCGATCAGTGGATGTTCGCTCTGATCGCGGTGGTGTTGGTTCTCGGACTGAATCTGGTGTCCGTGAAGGTCTTCGGAGAGCTGGAGTTCTGGTTCGCGTTGATCAAGGTCGTTGCGTTGACCGCGTTCCTCGGGTTCGGTGTCTATTTCGTACTCTTCGGCACACCCATCGAAGGACATTCCTCCGGATTCAGCCTGATCACCGACAGTGGTGGGCTGTTCCCCAACGGAATACTTCCGGCAGTCGTGGTGATTCAGGGCGTCGTGTTCGCTTACGCCTCAATTGAACTCGTGGGAACCACGGCCGGAGAGACCGAAAATCCCCGGAAGGTGATACCCAAGGCAATCAACACAGTGATCATTCGGATCCTCGTCTTCTACGTGGGATCGGTACTACTGCTCTCGCTGTTGCTCCCGTACACGGAGTACCACGCCGGTGAAAGTCCATTCGTCACATTCTTCGGTTCGATCAACATCCAAGGCGCGGATGCGATCATGAATCTGGTCGTTCTCACGGCAGCCTTGTCTTCCCTCAACGCCGGATTGTATTCGACCGGACGAATACTCCATTCGATGGCGATGGCAGGCTCGGCGCCTGCCTTCGCTGCCAAAATGAACAAAGCCGGAGTGCCGTACGGGGGAATCGCACTCACCGGCGTGGTCATCCTGTTCGGCGTCGGGCTCAATGCTGTTGTCCCAGCGCAAGCCTTCGAAATAGTCCTCAATCTTGCAGCCCTCGGCATCATCAGTGCGTGGGCAGTCATAGTGTTGTGCCAGTTGAAGCTCTGGCAACTTGCGAAACAAGGCAAAGTCACCCGCCCTCCCTTCCGCATATTCGGCGCACCGTACACCGGGATCGCGACACTGGTTTTTCTTGCGGTCGTTATCGTATTGATGGCATTCGACAACCCTGTTGGAACATGGACCGTCGGCTCCATCGCGATCATCGCACCGCTGTTGATGATTGGTTGGTACGGCGCCAGGAATCGCATTCGCGAGTTGGCCATCCATCGACCCGCAGCTTGACGTGAAAGGACCTCAGTGTCGAAAGTCGCAGTCGTCACCACTGGTGGCACCATCGCCAGCACCCGAGATGCGCACGGAATCAGTCGGCCCGCAATCACCGGTGCAGATCTGCTCGGCAATGAGCAGACCGACATCGATCTTCGAGTCGTGGACGTGATGTCGAAGGACAGCTCGAGCATGACCTTCGCGGACATGGATCGTGTTCGCGACGCCGTAGCCGACGAATTGAAGGATCCTGGACTCGACGCGGTGGTCGTGCTTCACGGCACCGACACGATGGAGGAAACTGCGTTCTTGTTGGACCTGCACCACGACGACCGACGTCCGGTGGTCTTCACCGGGGCGCAGCGCACTTTCGACCATCCCGAGTCCGACGCTCGTTCGAATCTGGCCGCGGCGATCGCGGCCGGACTCGACATCTCGTCGCGGGGACGTGGTGTCCTCATCGCCTTCGGCGGTTCGGTCCACCCGGCCGCAGGTACGCGAAAGGCCGACACCACGGCACTTGATGCCTTCCGCTCCTTGCGCATCGATCCGGCACTGCTGCACACTCCCGAACCATTGCCGTGGCATCCCATTTCGAACACCCGCGTCGACATCATCGCCGTGTATCCCGGGGCAGACCGCGTACAGATCGACGCTTGCGTGAGCGCCGGGGCAAATGGACTCGTTCTCGACGGACTCGGTTCGGGAAATGCCAATCCGACGATCGTCGAGGCCGTCCGAGACTGCGTAGGCGCTCACATTCCGGTGGTAGTGACAACTCGTGTGCCCTCGGGGCCAATCTCCCCGGTTTACGGAGGTGGTGGCGGCGGCCACGACTTGATCGCCGCAGGCGCTGTATTTTCCACCGATCTTCGGGCCGGTCAGGCACGTGTACTTCTGGCGGCCTTGTTGTCAGATCCGGATCTCGTGGGCCTGGAAAAGGCATTCGACCGATATTCGAGGTTTGCTCGCACCCCGCCATTCAGGCGGTAGCACTGGCGACGCCGTCGTAGTTCGAACGCACCCCTCGCTAAATCAGGGACTTTGGTCCGAATCTTTTGATTTGGACGCTTAACAAGTGTCCGAATTGGGTAGTTTCACATCATCTAACTCGTTACGTATGTCGATCCAGCGGTCACGTCCAGTGCAGCCAGTCGAACAGGAGTCGGATGAGCAGCCCATTTCGTGATGCCGCTGCAGTGACGCTCGACGCGTCTCACCGCGTCGGGCACACTCACGCGTCGGACGCGCCTGTCAGCGGGCGCTTTCACCCACCCTCTGCAATCAAGGGACTGGTTCCACGTCCCCGGTTGCACCAGAAACTCACCGCGTCCACCACTACCGAGGGCTCGGGGCCCGGGTCCGTCGGGCTGCTTTCTGCACCGGCCGGAGCGGGAAAGACCCTGCTGCTGGCGAATTGGGCTCGTGAGTATTCGCGGGCGTCCCCTGACGTGGACCTCGCCTGGCTGACGTTGGCCGAGCGCGACAACAACGTGTCGGTGCTGTGCGAATCCCTCGCCGAGGCCATCTCGACGCCTCTCGACCCGGCCGGTCGCGCGCCCACCGGGCAAGGGTTCCCGGCACAGGCGGGATCGAGACGACCCGTCGAACAGTGGCTCGCGCACTTCGCGGAAACCGTCGAAGCTCACGATCGCCGAACGACGCTGATCCTCGACGATGTGCACACACTTCACGATCCGATGTCGATCGGTCTTCTCGACCAGATACTCACGCACACGCCGGACAATCTGTCGATCATCGTCGCTGCTCGATACGAACCTCCGCTCACCTGGCATCGTCTCGCGCTCGATGGCCGACTCACTCGCTTCGCATCCACCGATCTCGCCTTCGACCGCACCGAGATCACTGCGATGTTCGGCGAATACGACATCACCCTCGGCGACGACGAGCTCGCAATCGTCGAGAACTTCACCAAGGGGTGGGGCGCTGTTGTTCGCCTGACCGCAGCGTTCCTGGCAGGCCGGAGCGACATCGGTGATGCATTGAACGAGTTCACCCATACGCCGCGCCCGATCGCCGACTTCCTCGTCGACGAGGTCCTGACATCCTTGCCCGAGCATGTCACGACATTCATGTTGCGGACATCCGTCGTCGATTCGTTCTCTGCTCAACTCGCAGAAACGTTGACCGATTCGAATGCGCGGTCCGAGATCGACGCTCTGATTCAATACAACTTCCCCGTGACGCGGACCGACTCCGCTGACCACACCACGTGGTTCAGCTACCACCCCCTTCTCCTCGAACACCTCCGCGCAGAGTTCCGTCGGGTCGATCACGAGGAGAGAAATCGCGCGCACCTTCGAGCAGCAACCTGGTTCGAGAGTCATCACTTCGAACTCGAGGCGCTCGAACTCGAGGTGTCGATCGGCGACCCGTGCCGCATCCTCGCTTTTCTCGAGCGCTGCGGACTGGGCCTCGTACTCGACGGGCACAGCGGAGACGTCGTCCGAGTGCTCGAATCCGCGCCGACGCAGGTCTCCGAATCTCCGATCACCCGCCTGGTCCTGGCTGCGGCCGCCCTCCATTCCGGTGACATGACCTCTGCGACAACGTGCCTCGACCTTCTCGCGGCAACTCATCCGCCCATTGCAGACGACCCTCTGTTCCTGGCCATGAGTCTGGAAATCTCCTGCGCTTCGCCAACTTCTGACAACAATCCATTGGTTTCGCGCCTGGTGCGGCGTCAGAACAGCACTCACTCGGACGTCGAAGCCTACGCTCACCTCGAGGTAGCGACGGCCCTCCTACTCAAACGTGAGTTCGACAGGGCAACTGTCGAATACACCCAGGCGGTCGCGCTCGGAACACTACGAGGCAGGTCGCGATTCGTACTGAAGGCACTGACCGGGCTAGGATTTGTCGCCTCACTCAGCGGGGACATCGAGGCGATGAGGGCACACTCCACCTACGCCATCGACTACGCGGTCGAACACCGAATCACAACGACGGCGGAGTACGAGTTGTCCGCGTCCGTGGTGGCCTTCGCTGCATATCTCTGCGCCACCAGCGAACTTCCGTACCGCATACCGACTATCGGAAACTACCGGAGCACAGATGTTCTCGGCGCCAGCGTCCCGGCATTCGGGTGGCACACCGTCGTCACGTTCGGGCTCCACAGTCTCGGCGACGCGGCCGATCGACGGTCGACCGCTGCCGACGTCCGCGATGCGATGCTCAGCGCAATCGCACTGCGCACCTTCTCATTGGCGACTCTTGCCCTACTCCCACCGGTCGTGAACGCATGCCTGTCGGTCGGCGAAGTGGAATGGGCCGGCCGACTCGTGCGCGATGCGGCTGATCAGTTCGGCGAGACTTCCGAGATACACCTGGCGCGAGCTGCCGTGGCTTTCTCGTCCAACAAGTTCGCAGAAGCACTCGTCGAGGTTTCCGAAGCCCTCGGATCCACCGAAGAGCCTGTGCTCGCCCACACCGTCTACGCCTGGACACTCGAGGCTGGGATCCACGCTGCCACCGGTCACGAGCGCAAGTCGTTTCGTTCGCTGCACAAAGCCCTGCGAGCCGCAGAAACCGGTGGGCTGTTGCGACCTTTCCTCGACTACGGCGCGTCACTGCGTCCGATCTTCGACGAGTTCAGTGGGCACTTCGGCGATCAGGAGGCTTTTGCCGAACAGGTACGCAACCGCATTCGTCCACAAGAGCTGGTGAGTGCACCGATCCTCACACCGGGCGAATACACCGTGCTGCGCGAACTGGCCTCGGGAGACACCACCGAGTCGATCGCCGACACGCTGTTCCTGTCCGTCAACACCATCAAGACGCATCTACGCGGGATCTATCGGAAGTTGGAAGTAAGTAACCGACGCGACGCACTCAAGGCTGCGCGCCGCGGCGGACTCATCTGAGCAAGACTGCTTCCATGCCCCCGAAGCTGTACTCCGATACGCGCGATCGAATGACCGTCTGGGCGAGACGCACACCAAGCCGACGGTTGGCTACCGACGCGACGATCGACGTCTTCGAAGTCGGACTCGTCGACAGCGCCATGACTTTGGCAGCCCAGGCGTTCACGTCCTTGCTGCCGGTGATGATCGCAGCGTCCACCCTGGAAAAGTTGAAGCCCTTGGCCGATGTCGCCAGAGACGACCTCGGGGTGCAGCTTCCCGACGCCGTGATGACCGACACCTCCACTGCGGCCGCGTTCGGGATTGTCGGCTTGCTCATGCTGTTGATCAGTTCCACGTCCTACGCTCGCGCCCTTGGCCGGATGTACGGACGAATCTGGAGTGTGCCGACAGCGACACTTCGCCAGGCATGGCGGTGGATCGCGGTCGTGTTCGTCGTCGCCGCGTCAGTGGTCGGTGCTGCGCTGTGCCGCGAACTGAATGCCGTTCCGAGGGTGGGCAGTCTCCTGGAATTTGTTGCGGTCTACGCAGTGTGGGCACTGGTCTGGACTGCCGTGCCCATGCTGTTGACCGCCAATCGCATGACCACTCGTATGTGTGTCGGGTCCGGCTTGCTCACCGCGACGGGTCTGACCGGACTGCACGTGGCCGGCACTCTATTTCTGCCGCGGATGACCAAGACGTCTCAGGACGAGTTCGGCCTTCTCGGCGTGATGTTCACCGTGATCGGGTGGCTGTTCATCTTCTCTGCCATCGTGGTGGTCGCGTCGTCGATCGTCGGATCGGTCGCAAAAGATGCGGGGCCACTGGGAATCTGGCTGCGGACGTCACGCTGAAGTGTTGTCCCGGCCCTCGAGTGCCTGCGAGACGGTCGGATAGACGTCGACCTTCAGCGCACCCTCGTCAGCCCCGGACAAGACATCGCGGAACTGACCGATGTCGCGGGCCACCCGGAAGCTCACATTCTTGCGAGCCAACGAATCTCGAAGCTGAGCCAACATCTGGGCCGCGCTGACGTCGATGAACGGTGAAGTCTCGGCGTCGAGAATGACCGTCGTGGTCCCGGTAGTCACCATGCCGGTGATCTGATCACGCACGTGATCGGCATTCGCGAAGAAGAGTCCGGATTCGACCCTGACCACCACGACGCCGTCGAGTGTCCTCAGATCAGGATGGCTGCTGGTGTCGACCCAGCGCGTGCCGTCCTTGGCCAGAGCAGCCACGTGCGGTTTGGAGACTCGATACAGGAGCAGCAGCATCGAGACGACGATTCCGATGATCAGACCGGGCAAGGTATCGAACAGGAGAACTCCGAACATCGCCGCGACAGCGGCGGCGAAATCGGCCCGAGCGGCGTGCCCGTAGATGCTGCCCAATCGCTTCGTCCAGACCCGGTACAGCGCTGCGAGAGAAGAGAAATCCACTAGTTCGATCACTGCGGCGATCACCACCGCCGATAGCGTCGCTTCCGGTAGTTTCTCGAACAACCCAGTCAGGAACAGCAGTGTCAGCAGCGTCAATGCGGCGACCACCAACCCGCTGACCTGTGATTTGGCACCCGCTCCCCCGTTGACAGCCGTCTTCGAGAGGCTGCCGTTGACCACCATTCCCGAGCAGATGCCCGATCCGAGATTGGCGGCCCCCAGTCCTACCAGTTCCCGATTGGCGTCGATCGTGTATCCGGCCTTCGCCGCGTATGTCTTCGCAGCGCCGAGACCTTCGGCGAAACCGATGAGTAGAACACCGACGGCCGGCCCCACGAGGTCGAGGTAGTCCTCGGCTCCTACTCCACTCGGCAGGCCCATAGTCGGCAAGCCCGAATCGATGTGTCCCACGATGTCGATGCCACGGTCATCGAGTCCGAACAGCGCCACTGCGGTAATCCCCAGTAGCACAACCAGAAGCGAACCTGGCACCAGCGGGAGCCATCGCTTGACTCCCAGAACCATTGCCAAGCTGAGCAATCCGATGACCACCGTCGGACCGTCGACCTCGCCAAGTTCCTTGATCACCGTCCACGCCTGGACGAAGAAGTTCCCCTCGCCCTTGTCCACGCCCAGGAGTTTGGGTACTTGACCGATGATGATCGTGAGCGCCAAACCGACTATGAATCCCTTGAGAACCGGCTCGGAGATGAAGGATGCGATGAATCCGAGGCGCATGAATCCTGCGAGCAATCCGACGAGTCCGGTCACTATCGCGAGCCCGACCGACAACGCGACAAATCTGGTGTCGTCTCCCGACGCCAGTGGAGCGATCATCGCCGCGGACAACGCGGCAGTGGCCGACATCGGTCCGACGATCAGATGCCGCGAACTACCAGCTGCTGCATACAGAATCAGTGACGGAACTGCAGCGTAGAGCCCGACCACCGGCGGAACTCCGGCGATGGTGGCGTACGCGAGCGCTTCCGGGACAAGGACAGCCCACACCGTGAGGCCGGCGATGATGTCTGGTCGAAGCCAGCCTCGCTGATAGTCGGACAGTGATCCGAAGACCCACCACGTCCGTGTGTGCGGAGCACTCATAGCCCTTGCACCCCTTTACTGATCTGCATCGCCGCGATCAGGACGAGGAGCCCGACGTTCAGCAAGTGCGTGTTGGTGGCTATCCAGGTGCGGATCTTCTGCAGCGGTTCGGTGGCCTCCTCCTTCTTGATCAGGAGAAGGGCGACAGGCACGGCGACCGAGGTCACGGACACGAGAGAAAAAATCACGGCCGAGACGATCTGCGACGTCGGCGCCACGGTGCTGAGGCGAAAGTTCATGGCAGCGGCAATCGCACAGGACATGTCGATGGGATTGAGAACGAACAGCGCGAACCCGAGCACACCCGATCGCATCGGCTGGAAGTGTTCTACCGACTGGAGCATTTTCGGCAGTTGAGGGGCCGCCGCGACAACGTCTCCCGGAGCCACTGCAGCCGCCATTGCCTGTACTCCGCGCCGACTACGCGTGTAGACGAACCAGGCACCCGCGAGCAACGTCACGCCGAGAACGAGGTGGAGGATGGGCACCCACAGGGGTGGGTGTGTTCTCTGATGAACTTGGAGTGCGGTCAAGATGATGTACGACCCGGCCAGGGCGACAACTATTCCGAGATACCACCCGATCAGATACGCGATGCTGTTGAGACGCGCTCGTTCGGAAAAGAGCACGGCGACAACGGCGACAACCGCCAGCGGGCTCATGATGATACCGAGTGCCAGCGGGATCTGTTGCAGTAGCAGCGATCCCATAACTACCTCCCGTTGTCAGAGACCGCCGATGCCCTTACCGATGAGAACAACACCGATAACCAGGATCAACACACTCATCACAGTGGCGTTGTTGTCCTGCAACCACACCTTCAGCTTGGCCAGCGGACCGCGCAGTCGCTCCGCTGCAACGAGGTAACCGATCACGGGCACGCACACTGTCGAGGCAGCGATGATGGTGAAAACCAGAACCGCGACGACTACTTCGCCGGAGCCCAATGACGCAGAGCCGATCGAGATTCCAGCCGCGATACACATCATCAGATTCTTCGGATTGATCGCTGCCAGCGCGAAGCCCAAGCCGAGGCCCTTGGCAGCGGTCATGTCGTCGATGGCTTGCATCCACTTCGGGGTTTCATGCTCGCCACCGCGCCCACGCCATTGCTTCACTCCGAACGCAAGCAGCAACACACCCAACGCCAGCTTGATCCACGACACCGTCGCAGAGGGATCGCCTTCGGAGTCGCCGAGCTTGCTGGACAGGAGCACGAAGATCACAGTGGCGACAACTATTCCGAGTATCCAGCCCAGGGCGAATCCGACGCTGGTGCTACCGGCTCGCTTGGACAACAACATCAAGATCGCCGCGATGATCGGGATGGGCGATACCGCAACACCGACCGCTAAGGGTAGAAGATCCCCGATGACAGATCCCATGCCGACCTCTTCTCTCTCCCGGTCGACACTAGGGGTGACGTTCCTTCGCAGCCTCACACAAAAGGGATGAACGGAGCCGCGATGACATTCACCCGTTGGGGATGACGCCTCGGGAGCGTGTGGGAGCAAGACTGGATCTCACGGATACGGAGTCCTGGATCGAGCGGCGACGCCGATTGCCCCTGACCACACGTGATTTCGAGGCTCGACGCGGTACTGACCGAACCTCATGGCCCTACGAAATGGAGCGGACACTGATGAATGCTCCCACTCGGTATCAATTCCTCATCGACGGCGAAGTGTCGGACCGCGTCAAAGCGGCGTTTCCCGAACTCAGCGTTGCCAGTGCAGCCGGCGGATTCACCAGTTTGTACGGGCCCGTCGCGGATCACACTGCTATGCGAAGCATCATGGCCCGCCTCGATTCCCTCGGCTTGACCGTAGCCGAACTACGAAGGCTCCCAGACTGATCCGAGCCGACTGATCCGAGCCGGCCCTCCGTCGGATCGTCCCCCGCGCACGAGCGATGGTCCCGACCGAGTCGATTCGGTCGGGACCAACTGCTCTCGAGTTGTTCGGCGCCTAGACTCTGTCTGTGTCCCAGGTCGCGACGGCCCAGATCACAACGACGTCGAGCGCGATGACCAGGATCGACCACAGCGGGTAGTACGGCATCCACAAGAAGTTGGCGATGATCGAGAGCGACGCAATGACTATCGCCGCCGCCCTGGCCCACACTGCACCGGTGAAGAGGCCGAGAGCCACCACGATTCCGATGATGCCCAAGATGATGTGGATCCAGCCCCACGTCGTGATGTCGAACTTGTACGTGTAGTTGATACCCACGACAAACAGATTGTTGTCGGCGACCGCCGCAATGCCCTGAAGCAGAGCGACAATGCCTGCGGTGAGCAGCAGAATTGCTGCTGCAAACGTCGTACCTACCGCGAAACCCTGCCGGACAGGGTGATTCGCGGGTTCCCGCGGTGGAGCAGTCATCAGCGTTCCTTTCGACAGAATGCACTTCCCATACTCAGTCTCGAGGGGCTGGGAAGCGAAAACATCACCCGTCGCGGATGAACCGCAGGTCACCGACCCGTACCCGCTTGTCGGCGTCGCAAACCAACATTGGCAGACTGGCACTGTGCAACACACCGTGGTCGTGATTACCGATATCTACGCTCCACCAGCAGTGATCTTCGATCTCGAACTCGACATGGACGAACACTCCGCCTCGCTCAGCGCAACAGATGAGGTGGCAGTCACCAGTACGGGTAGATCGACGCTGGGAGAGGGCGACGAGGTGTCGTTCACTGCTCGGCATTTCGGGTGGAGATTCTCGATGACAAGCCGAATCACGCAGTACAACCGTCCGTACTCGTTCACAGACGAGCAGGTCCGCGGCCCGTTTGCCGCAATGCAACATGAGCACGTCTTCGACGATCAGCCGGGTGGGTGGACGCGGATGCATGACCGCTTCACGGTTACGGCCCCTTTCGGCGTGCTCGGACACCTGGCACTGAGGTTGGCTGTCGGCCCGTATCTGCGCCGTCTTCTCGAGCAACGCGCCGCGCACATCAAGACCCGCGCAGAAGGTGGCACCCCTTTCATCGAGTGAGCACCCTCTCCGACGCGCTGCAGACGGTGTTCACTCAATTGAACCTGTGCTCACTCAGCAGCAGTCGCACTCGTCACCGCTCTCGGGCACCGCCACAACCGGGCAGCACGGATCACCCTTCCACGCGTTGATGCCTTCCTTCACGGCGATGACGGCGATCACCAGTGCCGCAATCGGGTCCGCCCACGACCAGCCGAGCACCGAGTTGAGCAGCAAACCGACCAGCAAGACCGCAGAAAGGTAGGTGCAGAGCAGCGTCTGCTTCGAATCCGCGACCGCCGAAAGCGAACCCAACTCCCGACCTGCTCGGCGTTGCGCATAGGACAGAGCCGGCATGATCGCCAAACTCACTGCAGCCAATACTATTCCGACGCTCGTGTGCTGCGCTTCACCCAGACCGAACAGCGACCGAATCGCGTCGAACGAGACGTACGCAGCGAGCCCGAAGAACGAGAATGCGATCACTCGCAGTGCCGTCTTCTCACGGCTCGTCGGATCCGGAGCCGAGAACTGCCAGGCAACCGCTGCCGCCGAGGACACTTCGATCACCGAATCGAGGCCGAAACCGAACAGTGCTGCGGACGACACCCGTGTGCCCTCCGCCAGCGCGATGATCGCTTCGACGACGTTGTAGCTGATGGTGATCGCCACGAAGATGCGAATTCGTCTCGACAAGAGCGCACGCCGGGCAGTCGAGAGGCCGCCACCGTCAACGGGCGCAACCATCAGCAGCATCCTTCTGATTCACTGTCCGGGCAGTACGACGGATCCACCGCGAGTACGACCCCGAGCAGGTCGTCGAGGGCCTGACCGATATGTGCGTCGGCGAGTTCGTATCTGGTCCGGCGCCCTTCCGGGACGGCCACTACCAAGCCACAACCGCGCAGACAAGCCAGATGATTGGACAGCTTCTGCCTGGTCACAGCCAGTGTTTCAGCGAGGTCGGACGGATACCGAGGGGCGGTTTTCAGTTCGAGCAGTATCCGTGTCCGAGTCTCGTCGGACAAGGCATGCCCGAACCTCGCAAGCACCGCCACGTTGGTCACCACATCTACGCCCTCGACATCCATACGTACGACAGTACATCGAAATCTGTATTCAGAAAACACTGAACTTAGATGGTTCAAGATCCCTCCATCGGGTAACGCAAGCGTGAAGCCACCCGACCGGATAAGCGAACACCGGGAGTCCACATCCGATGAACCGTACAAAAGTCGACGATCACGTAGCGATGGCCGAACTACCGACAACCGGCAGCATCTTCCAGGTCTCCTGGCCGGTGCGTACGGGCGACATCCACACCGACAAGCAACTGCGCCTCGACGCGATCGCGCGCTACCTCCAAGACGCGGGCTTCGACAATCTCGTCGACCGCGGCGCCATGGATACACACCCGCTGTGGATGGTGCGAAGGACGGTGATCGACGTACTCGAACCCGTCGTCTGGCCGGATCGAGTTCATCTGCAGCGCTGGTGTTCCGGACTCTCCAGCAAGTGGTGTTCGATGCGGGTTCGGATCAGGTCCGACAGCGGTGGATTGATCGAGACCGAGGCATTCTGGATCAACATCGACCCGAAAACCGGAATGCCGGCAACCATCAGTGAAAAGTTCACCGCTGCCCTGGCATCGACGGCCGTGGACGAGCATCTTCACTGGCGTCGGTGGATCGACCCCGACACCGACGATTACGCGGATTCTCCATTCCCGTTGCGCTCGAGCGATTTCGACCCTTTCGATCACGTGAACAACGCGATCTATTGGCAACCCGTGGAAGATGCACTGCCTGAAAAATTACGAAGCGAACCCTTTCGCGCGATCCTCGAGTACACCCAGCCCGTCAAGAGAGGTGAGCAGGTGAGCGTGCGAACCGGCACGAACACGCTGCACATCGACGCCGGCGGCGAGGCACGTGCATCCGCTCGATGGTTTGCCCTGACCTCGAACCACAGCGATCAGGGGTGAAGTTTTCCGAACCCCACGACGGCGGAGTCGGATTGCCAGTGAAGATCATGGACCCGCACCTTGCCGAACTCGTTGCCGCCGACCGTGATCGCCGAGTCACCGTCCACTGCCACAACGATGTTGGTGTGCTGACCTACCCATCTCGAACTGTCGTAGATCACCACATCACCCACGCTCGGGGTGTACCCGCTACCGTTCTCGGCGTACGCGCCGATTCCCTGGTAATACTCCTGCAAGGTGTACACCCCCGGGATACGCCAGCTTCCGGAGTTCGGGTTCGACAGCGGTCTACCCGCTTCCCTCATGATCCAGCTGACAAAATCGGCGCACCATTCTTCGTCGATACCGTCGGAATAGAAAGTGCCCGGACGGTCCCGCTCGTGCTCGGATTGCAGCAGTTCGAGCACTCGAGCCTGGTCCGCAGTCACCGAACTGGCGTCGACCGTCGGGAACTCGGCAGTGTCCCAGGGCAGATACCGCGAAGGCGCGACCGCGACGACAACCGCCCCGACCACGATCACGACGCCGAGCACCCCGGCAATCCAGAGCAAGATACGGCGGCGACGGTTGGGTTCGGCAGGACTCACCCTTACGAGTGTGCCAGCCTGCCGAGAATCGAAGCGCCAACCACCCCGATGACCTGGCACTTCTCATCAAACTCACACGAATGTGCCACCAAACTATTGCTATGGCATCAAAGTGGTGCCATAGTGATGCCATGGACTTGACACCGTACGTAGACAACCTTCGCCACGAACTCGCGGTGGCGGCCGAAGCAGGCGGAGAAGACGCAAAGGCCCTCGCCGATCGTTTGACCGCACCGCTGGAATCAGCAGTGCGACTCACCCTTCTCGACGCATTGTCTGCGGCAGCCGCCGAGATCACGCGTGACCTCGCCCCGGGCTCGGTGGACCTGCGCCTACGGGGACGCGAACCCGAATTCGTGGTGGCACCAGCCATCAGCGAACCGGCTCCGGCCCCCGCCGAAGAGGAACCGACTCCGGCTCCGCGCCCCGTCACGGAGTCCGACGACGCCTCGATGACTCGAATCAACTTGAGGCTGGGGCAAGACCTCAAAGACCGGATCGAGGCGGCGGCCAAGGAAGCCGGGATCTCCGTGAACGCGTGGCTGGTTCGCTCGGCTGCAACTGCGCTGGAAGGCGGCATGAGCAGAAGCACTCCGAGACAGCGCACGTCCCAAGGCTCCGAGAGCTTCAGCGGCTGGGTGCACTGACACCGGCTTCACCTTTCGCACGACCCTCTATCACCAACCGAGACAACCTCATCGGGAGTATCACCATGCCTACATTCAGCACACCTGACCCCATCACCTTGAACTTCGACGTGGCAGTCGGACACATCCGGATCGCTGCGAGCAGCCGCAACGACACTGTCGTGGAAGTGTTGCCCAGCAACTCGTCTCGCGAGGTAGACGTTCGAGTCGCCGAACAAACGCGCGTCGAATTCGCAGGTGGCCGGCTACAGATCAAGACTCCGAAACAGCGCGGTCTCGGCATTTTCGGGAAGACAGGATCTGTCGACATCGCCGTTCAGCTTCCCTCCGGCTCGGAACTCGAAGGCACTGCAGCAGTTGCCAGCCTGCGCGCCGAAGGCACTCTCGGACGCTCACGCGTGAAGGTCTCGGCCGGAGATTGCACACTGGACACGACCGGACCGCTCAACGTCAGCACCGGCGCCGGAGCGATCATCGTCGAGCATGTGGCCGGTGACATCGACACGAGCACCGGGTCCGGAAGCATCCGCATCGGCCGCGTCGACGGCAACGCGGAGGTCAAGAATTCCAACGGCGACATCAACATCGGCACGATCACCGGCGCGCTGAAGGCGAAGACCGCCAACGGAAGCGTCGCCGTCGAACACGCCGAATCCGACGCGAGTGCCGCAACCGCCAACGGCGACATCCGTTTCGAGACCATCGAGAGTGGAGTCGTATCCGCCAAGACGGCCGCCGGGCGAATCCATATCGGCGTTCGATCCGGAACCGCCGCACGATTCGACGCTCATACGTCCTTCGGCCGCGTCGACAACCAGATGAATGCCACGCACGGTCCGGCTTCCACCGAACGCCGGGTAGACGTCCGGGCACAAACCAGCTACGGCGACATCGTCATTCGACGTTCGGAGCCCCGAGAAGAATCCAACAAGAAGATCTAGCGAAAGGAACGCTGATGTCCCGTAAACCAGCCATCACCGCGACGGGTCTGAAGAAGGCCTACGACGACAAGACGGTACTGGACGGAATCGACATCTCTGTCGACCGCGGAACCGTCTTTGCACTCCTCGGCCCCAACGGCGCCGGCAAGACCACCATCGTGGAAATCCTCTCGACCCTCGTTCCCGCAGACGGCGGCGACATCCGCATCGCCGGGTACAACCCTTCCGACGATCCTGACGCGGTGCGTTCGCGCATCGGTGTCACCGGACAATTCTCGGCGGTAGACGACTACCTGTCCGGCGAGGAAAACCTTCTCCTCATGGCCGATCTTCACCACCTCGGCAAGGACGAACGCCGCACTCGCACTGACGAACTCCTGGAGATGTTCGATCTGCAGGACTCCGCGGACAAACTCGCGTCGACGTACTCGGGCGGAATGCGCCGACGGCTCGACCTGGCAATGACGTTGATCGGACGACCGGAGATCATCTTCCTGGACGAGCCCACCACCGGCCTCGATCCCCGGAGTCGACGCACCATGTGGCAGATCATCCGGGAGTTGGTCAAGGGCGGTGTCACCATCTTCCTCACGACGCAGTACCTCGAGGAAGCCGATCAACTGGCCGACCACATCGCCGTCCTCGATCAGGGACGGATAGTCGCCCAAGGTACGGCAGCGGAACTCAAACGACGCATTCCCGGCGGCCACATTCGTCTTCACTTCATCGACCGAGACCAACTCGACTCTGCTGCTGCTGTTTTCGACGAGTCTACCCGTGACGATGCCGCCTATGTCCTGCAGGTTCCCAGCGACGGCGGTGTCCGCTCGCTGCGCTCTCTTCTCGACCAACTCGACGCTCACTCGATCGACGTCAAGGAACTCTCCGTGCACACACCGGACCTGGACGACGTGTTCCTGACTCTGACCGCCACCGAAAGGACCGACGCGCGATGACCACCATGACGCTTGCCTATCAGGACTCGAAAACCATGCTGCGTCGCAGCATTCGACACATCCTTCGATATCCGTCGATGACGGTGATGCTTGTCGGGATGCCAGTCGTCTTCCTACTGCTGTTCGTATACGTGCTCGGCGGAACGCTCGGGAACGGCCTCGGCCCAGGCGGTGGCGGCCGAGCCGAGTATGTCAATTACGTTGCACCGGCGATTATTCTGATGACTGTGGCATCAGCGGCACAAGGTACTGCCATCTCCGTCGCAACCGATATGACCGCGGGGATCATTGCACGATTCCGCACGATGGCGATCACGCGCACGTCCGTCCTGACCGGTCACGTTCTCGGCAGTCTCCTTCAGACGGTCGTGAGCCTCGTTGTAGTCATCGCCGTGGCGATAGCCGTCGGCTTCCGGCCTACTGCAGGCTTCGTGGAGTGGGTTGCCGCGTTTGCTCTCCTCATCCTGGTCTCCATCGCGATGATCTGGTTGTCCGTTGCCTTCGGCCTCGTCAGCAAGAGCGTCGAGACGGCCAGTAATCTTCCAATGGTGTTGATCCTCTTACCTTTCCTGGGAAGCGGATTTGTCCCCACCGACTCGATGCCGACCGTGCTGCGATGGTTTGCCGAGTATCAGCCGTTCACTCCGATCATCGAGACTCTTCGAGGACTTCTTCTCGGCGAAGCGATCGGGAACAACGCCATACTCGCGATCGGATGGTGCGTCGCAATCACCTTCCTCTCCTACCTCTGGGCGCGGAGTTTGTTCAATCGACGCCCGGTGCGCTGACCTCGAAACACACGATCTTCGAGAACAGGTACGGTGTCGCTGTCGTCGAGTTCCGAGGCGATGGCGACGTCGTGTGGAAACCCCATGACGATCAACTCGCGTCCTGAGGCACAGTCTCGCAGGCGGTCCTCGTACGAATCCGACACCGCTGTCCAGGCATCCGCCGCCATCCGCGCCTCGGGCGACAGGGAACCTTCCCAACCAGCCGCGGTCAACGCCGTGACAACCCCGCCGGCGCCCCACAGATCCTCCACTGCCGGGCGCAACTCTCCACCGGGCCACTTCTCCCCGGATGCGACTATCGCAACCCGCGATCCCGGACCATGTTCGTGCACAATCCAATCAGCGACGGCGGAAGCGTTCCTCAATGAAGCGCCGACACACACCGCAACCTCGGACGCCAACGCAAACGCGATGGTCGACCCGTTCGGCGACGGCAGTACCAGCCGACTCGGCACCTCGGCCCCGCGAATCGTCTTGGGAGACAGACTGATCTGTCCCTCCCTGGCCACACTTCGTCGTACTGCAAGAACCGCATCGGCATCACGCGCGTAATCGACCGCACTCTCGTCGTTCCAGGAATAGGGAAGTACGTCGATTCCCGCATCGGCGGCGACGCTCAGCGTCGTCGTGAACGAGAGGACGTCTACCACCACTGCCACATCGACGCCGACAGCAATTGCTTCGGCGCCGCGCAGGCCCCAGTCGAATCGAAGTCCGTACTCGAGTTGGCGATGCTCCGGATTCATCGCACCAGCATCTCAGAAACGAATCAGCTTGTCCGGCACGCACAAATCCTCGTGCTCGTACAGCGCTCGCACGGCAACTGGATCGTCGCCGGCGCACACCTCGGCTATATCGTCGAGCAGTAGGTCGTAGTCGGCGCCGGTCTTTCCGTCGTAGGCGTCCGTCATACGACCCCACTCGTCCCACGGCAGGGTTTCGACCTTGTTCATCGCGGCAAGATCCTTCACTGCGTTGCCGCGGATCTCGGCAGGCCCCCAGTTCTGGGTGCCGTACACCCCGAACTGGGACCCGTCGATCTCGCCGCGTCGATACGCCAGCCACGCCTCACCACCACTGAGGAATTCTCCCGGCTGCAGGTTATGGGCGCGAGGAAGGACGTTCTGTCCGAGGATCTCCGAATCGATGCGGATCCACCGCTTGCCGGCGTCGTCCCAGTACTCGGTGATCCAGTGGTCCACGCCCTGTCCCGGTTGAAAGTAGGTGGCAAAACCACAGCGGACGCGAGCGGCAATTCCGCGATAGCGCAGAAACGCACAACTCAAAACAGCAAAGTGCCGACAGGTTCCGACGAGCCGCTTGTCGGGTTCTCGGGCGGAGGTCACCGGTGCCGGATCGAGCGCAAGCAAGCGTTGGAGCAGAACGCTTGCCGGCCGGATCTGGTTTTCGTCGAATCGGTCGGTGGGCAGATTCAGCGACCGCGCATCGGTGGGTTGGACCACCAGGTACGGCACTACCCGGCATATTTGCACGGGGTCGGTGGGGAGCGACTCGAGGGCGAGCGGGTCCACTCCGTCGATGCGGGTGAACGGTCCTGCTGATGTGTAGTCGAGAACCGCCGTCATGGGCGGAGACTAACAAACACTGCCGACACTGCCGCTCCACTATGGTTAGGGTCCCATAACCATGAAACCCGAGGTTGCTGTGAACCCAATGTTGAGCCGCCGTGCCATGCTGTCCGTCACCTTCGCAACAGCAGCAGGTTTTGCCCTTGCTGCCTGCGGCGACAGCGCGAAGGACGAATCCACTCCCGGCACCGAAGGTGCTCACGCCGAGGCCAACGCCTTCCCGGTGACGATCGACCACAAGTTCGGCTCCACCACCATCGGGCAGGCGCCCAGCCGCATCGCAGCGGTCGGCATCGGCGACGCAGACGTTCTGCTTTCCCTCGGGCTGACGCCCGTCCTGGTCCCGGTGTGGAAGGGATCGACCGACGACGGAATCGGAGTCTGGGCCGACTCGGCAGTCCAGGGCGCCGAGCCGACACCACTGGCCAACGCCACCACCGATTTCGACATCGAAACGATCGTGGCAGCAGCGCCTGACCTGATCATCGCCGTCAACAACGCGATCGACGAGGATCTGTACAAGCAGCTCAGCGCCATCGCGCCGACTGTGCTTCACGCCGCCGATCAGACGGATTGGGTGCTGCCCTGGCAGGAAGTCACGACCCGCATCGGTACGGCTGTGGGCGTTCCCGCGCAGGCAAAGCAGGAGGTCCAGGAAGTCGAAGACCTCATCGTTCGCACCCGCGCGGAGAACCCCCAGTTCGAAGGCAAGACAGCAGCTCTCGTCATTCGCTGGAGCGACGGAAATCTGCGGGCGTTCAGCCCTGAGGCAGCGCGCGCTCAGTTGCTCACGCAATTGGGATTCACGGCTCCTGCCGCACTGAAGGATCGGTTCGCGGGCAAGCTGAACTACGAGATCTCCGCCGAAAACTACGACCTCCTCGAGTGCGACTACCTGCTCTTCGACAACTACGAAAAGGCTCGCCCCGAGATGGAGACGCAGCCGGCGTTCACCAATCTGAACGTGGTCAAGACCGGCGGCCTGATCAGCTTGGACCCCATCGTCAGTGACGCGGTGTCCATGCCGAACCCGCTCACCATTCCGTTTGTGCTGGAAGATTTTGTAGCAAAGATCAATCAGACGATCGCGGGTCGATAACCTTCGTTCGACCGGACCACACCCACAACACCACAGCCGACACGGCCACGCAGACCGAAACGATCACCCATGGTGACGCCGGCGCTGCGTGGCCGTTGTCGACTAGGTCGTACACGAATCCGACTCCCACGGTTCCCAGGAGCGCGAGCAGACCGCCGATCGTGTTGAGCATGCCGAAGTGCGCTCCGAGGTTGCTTTCACGACCGAGGATGGCAATGGTGTCTCGCATCGGCGGCACCATCAACATCTGTCCCAGGTGCAGCAGCCCGATCCACACCGCCAGACCGACTATCTGCGTCGACGCCGAAACTGCGGAGTCGACGCCGGTGACCAGCGGAACCAGGAACGACACCGAAATGAGCACAAGCCCGAAGGTGATCGCGCGTCGATGCCCGATGCGGTGGGCAACCGCGACCGTCGGTCCCTGCCCGACGATCACCAACACCGCTGCGCCCACGTAGAACCATCCCAGCGCCGACTGTGAACCGATACCGCGCTCGAGCTGTTCCGGCAGCATCAGGTACAGCTGGCTGTACGCAACCAGCTGAAAACTGCAGAGCGTCGCGAAGAGCAGAAAGTTGTTGTTGGTCAGCACGCTTCGCCAGACGTCGCGCAGCGTATAGGTCGACACCGGGCCGTCGTGGGCATCGCCCGGCCGCGGGAACCAGATGAAGAACCCGACCCACATGATCGCGAACAGCAACGCCGCGCTCGACGCCGTCCACGAGAACGGAAACATCAACAGAGCAGCACCCAATGCCGGACCGATCACGGTTCCCAGACGACTGCACATCTGTTCCACTGCAAACAGATCCGTACGACGCATGACTCCTGAGGTTTCGAGTTCGCGTCCATATTCGGCGTTGGCCGACTCCACTGCGGGTGCGAACAGAGCCGCGGCGAACCCGACCAGAAGCACACCGACGATCACCGCCGCCATACTCTCGGCCAATCCGAGCATCAGGAAACCGACCACGCGAACTGCGATGCCCAGCAGAATGATCGGACGCTTGCCGAACCTGTCGGCGAGGCTTCCACCGATGAAGAACATGCCCTGCTGACTGAACATCCGGAGTCCGAGGACCAGGCCGACAATCCAGGCCGCGAATCCGAGGTCTTCCGAAAGGTGCACCGCGAGAAAGGGGACAACCAGATAGAACCCGATGTTGAACAGCACCATCGAAAGAAGGAGCAACTTCACCACCGGCGGCAGGACACGAACCTTCGCGAAGGTCTTGTTACCGGGGAAACGCTCACTGAGTACCACGACCAGAAGACTATTGCCCGCGCGGTGTTCTGTGGAAATCTGCCATTTTGCAATTGGTTAACTGTCCGTTTAGGTAGCGATGGTAATCATCTTCCGGGGGTTCGAGCACACGACAACGAGAGCCGGGATTTGATGAATGGATTGACGCGCCGTCAGATGGTCAAGGCGATGGCGGTAGCCGCAGGGACAGTCACCGCAAGCGCATTTACCTTGGGTGCCAATACCTCCGTCGCGGGGGCGAACCCCGCGCAGGAGATCAAAGTGCTCTCCCTCAATACCTGGCACGGCGGAACCAAGATCAACGGTGGCCTGCAGCTGATCGCCGACATGATCATCTCGACCCAGGCGTCGATAGTTCTCCTGTCGGAAGCCGGCACTGCGACAACTGTATTGGCCGACATGCTGACCAAATCAGGAACCACCTTCTACGGAGCAGCGTCCTCCGACGTGGGGATTCTCTCCAAGTTTCCGATCGAGGAAACAGCCGACCTGAACTCGATGATCAAGGCAGTCGTGACGGTCGACGGCAAACAAATCGCTGCTTACTCGGCACATCTGGCCTACACGTCCTACGCAACCTATCTACCGCGCGGATACGGCGCGGGTGTTCCCACGCCTGGAGAGTTCTCCGAGTTCGGCTGGAACAAGATGCCGTCCGGTCCGGTCACGGACCCCGAGACGGTTCAGCGTGTGAACGTCAATTCGGGACGACCCCTGGCAATTTCGACGTTCATCGACGATGCGGCCGCAGAACGGGCGAGGGGCAGGTCCGTCATCCTCGGCGGCGATTTCAACGAACCGTCGGCCCTGGACTGGACCGACGGCACGCGAAATCTGTTCGACCACAACGGTGTCGTCATTCCGTGGGAATCCACCCGTCTGCTCGACGAAGCCGGATTTGTCGATGCATACCGCAGCAAGTACCCGAACCCGGCTACACACCCGGGCTTCACCTGGCCGTCCGACAATCCCGACGTCGACACCTCACAGCTCACCTGGGCACCCGAGGCAGACGAACGCGATCGGATCGACTACATCTTCGCCGACCGCGCTTCCGAGCTGAAGTTGGGATCTGTAGGAATCATCGGACCCCGAAAGACGATCGTGCACAACAAAAGAGTGGAGGAGAACTCCCAGGACAACTTCATCGCTTCACCGACGCCGTGGCCGACCGATCACAAGGCCGTTCTTGCGACGTATCGTTTTGCCAGCTTCGGCGGCGGATCATCTACCGGTTCGTGGAGCGGTTCCTGACAGGGCATCTCGTAGCCAGTCGATCATCATCGGCGTCAACTCGGGCAGCTTGGTCACTGCGCAGTGCCCCGCATCCGGGATGACGTGTACCTGCGTGTTCGGGCGCTCTTCGAAGAGTGTTGTGTCCGAGAGCGGGATGTGAACGTCGTCGGCCCCGTTGACCACAAGCATCGGGGTCCGGCCGTCGTCGGCGGTCATCAAGACACTGCGATCGAACGCACGGAGACCCTGTACCAGCGCCTCTTTGGTTGCCGGGGCATCGAAACCCAGTGCGTTTCCGACGATGTCGCCCATGCCGTAGACCAGGCGCTCGGCATTCACGGTCTCGAACGCACCCTTGACCGGGGCGCCGATGTTGATCACCGCATCGACGGCGCCGGTCAACCCCGAGCGCACGGCGAAGTTGCCGCCGAAGGAGACTCCCAGGTGCGCCACCTGCCCGTTGCCGAGAGCGCGAGCCGTCGATACGAGCCCGTCGATCACCTCGTCACCGAAAGCATCAAGAGGAACGGGTGATTCACCAGTTCCCGGCTGATCGAAAGCAACAACCGTCACCCCGGCGTTCGTCGCGAACGCACTGGCCAACGGATGCATGTCCATCTTCCAGCCGTCGACGCCGCCGCTGAGCAACAGGACGGGTGCGTCTTCGTACCGTCCGTCCGCCGAGAGGATGTGTACCGGTAGCTCGATCTCGCCGTTTCGGTAGGGCAGGGAGAGGATTCGACGCTCGAACTCGAGCCCGAATCCTGTTGCTGCCTTGACGTATTCGTCCACCTGATTGCGCAGAGCCCGTCGACGGGATTCGTTGGCCAGCACCGGGAACTTGGCGATTCCGTAGATCATCGCTGCCAGGGAATGATTGCCGGCCGCGGAGTACTTCGCCGCCAGCGCCGACCACTCGTACGACCAACCACCCGGCGCGTCGGCCCAGGTCGAGTTGATGGACGCGCGCAGTTCCTCGAGATCCGAGACGGGGAGCCCGAAGCTCAGAAACTGTCCTGTGCGCTCTTCGAAGAGGCCTCGGTGATCGACAGGAAATTCGTATGACATGGGAAACACCCCTCAATTCATCTCTAACGCAACGATCAGTTGCATTAGCTCAGTGAACCATGTGTCTCCAGCTAACACAACACCTTGTTGCGATAAGGTTGACCCATGACCTCGACACCACAACGGCCCGGAGGGCGTAGCGCCAGGGTGCGCGAGGCCGTCCTGGCGGCCACCGCGGCCGAACTGTCCGAACGCGGATTTGCAGCGATGACCATCGAGGACATAGCCGCCCGTTCCGGAGTCCACAAGACCACGATCTACCGGCGATGGAGCACGCTGTCCCAACTGGTGGCCGACGCGGCCGTCGAGGTATCGGCAACTACCGTCCCCATCCCGGATACCGGTTCCATCGAATCCGACCTGCGCGAGATGGCCAGATCGATAGTCGCACTGGTGACAAGCGAGTCGGGCGGCGCGTTGGTGGCTGCACTGTTCTCGGACGCGGTTCGTACGCCAGAAGTGGCGAGACTCAAGCGCGAGTTCTATTCCGCACGTTACGAACTGGCCGACATAGTGGTCCGCCGAGCAGTCGAACGCGGGGAAATCTCCGAGAAGGTCTCAGCTGCTGATCTTCTGGCGGCCGTCGCCGCGCCCATCTACTATCGCCTGTTGGTCGCCGATCTACCTGTCGACCAGTCGGTTGCCGATCGCGCTGCTGCCGGCGCGCTCGCTGCGGCGCACGCCGGAGCACTCGATCAGACCGAATGAGCCAGTAAATTCAGCGCTTCCACGATTGCCTCGTTGAATCCACCCCCGCCATGCCCGGCGTCGTCGAGCACCACCAACTCACTGCCCGGCCAACGCTGGTGGATCGCCCAGGCAGTGTCGAGTGGTCCGGAAATGTCATACCGGCCGTGCACGAGAATCGCGGGAATCTCGGCGAGACGGTCCATTCCGTCCAGGATCTGATTCGGCGCGAGGAAGCAATCGTTGGCCCAGTAGTGCGTGACCAGCCTGGTCATCACCCGACGGAAGTCCGGATTCTGGTATCGAACACTCGGAGTCCACCCCGGCATCAGCGACACATGTACGTCTTCCCAGCGGCACCACTGCACCGCAGCATTTTCCCGCACAACAGGATCCGGATCGGCGAGCAGTCGCGCGTATGCCGCCGGGACGTTCCCGTCACGCTCTTCCACCGGCAGCGGCGCGACGAACTCTTCCCATTCACGCGGAAATATCCTGCCCATGGCACGGGTGATCCATTCGATTTCCACTCTCGTCCCGCCGGTGATCGCGCCCAAAGCCATCGCGATCACCCGCTCGGGAAACGCTTGGGCGTACACCAGACCCAAACTGACGCCCCAAGAAAGGCCGGAAACGATCCATCGTTCGATACCGAGATGTTCACGAAGACGCTCGATGTCGTCGAGGATGTGCGCCGTCGTGTTCACCGTGAGATCGACGTCCGGGCTACTCGCGAGAGGAAGGCTGCGCCCACAGCCTCGTTGATCGAACAGAACTGCGCGAAAGGTTTCGGGATCGAAAAAACGCCTGGCGCCGACAGTGCATCCCGCACCGGGACCGCCGTGGAGATAGAGAACCGGGACACCGGCCGGGTTACCGACGGTCTCCCAGTAGAGGCTCTGACCATCGGGCACTTCCAACAGTCCCGACTCGTACGGTTCGACGGGCGGGTACAGGACAGCGCTCATGGGCGGTAATTCTTCCATCAACCGACGTGTCCGGTAAGCAGCACGCGTCCGGGCTATGGCCTAGCGTGGACAGGACACCTCTGCGACGGGAGTACACCAGATGCGTGATGGGTTCAGGTTGCCGGGGTACGGCGGCGCCGCGGTATTCCTTCGCAGTCATGCGGCACCCGCCGCTGTCTTCGAATCCGACGTACCCACACTCGTTTTCGACGTAGGCCTGCTCAGCCCCGATCGGTTCAATCAGTATCTCAGCAGACACACCGACGAAGGATTTGTCGAACGGCTGGCGGCGTTCTTCTTTCACGCGGCCGCAGACTTTCATCCCGAGAAATCGCTTCCGGCGTTCACCGACGAACGACTCGGGCTGATGATCTCGGTCTGTTCCAGCACCGATCGAGAGGTGGAACTCGACTTCTCACTCGCCGAGGATCCCGAATCGGAGGACACCGAACGCGACGAGATGACCTTCGAGACAAGCCGAGTCGTCCTCGCGACCTCGGCTCAAACGGTTTCTCGACTCACCGGTGGAGTAACCACCCACTTCGACGGAGAGTGGTGACGACATGGGTTTCCTCTTCGAGGTTCTCGATTTTCCCGACGGCAGTCGGATGACCGACCTGTGGAACAACACGTGGGCCGAGCCGGCAACCGGAGAGGAGATCGCGTCCGGCCACTTCATTCACCTCGGAGACGATCAGCACGTCGACGTGGAGACAGATTTTCTCAGTAGCCACCTCCCCTTCAACGTGGCAGGCTTCGGCGGAGTCTTTCCCGACGGCAAACCCTGGATGTTCGTCATGCAGAAGGCACCGGCCGACCTCGCGACCAGGCTGCGCGGTGAGGACGATCCACACTCGCTTCTGCGCGGATCACTCGACCGCGCCATGTCTTTCAATCCCGATGCACTGGTGGCCGAGGAATTGTCCTGGAGGCATGACGATCTGGTGAAGGTGTACGAGGAAGAGGGGATCCCAGCAGCATCCATCGCCGGCTGGTCGGCCGCGGACCTCCTGCGCGGCCTCTTGGCGCAGTGTTGTAATGCCGAACTTGCCGCCGTCGTCGCCGGATACCCCGAATGTGCCTACCCCGAATCGGCGCATGCGTGCGAAGCAGACGTGTTCTCCGACGTGTTCGCCGGTTGGGTCAGCGGACTGCGGTGATGTGACGGAGGAGACCCCACCCTCTCAATATTTCGGAGTAGACTCATTTATGAGCGTGATCCGAAATGAGACGAGGTGAGCGGGATGACGAAATCGAACCAAGAGTTGGGTCGTCGTGAACGCAACAAACTCGAGAAGCAGACACGCATCTTCGACGCCGCGGCCGAACTGTTCGCGGAAAAGGGCTACAGCGCAGTCACAACTCAAGAAATTGCCGATCGCGCCGATGTAGCCGGTGGCACCCTCTTTCGTTACGCCGCAAGCAAAGCCGAGCTACTGCTCATGGTGTACAACGCGGAGTACCGCAAGCAGATCGAACTGGGAGAAGAGCGTGAGGCCAAATCGACGGGCACAGAAGATCGTGTGCTCGAGCTGGTTTCACCCCTGCTGATCGCGAGTCGCCGAAACGACGAGAACACCGGCATCTACCAACGCGAAGTGTTGTTCGGCGAGCCCAGCGAGTGTTTCCGGGCCGAAGGTCTGGAACTCTCGCAGCGCCTGCAAACGCGGATTGCGCAAATCTTGCTCGAGGGGCACCCCAACCACACCACCCGAACCATCACTGCAGCGCGAACGATTTCCAACGTGCTGCACTTCGAAATAGCCCGCGCGGCATTGGACCGGATCACGGCTGACGAACTCACGAACATCGTTGCCGCACAAGTTCGATTGACGCTTGCCGGACTACCCACCGAAAAGGATTGAGGATCGAAAATGACTGAACTGAAGCAGATCACCGTTCTGGGTACCGGAGTTCTCGGCTCGCAGATCGTCTATCAGACCGCCTATCACGGATTCGACGTCGTCGCGTACGACATCAACGCCGAGGTCATCGAAAGGGCCAAGGCTCGGTTCGACTCGTTGGCCGCGGCCTACAAGGCCGAAAACGTCGAGGGCGCCAAGGAAGGCAAGGCCGACGAAGCGCTACAACGTATTACGTACTCGTACGATCTCGCCGAAGCCGTGACCAAGGCCGATCTTGTCATCGAGGCAATTCCCGAGGACATCGCCATCAAGCGCGACACCTACGAGAAGCTCGCCGCAGTAGCTCCTGAGCACACGGTGTTCGCAACCAACTCCTCGACGCTTCTGCCGAGCGACCTCAAGGAGTTCACCGGCCGCCCCGAGAAGTTCCTCGCACTGCACTTCGCAAATCACGTGTGGGTCAACAACACTGCCGAGGTCATGGGCACCGAGTCCACCGACCCCGCCGTGTACCGCGAGGTCGTCGAATTCGCGAAGAACATCGGCATGGTGCCGATCGAACTCAAGAAGGAGAAGGCGGGTTACGTACTCAACTCACTCCTGGTCCCGCTCCTCAATGCAGCATCCGACCTGCTGATCGACGGCATCGCCGATCCCGACATGGTCGACAAGACGTGGCGTATCGGCACCGGAGCCCCGTTCGGCCCCTTCCAGATCATGGATGTCGTCGGGTTGACCACCGTCTACAACATCTCCTCCCAGGGCGGCGAGAAGCAGCGCGCGTTCGCCGACTACATCAAGAAGAACTACATCGACGAAGGCAAGCTCGGCGTCGCTGTCGGCGAGGGCTTCTACAACTACAAAGGCTGATCAAAAGCCGGGCTGATCAACTGCAGGGCTGATCAACCAACAGAGCTGATCAACCAACAGGCTCACCGCGCGGTGGCTACGACGTGAATTCACGTGGTAGCCACCGCGCGGACGTCTGTTGTCAGTAAGTCCGAAACCACCCTGAGCGATTGTGACGCAAGCTTCTTCACGTGCGAACCCATCCTCAGGAGAGATCCCCACATGCGTCGTTCCGCCATCTCGGCACTCACAACACTGGTACTGCTCGGCGCCGGAACACTGGTCAGCACACCCGCTGTCGCCGCTCCCCTCGCGTGTGGCGGAATCTCCACCGGTTCGTTCTCAGGCTCCGCCGGCGGCTCGGAGTACCTGTGCGCCAAAGAAGGTGACCTTCTGGACGTGCGCATCGGCGACGTTCATGCGACGCAGCCTTCCCTCGGCTACGACGAGGTGTACTACAAGCTCGGGCGATACACGCTCGGAAAAGACACGATCAACAAGAAGTTCGACGACTGGTGCGAGGCGAACGGCCAGATCCAGGCTGCGACCGCTACTCCTGCCTCGACGCTGAAGGACCCGTCGTCCTTCACCTGCCAGCTTCCAGTGGGTCAGGAAACCGCCGAGAGCATCGCGCCCATGAAGACCGTGGTCGTCGGACCCCGCGGCGATCTCTACCTGACCGACGGTCACCACACCCTCACGTCCTTCATCGAGACGGCCGACGGAGGCCCCGACCTGCACGTGCGACTGCGGGTTCTCGGCAACCTCAGCGGCCTGAGTGAAGGCGCCTTCTGGACCGAGATGGAAAAGAACAAGTGGGTCTGGTCGCGTGACGTGGACGGAAACCAGGTACCGGTCCAGTCCCTGCCGAAGAGCGTCGGCCTGGCCAACTTCGCCGACGACAAGTACCGCAGCCTGATGTACTTCTCCCGCGACATCGGATTCGCCGCCGGCACGATTCCGTTCCAGGAGTTCTACTGGGGTGCGTGGGTCCGCGACGCCGCGCCCGTCGACCTCACCAACTGGAATCGCGACGACCTCTCCAGCTACCTGGCCACCGTGAAGTCGGTGACCAAAGCACAGACCGCGTTGGCGGGTGATGCCGTCGTCGACAGCGGGTTCACGGCCGCCGATCTCGGAGTCCTGCCGGCCTGGAACGACGGCAAAGCGGAGTCCAAGGGCGAGTTCGCAAAGCTGTCGAAGCCGTACACAGACGACAAGCCGGGCAAGATCGCCTACGCACTTGCCTACAAAGCAACCCTCTGACCTGCTCAGATCCAAGTCACACCCAGCAAACTTGACTAAGGTAAGCCTCTACTCAGTAGTCTGATCCCATTCGGGTGCCGCTTCATCGAAGCAGCGACGCCCTGCCCTGACGGAAACCATGCCGTCGTATCTGCCCGGTCGATCAATCTCCGGGCAACCAGGACAGGGAGAAGGTTGCTGCAGTGAGCACGTCCATCGTCGGTTTGTACGACCCCGCAGATGACAAGAGCAGTTGCGGGGTCGGGTTCATCACGCGCAAGGACGGCGTGCAGACCCACGATGTCCTGATCAAGGGCAGCGAAGCGCTCTGCTCGGTTCCGCACCGCGGCGGTATGTCCTCCGAGGGCGTCGGCGACGGCGGCGGCGTCTCGGTGGACCTCTCCCTCCGGTTCTTCCGCAAGGTAACCGGGCGCCCCGACCTTCGCGCCGGACGCTTCTGCGTCGGCAACTTCTTCCTTCCGGACGACGACGCCCAGCATGCACGCGCTGCCGCCCTGGTCGAACGTGAACTTCTCGATCGCGGTTTCACCACTCTCGCAGTGCGCGACGTCCCGGTCGACAACTCGGCGATTCGGCCGGCCGCGATCGCGCATCAACTTCCGGTCAGGCAGTGGATTTTCGAGGTCCCCACTCCGCGTCCCGAGCCTGCGGTAGTCGATCGCCTCGTACACGAGGCCCTGCTCGCCATCGAGGCAATCGCGTACAACACGCCTGCACTACGCGGTTTGTACCCACTGTCCCTCAGCGCGAGGACTCAGGTTCTCAAGGGCCGCTTGAACTCCGACGAAGTGATCCCGTACTTCCGCGACCTGGTCGACCCCGATCACGCTGTCCACACGATGTACTTCCACACGCGGTTCTCGACCAACACGGACCCGCATCCCACGATGGCGCAGCCGTTCCGGTTCATGGCTCACAACGGAGAACTGAACACCGACAAGAAGAATCGGCTCTCCGAAGCTGCGGTGGCCAGTGCAAAACGACGTGCGATCGTCCGTCCGCCCGGTCAGTCCGACAGTTGCCGACTCGATCAGACTCTGGAAGCTCGCGTCATCGAGGACAGCGTCGATTTGGTGACAGCTGTGGTCTCGATGATGCCCCCTGCCTGGGAAAACGACACCACTCTCTCCCCCGCAGTGCGTGCGATGTTCGAGTACTTCTCGCTGTACGAGGAGAAGAACGACGGACCGGCAGCGCTGGTGTTCGGCGACGGCACCATCATCGGCGCCCGCCTGGACCGCCTCGGCCTGCGTCCACTTCGCACGATCGAGACACACGACTACGTGTGCGCATTCTCCGAAGCCGGACAGATCGCGTTCGCACCCGAGACGGTGATCCACCGTGGCCGCGTCGAGGCCGGCGGAATGCTGTACTTCGATCATCGCGATCGCCATACCTACACTGCCCGTGAAGCTCTGGAAAAGATCGCCGCACAACGCGACTACCGGTCTCTGCTGGAGCAATCGCGAATCCTGATCGAAGACATTCCCGCCGTACCTGCGGAGAAGGTCAGCTCACCGACGCGCTACAACGGAACGTTCGAGGTTCATCAGCGCTACATGGCGTACTCCCTGGATCAGGAGAGCTTCAAATTCCTGATGGATCCGATGCTCACGCACGGAGCCGAGAAGGTATCGGCCATGGGTTACGGCAACGCCATCAACGCGTTTTCCGATCGTGAAGGCGGTGTGGCACGCTACTTCTCGCAGCGATTCGCCCAGGTCACCAACCCTCCGCTGGACAGCATCCGGGAAGCGGACGGCATGACCCTCCGGGTTGCATTGGGCGCGAAGATGACCGCCGGACAGTCCAAGCAGATCGTCATCTCGTCGCCGATCCTCGGGCATCTGGACATGCTCAAGATCCGTGAACAGCAGCACACCCCGCATCGCCGATTCGAAATGCTCTACCCCGCCGCGGGTGACGCGCAGGCGATGGTTGACGCGATGACCGCGCTCGGCGACGCCGTTGTCGCCTTCGCGGCCGAACAGGGCGGAATCGCAGTCCTGACCGACCGGCACGTATCGCACGAGCGCGCAACACTTCCCGCGATCATGGTCGTCGGAGCGTTGAATCAGCGCCTCATCGACGCAGGCCTGCGATTGCGCGTCTCTCTCATCGTCGAGAGTGGCCAGATCGAGTCCTCCCACCACGTTGCGGCTGCGCTCGGATTCGGCGCTTCCGCCGTCTACCCGCTCTCCGTTCAGTTACGAGCCGAGGAGAAGTTCGCCGCTGATCCGGATGCCGCGTTCAGACGCTTCGCGAAGGCTGCCGAGAAATCCCTCATGAAGACGATGGGACGCGTCGGCCTGTGCACTGTCGAGAGCTACATCGGCGGAGAGTTCTTCGAACCCAACTTCCTCGATACGTCCGACCCTGTTCTGCGCCAGTGGTTCCCCAACATGAAGTCACCGGTGGGCGGCGTCGGTTTCGACACCGTCGCGGTGACCTCGAAGCAGTGGCACGAGCGTGCAAGTGAAGTCGAGGGTGAAAAGGACCTGCCACTGCTCGGCCTGTTCAAGGAGCGCGCAGACGGCGCGGGGCATTCGTTCGGTACCACCGCAGTCCGCAAGTACGTCGAACTCACCGAAGAGAAGATCGCGTTCGACAGTCCCTCAGGTACCGAACAATTCGATGCTCTACGCCTGCTTCCGCTCGGGCGACTCGACGATGCATTCCGCCTCGATGCCGGGGCCTACCGGGCAACGAGTTTCGACCGGTTGACCACCGAACAGATCGACGACTTCGACATCACTGCCGGGTACCGTGATTTTTCGACTGTGATGGCCGCGGAACGATCGCGTCGGCCCGCAGCGTTGCGCGACGTCATCTCTGTTCCCGGCGACGTCACGTTTGCGGTCACGCCAGCCGAGTTCGCCGAGCAGATCAGCCGATTCTCGGTGCACGGCAACACAACGATCGTGATGCGCGGAGTCCAGTGTGAATCCGCCGCAGACGACCGGTACACGCTTAGCCTGGACGGTCCACTGGCCGGTGACAGCGCGCGAGCAAAAGCGCTCGGCGACGCTCTCTGCGCCACCTTTGCCGCCGATATCACCATTGAAGCCATCACACCGGATCTTGCGCTGAGGGCAACCGGCATTGGGGCAGAGTTCCTGTCCAAGCTGAGGGTCGCACCGGCAGGTGTTCCTCTCTCCGCGGTACAGAGCGCCAGCGACATCACCCCGAAGTTGGCGTCGGGTGCCATGAGTCATGGCGCACTGAACGCTCCGGCGCACGAAGCCGTCGCACACGGCACGAACATGGTCGGCGCGATGTCCAACAGCGGCGAAGGCGGCGAACACCTTTCGCGCTACAACACGATTCGTGCGTCGCGCATCAAGCAGTTTGCATCCGGACGCTTCGGAATCTGGGCGGGATACCTCGCCGACCCGATGCTCGAAGAGATCGAGATCAAACTCGGCCAGGGCGCAAAACCCGGTGAGGGCGGGCAGCTTCCGGCCGCCAAGGTCACCGTCGACATTGCTGCTGCCCGCGGCGGAACGCCCGGCGTCGAACTGGTATCGCCGCCGCCGCACCACGACACCTACTCCATCGAGGACCTCGCTCAGCTCATCCACGACTGCAAGGCAGCGCGCATCCGGGTGATCGTGAAGTTGGTGTCCTCGGAAGGAATCGGCACCATCGCCGTCGGTGTCGCCAAGGCCGGCGCCGACGTCATCAACGTCGCCGGAAACACCGGTGGCACCGGCGCCGCTTCGGTGACCAGCCTCAAGTACGCGGGCCGTGCGGCCGAGGTCGGTATCGCAGAGGTCCATCAAGCTTTGTGTGCCAACGGGCTTCGCCAGAAAGTCGTTCTGCGATGCTCGGGCGCGCATCAGACCGGCAGCGACATCATCACTTCCGCGCTACTGGGCGCAGACAGCTTCGAGTTCGGTACGTCTGCGCTGATGATGATGGGCTGCGTCATGGCCAAGAACTGCAACATCAAGTGTCCGGCCGGTCTGACCACCAACCCGGAACTGTTCGACGGCGATCCCCGCGCCATGGCGCAGTACCTTCTCAACATCGCTCACGAAACTCGTGAACTGCTCGCGAATCTGGGAATGCGATCCCTTCAGGAAGCGCGGGGTCGAACTGATCTCCTGCATCTGCTCGATCACCCGTCCATCGTCGGCAATCTGAAACTGGACGCGATGTTCGAGTCCGCTCCGGACATCACCGTCGACAATCCCGTTTACCTCGAGCGTGAGTACGCGCTCGACGAGAAGATCATGGACGAGGTTCGCACGGTGCTCTTCAACCGTGGCGAGGACTCGATCGCCGTGTCCGGATCTGAATTCGCCGAAGGTGCACTGCACCTGGGTAACCGGAACAAGAGCGTCGGTGGGCAGTTGGCGATCGACCTCGAACGCGAACTCAACTACGGAGCGGCCGGCCTTCTCGCTCCGGGGGTACTGACTGACGAGCGTGGGCGACGATATCTGGCTCCGGGCAGCGTGCGCGTCCTGACGACCGGATCTGCTGGCCTCTCGTTCGGCGCATTCTGCAACGACGGCATGCACCTGGAACACACCGGGACATGTAACGACGGTGTGGGAAAGAGCATGAGCGGCGGCGTGATTGCCGTGTGCAGCCCAGGCGGCGGCTCCAGTGACGCCGGCGGAAACGTGTTGATCGGCAACTTCGCGCTCTTCGGCGCCACCGGCGGACGAGTGTTCGTCGAAGGTGAAGCAGGCGATCGCTTTGCAGTTCGCAACTCCGGCGCCAGTGCTGTCGTCGAAGGTGTCGGCGACTTCGCCGGCGAGTACATGACCAACGGTGCTGTCGTGAATCTCGGCGAGTTCGGCAAGGGTGTCGGCAACGGCATGAGCGGCGGGTTCTTCTACCAGTACGACCCTCGCGGCGAACTGGCACTGCGAGCAAGTACCGATTCCGTACTGCTGGGTTCGATCACCGCTGCGACCGATCCTATAGCCGCCGTCCACAACCACGCGGTACAACTCCTGCTCGAACTGCATGTGGAAGCAACGGGATCCGCACTCGGAACCCGACTGCTCGAGAACTGGGAAGTCGAACAGCACTCGTTCGTCTACGCCATGCCCAAGGCATTGATGCTTTACCAGGACAGCGATGCAATCCTGGCTGCGAAGTCGCACAAAGAGCTTCTCGAAGAATTGGCGTCCGCCATCGCAGCACGTCAGGTCCGCACGTTCAAACTCGCAGTGCGCGATGGGCGCCCCGCGCTGAACGGAGCAGTCCCCGCCTACGGCGAGACCGATACCGCGACGATGTATGCGCTGCTCAGTGCGTACACCGTGCTTCACTTCGCACAACAACTCGCCGCCGCCCGCACGCCGGGTGCGTCCGGACCCGACGATCCAGCAGTGCAGAAGGCGGCCCGAAACCTGGTACTGACCGAGGACTTCGCCCTCGTCCAGCACTTGGTCAAGTACTCGAAAGAGATTCTCGCCGGCTACGACGACGAACAGTTGGCTGCGTTGATTGCAGCCAAGCGCGTCGACGACTACAAACAGGCGCTGAGCCTGCGCAACGTGTTGGCCATGGACAGCCCGGCGACGTACGGCTGGATTCTGTTTCAAGACAACAAGAATCGGGACAAGCTCGGATCACTGCCGAACTTCGACGAACTGTTCGCTTCGCGCACGATCCCCGACCTGGTGTCCTGACCTCCTCCCCCGAACGTAGGTGAGCTTCAAAATGGAAATCCCGTACATCCCCGAATACGCACCGTTCAACGGCGACCAACGCGCGTGGCTTTCCGGATTCCTGGCCGGTCTACACTCACGAACTGTCATGCCCGGTCAAACCGGTGCTGCAACAGCGACAGTGGAGAGAACTGCCGGCGCGGCAGTGCACATCCTCTACGGAAGCCAGACCGGCAACGCGGAGTCCGTGGCCGAAGACGCGGCCGCAGCTGCTCGTGCCCACGGTCTCGAACCACTTGTCGCGGGTCTGGACACCGTGGATATCAATGCACTTTCCGCCATGCGCCGGGTGCTCGTCATCACCTCCACCTACGGCGAGGGCGAGATGCCTGACAACGCGCAGCTGTTCTGGGATGCAGTCGAATCCGAGAGTGCGCCCAGGCTGGAGGGTCTCTACTTCGGAGTACTCGCACTCGGTGACACCAGCTACGACGGGTTCTGCCAGTCGGGAAAGAACATCGACGCCCGATTCGAAGCACTCGGCGGGTCCCGGGTTGTCGACCGCACCGATTGCGACGTCGACTACGAGGATCCGGCGGCCGAGTGGATCGTTCGGGCGGTCGCTGCGGTAGCCGGTGTCGACGGTGATGCGGGGGCCGCTGCCTCGCCGGTTGCGTCCACTCCGACGAAGACCAAGTCCCAGTGGACTCGCAAGAACCCTTATCCTGCAACCGTCCTCGCCAACCGACTGTTGTCCGGCGAGGACTCCGCCAAGGAAGTCCGCCACTTCACCTTTGCGCTCGGCGAGGACGGTCTGGACTACGAGGCCGGAGATGGATTGGGCATCCGCCCGATCAACGACCCCGCTCTCGTCGAGGCGATCATCCTTCAGCTCGGTGCGAGCAGTGACTACGTCGTCACCGCGAAGGACGGCTCGTCCGCACCGTTGGACCAGGTGTTGACCAGCGACTACGAGATCTCGATTCCCTCGCGCGATTTGATCGAAGACATCGCCCGACGCAGTGGCGACGCCGAACTGCAGCACATTCTCGACACGGAAGATCGGGAAGCGCTCGATGCGTGGCTGTGGGGCAAGGACGTTCTCGATCTCCTGCAGTTGGACAACAGCATTCGCTTGAATCCCGAAGATCTGCTTGCACTTCTGCGCCCGCTGCAACATCGGGTCTATTCGATCTCCTCCAGCCCGCTGGCCCACGACGGCACCGTGCATCTGACGGTAGCGAGTGTGCGCTACCGCTCGGGCGAGCGGGACCGCGGCGGCGTCTGCTCGACGTACCTGGCGGACCGCGTCGGCGAGGGAGATCGGGTCGGAGTTTTTGTCTCCAAGAACAATTCGTTCCGCCTACCTGCCGATGACACTGCTCCCGTCGTGATGATCGGACCCGGCACCGGTATCGCACCCTTCCGTGCTTTCCTGCACGAGCGTCGCGCACGCAACGCGTCGGGGCAGAATTGGCTTTTCTTCGGCGATCAGCATCAGTCGAGTGACTTCATCTACGAGGACGAGTTGAACGGTCTGACCCGTGACGGTGTCCTGACGCGTCTCGATCTGGCATTCTCGCGTGATCAGTCCGAGAAGGTCTACGTCCAGACTCGTATGCGCGAGCATGGCCGAGACTTGTTCGACTGGCTCGAAAACGGTGCGCACGTGTACGTCTGCGGCGACGCGACCCGGATGGCAAAGGACGTCGACGACGCGTTGCACGAGGTGGTCGCCGAGCACGGTGGGTTGGATGCGGACGCCGCCGAGGATTACGTCAACAACCTCAAACGATCGAAGCGGTATCTACGGGATGTCTACTGAGATGTGCCCGCACCGTGGCGAATGCCGTTGCGCAGCTTTGGCGCGCATGTCGGACCTGGACGCACTGCTTGCGCGTCCAGGGTTCCGCGGCGGACTGATCGACACCACACCTGAGGTAGTCGGCAAAATGTTGCCGCTCTTGGACGACGCCGTAGCGATCACCGTTGCAGGTCCGGTGGCTGTCAACGACTCGGGCAAGTACGCCGTTCCAACAGTTCCCGGCGATCCGCTGGTCTGCACGCCGGGACTTGTCTCCCTACGTTTGAAGCCTTCCGCCCTCGGTTCGGTGGTGACCACTGACCCAGAACAGCACCTGCCCCCGACGCTTCGGATGTTCGATACCCACGGATCGAGTTCACACACTACGTATTTGACCCCGACCTCGGATCGTCTCGCCTTCGAAGCGATGCGAACTGCACCGAGCACTATGAGGGAAACAAGCCCTCCCGCCCAGACATCGAATACTCCCGCCTTTTGGGCCGAGGCCGATCAGCTGACGCAGCTCGACTTCATCCTCGCGGACAGCGGCAGCGAACGTCGTAGCGGCTTGGTCGCTCTGGGTGCCCTCGGCTACCGGAGAATCGATCCTCACCTCATGGCTGCCGGGATGGAGCACCTGTCCTACCATCAACTACCCGTCACGACAGTAGTCGCCGGCAACGGCTGCCTGCAGATTCACCGCGGTCACCTCGACGCCGCAGCCATGTTCGGCGGGACATTGACTCTAGCCTCGGACACCTGCCGAACGATGATCGATCTGAACGGCGTCTCGGAGTGTTGGCTGACCCGCACCCACGGAGTGCACGGTTTGACGACGTCTGTCGAGGTGTACGACTTCCGCCGCAAGTGCGTAGCCGTGTTCACTCAGACTGGCCCAACCGAATCCGCGGTCATGGCCGTATGGGAAGACGTCATGAGTTCCATTTCGGCCGCATCCTGAAGACCGAAGTACGACCCATTCGGGTGTAAGAAATCGGCGCATCGCGATAACTGGACGTGACGACCGAAGCCTAGCCTTGGGTTTCGGTCATTTGTCGTGTCTGCACCCGGACGCTGATTCAAGGAGTTATCCATGCCCCGCCCTCTCGTCGAACCGTCGCTGGTCCCGGCTTTGCGCCCGGCGCTGCCTGCATTGGCCGCCGGGGTGGTCGCGGCGGCAGCGTCGGGGGTCGCGATGCTCGGTGCGCTCTGGAGCGTCGTGCAACTCATCGGTGAACCGTCGATGACTTGGGCCGGGTGGGCATGTGGGCTGTGGCTCACCGGGGTAACGCTCGCGGCCACGTCGTCGTGGCTCTCGCATCACGCCGAGTCGCTCTTCGAGGCCAGGCTTCGACGCCAGCTCGCAGCTCATCTCGTTCGACTGCCCGCAAGTACGCTGTCCCGCTACAGCGGAGACGCACTGAGGAGGCTCGTTTCGGACGACATCTCGGCGCTGCACCATATGACTGCGCACCTACCGGCCGAGTTCGCCACACTCATCGTGGTCCCGGCGGTCACGATCGCTGTGCTGGTCGCCTCAGCCGGCCCCGTGGCGCTACTCGCTCTGGCTCCCGGCATCGTGGCAGCACTGTTCTACTTGTTCGTGATCCCCAGAATGGCCGCTCGGCACAGCGCCGAAAGTGCGGATGTCATGGGCGACATCGTGACCGCTGTCGACGACTATGCCCGCGGTATCCACGTCTGCCGGATCTACGGCGCGCAGACCGGCGCTGCCGCCGACTATGCAGAATCGACAGCACGGTTCACCCGGGGAATGCAGGAGCGCGTTCGACTCGTGGCTACCCCCGCGGCCGTCGCGGTTGCCCTCATGCAGGCGACGGCGACGTTCGCGATCGCCTATGCCGTCGGATATCGCTGGGATGCAACGACATTGGCCGCCACTATTCTCTTCAGCCTCGCAATCGTGACACCGGCCCTGCGGCTCGGGCACGGCCTCGACTACGTCGCGGCTGGACGCGCTGCTGCAGTCCGGCTCGCCGCTGCCCTGGACGAACCCACCCTCCCTGCCGGTGAAGCACTCACCGTTCCGGCGTCGAGTCCCTCCGACCGCCTGGAGATCGTCGACCTGACCGTCATGATCGCGGACCGCAGAGTCGTCGACGGCGTCACGCATGCATTCCGCCCAGCCGCGATCACTGCGATCACGGGACCGAGTGGAGCGGGCAAGTCGACGCTCCTGAAAGCACTGGCCGGCTTCGAGATCCCGGAACTCGGTACCGTCCGCTACGCGGGCCAGAGCGTCGTCACGATCGACGAGAACCTGCGGCCACAGTCCATTCTGCTCACACCCCAGGGCACAGACGTGTTGCCGGCCACGGTGCGCGAGAACATCGCACTGGCCGCCCCCGATGCAACGGACGCAGAATACACCGCCGCACTACGCCGGGCACAGATCGACATCAGCCTCGACACCGACGCCACTTCACTCTCCGGCGGAGAACGTCAACGCGTCGGGCTCGCTCGGGTATTCCTCTCGCCCGCAGCAGTACTGCTGCTCGACGAGCCGACCAGTGCGCTCGACGATCGGACAGCGGCCGAACTGCTGAAGGAACTGCGCCACTTCGCGCACGCTGAAGGGAAGACGATCGTGATCGTCACCCACGACCCTGCTCTTGCAGACGACGCCGACGATCGACTCGACCTCGACAGTCCCAACTCGCACAACGCCGCCTCGCGTAATGCCGCCCTGACTGGAGCCGAATAATGAACAGCGCCAATGCAGCCCGTCGCCGCTTGATCACCATCGGATTCGGTTGGGTGTCCGTTGCAGTCCTCGAGGCGATCGCGTACACCACCCTCGCCCTCTCGATCGCTGATCACCGGTCGCCGGTTCTCGTGCTGGCCACGGCCGCAATCGCTCTCTTCGTGACCGTCCTGGTCTCGCGGGGTGGTTACTTCACCGGGGCTCGACTCGTCGGCGATCTCTACGATGCGCTCGGCGACGCCTTCGCCCGCACCAAGCTGTCGTGGTTCACCGACCACAACCGGGCGCTGCTCGCCACTGTCGCCGGGCGCGGAATCCCGTCACTGATGAGCGTTCCCGCGCACCAACTTCAGACCTTCCTCGTTACGCCACTGATACCGCTGCTCCTACTTCCTGGAGTCGCGGTCGTCGCGGGGCCCGGCGTCATGCTGTTCGTCGGCGGACTGCTCGCCGTGTCGCTCGCGGCTCAGACGCTCGCCCAACGCGCTCTCAGCCGAGCGGACGCGCGCCGGCACGAGGCCGAACTCGCAGCAACGCAGTCGACTCTCGAGCTCACCGATCATCTCGAATTACTGCGCACGGCAGCCGGTCCCACACGTTCCGTCGAACGCATCGAGCGAAGTTGGCGGGATCAGGAAACCGCGCTTGCACGGACCAATCTCGCCGCGGCACCAGCGACATTCATCTCGGCGATCGCCACTATTGTGCCACTGGCAGGCGCAGTGATCTTCCTCGCCGCCACCGGATTCGACGATCCCGCAGCCGCTCTAGCGCTCGTCATCCTCACCGCCCGCGCCGCTGCCCCGCTCGACGAACTCGCTCTGGCCGGAATCGGAGTCAATGAACTGCGTGCAACGGTTCGCGATTATCGGGCCGCGACTTCGGCTCCCGCACTACCCGAGCCCGCGTCCCAGGACGCCGCGCGCCCTGTTGGAACTGACATCAAGGTCGTCGGAGTGGACCACGCTCCGGTTCTGCGCGGCATCAACGCGGAGATCCCCGCCGGGGAGCGTGTTCTCGTCGCAGGGCGCTCGGGTACGGGGAAGAGCACCCTTCTCGGGCTGCTCATGCGCTTCGACGACCCGGACGAAGGCAGCGTCACTCTCGGCGGAGTTTCATTGCGCGACTTGCCATACGACGACCTGGCTGCTCACATCGGCTACGTGCCACAAGATCCACTCGTGTTCTCGGGCACGCTCGGCGAGAACATCGGACTGGGAAGACCGGGCGCTACCGAAACCCAGATCGAGGAAGCCTCCAGGCGCGCTGCCCTCGGCGCCGTTCTCGACCGCTCGACGCTCGGCATTCATCAGGACATCGGTCACCAAGGATCCGCTCTCTCCGGTGGCGAACGTCAGCGGGTGGCGATCGCTCGTGCCTTCCTCAAAGACGCTCCCGTCCTGGTGCTCGACGAGGCTACTTCGGCTCTCGACGAGGGCACCGAGCGCCGCATCGCCGGCGCCGTGCGGGAATTGGCGGCTACCGTCTTCGTCGTCACCCACCGCGACCCCGCCATCTGGGAGCCCACCCGCACGATCACGCTCTGACATCGCAAGCCCTAGTGCTCGCGTTGCAGTCCTTCTACTTCGGCAGGTGTACGACGGACAACCCTTGCAGGCGATCCAGCAGCAACGACGTGATCGGGAATGTCATGCAACACCACACTTCCGGCACCGATCACGGCGTTATGACCGATCGAAACTCCTGCACCGACGGTGACGGAGGCACCGAGCCACGTGTTCTCGCCGATGACGATCGGAGCCGCTCGCTCCCATCCCTCGCGGCGCCGTCGATGATCATCGACAGGGTGCAACGCTGTCATCAGCTGGGCTCCAGGCCCGATCCTCACGTCCGCACCGATCGTGATCAGCGCATCATCCATGAAGAACCCGTTCGCGTTGACGAATGCGTTGGCTCCGAGCCGAATGTTGTGTCCGTAGCTGCATTGGAACCGCGGCACCACCAAAGCTCCGTCACCTACCTCACCAAAAAGGCTAGCGAGAGCCCGTGAGCGGACAGCATCGTCGTCCGCCGCAGCCCCATTGAACGAGTCGAGTCGACGCCAACACTCCAGCCGCCGCTGCCGCAGCTCTTCATCATCGAGATACCACTCGCCACGAGCAAGACGATCCGCCTGTTCTCCCACCCGCGGATCGTCGCACACCGCGCCACCGCACTCCGACTGGGCACACCGCACCCCACCGAGCGCTACAACGGGGCGGCTCCAATGCAGCCCGGACGGCGAACGGGATCGCACACCTTTACCGCCGGACCGATCACCCCGGGTAGCGCGACTTTTTTGTTCCATCGGTGGCCCCAACCCCGGACACCTGCTGTACGAACAACCCGTCGCCACACAATCATGTGGCGACGGGTGAGTGCTTTCCGTTCTCCAGTTGTACGCCTACAGCTTCGCGCTGATGAGCGGCACGATATGTTCAGCCGCCCACGTCGTTCCGATCGGGCCACCGCTCGTGATTGCCCACAGAACATCCCCGCCGTCGGCGGTGCGAGGAGGCAGGCCAACCCAATGACCGGAGGACACAGCGCCGAGTGCTTGGAAGAGCTTCCCGCCGGTCAGCTTGTCGAAATCCTCTTCGCTGCCGGCGGCACTGCGACCGATCAGCAGGAAATCCGCATCGATGTTCTCGAGAAGTTCCTCTCCGACCGTGCTCTGAGTGACGAACTCTTTCGCACGCGGGTTCTCGGCAAAACCAAGCTCACCCAGGAATGTTGCCGGCGCCGAACCTGGCGCTGAAAGATACTGCAACCCATTGCCGGTGCCGTAGAAGATCGCCCAAGTCGCAGTCAGACCCGCGAGTTGCGGGTTCTCCTCACGCACTTTGGCGAAGTACTGATCATGCTCTGCCACAACCTTCTCAGCCGCATTCGAGAGATCGAGGGTCTCGCCCAGAACACGGATCGACTCCTTCCACGGCACGAGCATCCGCGACTTCGTGTCGGGGCTCGTCACCACCGGTGCGATGGAGGACAAGCGCTCGTAGTAATCGCCCATGGACAAACCACCCAGGCCGTCAGCCCAGCCGACGGCGACGATGAGGTCCGGTTCGCTCGCGGCGATCGCTTCGACGGGAAGTGTTCCACCCATCGCGAACTCGAAGGTGTCGAGATTCTCTGCGTCGTAGGGCAACAAGTACGACTGGGAAGCCGATTCCTTCACCATCGACGAGGAGAGGACGGGTTTGACGCCGAGCGCGAGGAGCATTTCCGTGTCGACGGCATTGGGCACGATCGCGGCGATCCGCTCCGGTCGTTTCTCGAGAATACTTGTACCGTATGGCGATTCCAGGGTCAGCGGGTAGGTGGTCGTTCCTTCCGCAGCGGGAAGGGCGTTCCCCTCCGAACCGGGAGAGGACGCCGTTTTCGAGTCTTCGGCCGAGGCCGAGCACCCGGTCACGAGTAGCGCTGCGGCGAGCGCGGCCCCGATCAGTCCGGTGATCCGTGATCGTCTGGTGCGCAGGACTGTCATTTCTGCCTTTCGGTGTTGCTGAGGTGAAGGTGTTGGGTGAGCGATGGAGCCAGGTCAGGAATCTGTACGCACGGCCCCGCCGCGTTTCCAGTAGCCGGTGAAATCGATGTGGGCCTTCGCAATTCCTCGATCACGAATCAAATGACGCCGAAGCGAGCGAACCGTCGCCTGTTCGCCTGCAAGCCAAGCGAATACGCGTCCGTCAGGCCATTCGGCAGCACTGACCGCGTCGAGCAACAAAGTAGTAGCGCCGGGCTCGACCCCCTCGTGCGGCAACCACGTGACACTCACCCCGGACAACTCGCGCACCGATTGGATGTGAGCCGAGTCCGCAATTTCGACGAACACATGCCCCCTGGCATCGGCGGGCAATTCCTCGAGCAGACGTGCGATCGCCGGCAACGCGGTCTCGTCACCGACGGCCAGCAGATACTCGTGATCTTCCGGGAGTCCCTGCGATACAGAGGGGCCCGCGATGTGCATTCGGTCGCCCGGGCTGGCGTCCCGCGCCCAGGTGGTAGCCACTCCGTCGCCGTGAACGACGAAATCGACGTCGAGTTCCCTTGTTTGCGGATCGTAGCGGCGCACGGTGTATGCGCGGGCAAGCGGACGGCGCCCCGCAGCGAAAGTCACACTGCCGTCGACCATTACCGGCAGGACCGGGTCGGTTTCGCCGGGGTAGGTGAACAGCAACCGGATGTCGTCGTCGAAGCCCGTACTCGCGAAGGCGGGTTCGGCAATTCCGTCGGCGTTGGTGAAGGTGTCGAGTTGGGCTCCGGTGAGCGTCACTCTCCGCATGCCCGGCGTCACCTCTGTCACCCGATGTACCTCGAGTTCACGCAAGGTAACGGGGTACGCCGTTGTCGGACGGGTGTTTCGGGGCACGGAAAGTCTCCTCGGAAGCGCACAGACGGGGGGTCCGGCCCACGTTCGATCACGGCGGGTGGGCCGATAAATAAAGCTAGCCTGCCCTAATCGGATAGGGTTATCCGTGCGTGCCGACTTTTTACACTCATCGGTCGGATGGAAGAGAAAGCATCGACGTCGGGAGGGCATCGTGGGACCACGGTTGGTGTTCCCCGCAGGCGAAGTCCCCGAGATCCCCGCGGCTCGGCTCGCCTCGACCGCGAATGAACGCGAGCCACTGCTGTTCTGGGTACATACCGGGCGCGCAGAATTGCAGATCAGCGGCCGTACCCGCGGTGTGACTGCGGGGGCGGCAATCTGGGTACCGGCGGGAATCGCGTACAGCATCCGGGTCGATCCGGGCGCGGTCGCATTTCCCATCCCACTGCCCGCGGCCGACCTGCCGCCCGCGTTGAACCGGGTCATCGACTTCGAGATCCCAGCAGACTGGCAGGACTGGCTCGTCCACCAATTCGCGCACAACTTGGGATTTCTTCGGGGTGAGACGGCAGCGGGAGCCGGACTGATCGAGCTTGTCGCGGGTGTTCACTCCGACGGGAACGACAACTCCCCGTCATACTCCCCACCGCGCTTGCCACGCTCGACCGAAACCCTCGAGATCGCACGCACGCTGCTGCGGACACCATCCGACGACACCGAGCTTTCCCGGTTCGCCCAGCAACTCAAGATCGGTGTCCGCACCCTGCAGCGCCGATTCACCGAGGAAACGGGATTGTCATTCGTGCGCTGGCGTACTTCGGCCCGGATCGCGGCAGCGACCTCATATCTGGCCGCCGGCCGCGAAATCGGCTGGACGGGTAGCCAGGTCGGATTCGCGACACCCGCGGGCTTCACCCGCGCCTTCCGAGAACACACCGGCATGACACCCACCGACTACGCACGCGCCAACCGGCGCCCGACGCCGCCCCGTGAAGACGAGACCCTGGCACAGGGCGTTGCATTGTTGTCCGAAGAAGGCGCCCGGTCAGGATCGGCACCAGCACCCCCGACGATCCCCGCAAGTGGAACGTGGGCACGGGTCAACGACTTTCACGTCGTTGTCTGGATCTACCGAGGCTCCGCCCGGGTCACTTTCGGCGACCGAACCTGGAATCTGCGACGGGGTGACGCGATGTGGCTTCCCGCTGGAGTGCGCAACAGCGTCGAGATCGCCGAAGGCTCTTTGTTACTCCCCCTCGGATCCCAGCCGGGTGCCTCTCCCGTCACCGCACCGCCCCCACGTGTGCTGCACTTCGCGCGCGAAGCGCAGGCGTATCTGCTGCACACGGTGGTCGCCAATTACACCCACCTGCGCCCCGAGATCCACGACCCCGCGCGGATCGCGAGGCTGATTCGAAGTGCCGCGGCAGTGCCCCTACCCAGCGGCGATCAGGCCGATCCAGTCGAAACGATCCTTGCCGCACTCCGGAAGAACCCCGCCGATTCGCGCACTCTGCCGGATTGGAGCGCTCGGCTCGGCGTCGACGAGGACATGCTCCTCAAAGACTTCGTAGCGGCCACCGGCCAGAGCTTCCCGCGCTGGCGCGGTCAGTTGCGGATGACCCTCGCCCGCGCTTATCTCGAGGAGGGCCTCGCGGCCGGAGAGACTGCCCGTCGACTCGGATACGCGCACGCGTCCGGATTCACCAAGGTCTTCATCGCGGCTCACGGCATGTCGCCCCGGGACTACCAGCGCCGCGGATGGCGAGGAACGGTCGAAGGACTCATCGACTCGTGACCTTCCGTCGGATAATTCCTTCAGTTCCCACTACACGAACAGTGCGGCAGCCATTCCGGCAAAAACCAGCGAGATGGCAAACAAGTAGAGACGCAGAATACTGCGGTACCTCTTGCGAGCATGCTCCACTTCATACGAGCTACTCAGCGTTCGGAAGAGAACTATGAGCATCAGAGCGACGGCTGTGAACAGTGTGACCACGATGACCCAGTCCGTCGTGGTTTCCACTGGCGCTTTGCCGTCGTCGCGAATTGCCCACTGAGCCAAAAAGTTCAGCAAGAACCCCAAGATGATGCCAAGCGAAGTCACCATCGGCTGGCGGGTATCCCGAATGTCATCGTTCATGATCACTACTTTCTTGACTAAATTTTCAGTCAGGAGCTAGTCTCTGTGCAAGCAAGTGAGCGCCAGACGCACCTGGTGTGATCGAACAGTAGCTGGATGTTGCCCCACTCGCGCGCGATGAACAGATTCCTCCAAGACCACGCGAGCCCGCGAGAAGCAGAAGGAGTCACCGCAATGCACAGACGTCGGTTCATACAGGCAGGCGCAGCCGCGCTCAGTGGCCTCTTCCTGGCAGGTTGCGGCGATTCCGACTCAGCCTCGGGCGGGAGCAATGGCAGCGACGATCTTCGCGAGTGGGTGATGCCGGAAGAGGGCGATCCGCACAAGCGCACCTGGATGGCGTTCGGCGCCAGTGAAGCGATCTGGGGAGCCGCCCTCCTGCCCGAGGTCCAGCGCAACCTCGCGACGATCGCGCAGACTATCGCGCAGTTCGAGCCCGTCTCGATGCTTGTCCGTTCCGAGGAACTGGACTTGGCACGAACCCTCGTCGGCCCATCGGTCGAACTGATCGCCGCCCCTCTCGACGACCTCTGGATGCGCGACACCGGCCCCGTATTCGTGAAAGGCAACGGGACCAAAGCGGGTATCGATTTCAACTTCAACGGTTGGGGCGAGAAGCAGGATTTTGATCAGGACGGCCAAGTCGCAGCGTTTGTCGCCGCCCGCGCGGGAGTCGAATCATTGCCTACCGACCTGATCCTCGAAGGCGGCGGCATCGAGGTCGACGGCGAAGGAACAGCCATCATCACCGAAAGCTGCGTCCTCAACAACAACCGCAACCCGGGATGGTCGAAGTCGGACGTCGAAGCCGAACTCGGTCCCCTGCTCGGCGTCGACAAGATCATCTGGCTACCGGGAATCGCAGGCAAGGACATCACGGACGGCCACACGGACTTCTACGCCCGCTTCGCGCGACCAGGCGTCGTGGTCGCAGGCCTCGACACGGATCCGGAGTCCTTCGACCACGACGTGACCGCACGCCACCTCGAGATTCTCGAGAACGCGACCGACGCCCAGGGGCGGAAGCTGGAAGTGGTTGTTCTCGAGGCACCTGTTTCGATCAGGCCGCAGTTCGAATCAGATGATTTCGCAGCCGGATACATCAACTTTTACGTGTGCAACGGAGCAGTCATCGCCCCTGAATTCGGTGATCCCGAGGCCGACCAGGCTGCCAGAAGTGAATTGGAGCGCCTCTTCCCCGACCGTCGCGTCGTGCAGATCAACATCGACGCCATTGCCGCCGGTGGTGGCGGCATTCACTGCACCACCCAGCAGGAACCTGCGGACTAGAAGCCCGTCCCGACCACCCTCGTAGAATTCGGACTCGTGTCGAACCGTCAAACGGAAATCTTGGAAGCGGCAGTCCGCGTCATCGCCCAGCACGGCGTGCGCGGGCTGAGGGTGGAAACGCTCGCCGCCGAGGCGGGGGTGTCGACCGCGCTGATCTACTACCACTTCCAGAACCGCGCCGGTGTGCTGCGCCGGGCCCTCGATCACATCAACGATCGCGCCGCGCTGTACACCGAGGATGCCTTCACGGAAACAGACCCGCGCGCGCAGCTCGACCAGATGCTCCTGCTGGAGTTTCAGAACTCGCCGAAGATTCGCGAAAACAGCATTGCATGGGGCGAACTTCGGGCAAGCGCCGTCTTCGCAGACGAGCTACGCGAATCACTACGTACCACAACGCAGAAATGGGCAGACGACGTCGAATCCTTGATCCGGCAAGCTCAGGACGTCGGCCTCGCTGATCCGAAGGCAAGCCCGGCCGACGCCGCCGAACGACTCACTGCACTGGTCGAAGGCCTGAGTGAACGCTGGCTGAGCGGCTCGATTTCCATCGAACGAGCAAGAGAACTCCTCATCGGTGCGATCAGCGTGGAGATCGATCCGAGCTAGCCCCTACCGCTCGCCGCCGCCCTTGGATTCCGGCGACAGGGCCGGGAACCAGATGTCGGTCAGAACCTCGGCCGCCTGCATCCGAGTCACGTCGATCGTCCCCTGCACGGCCCAGCGTGTGAAGAATCGCTCCAGCTGGCTCACGAGCAATTCGACGCGCAACCTCGCCTCGTCATGCTGTTCCACCGGCCACCGACCCAGATACTTGGGCATGGCATTCGGCAGTTCGGTCATACCGTCTCGCGCTGTCTCGCGGAACTCCGGTTCGAGTGCCACGGCCTCGTCCCACGCCGGCAGCAGGCGCTTGTTCTCGTCGAACCAGTCGAAGGCACGTTCCAGCCATGCGGTGAACTCCACGCGAGAGTTCGTGTCGAGGACCCGATCGAGATCGATGTAGAAAGCGAACGCACTCGCCGCTATCCCGGCCGCGCCGATCGTCTTGAGCATCTCCACCTTGCTGGCGAAATGCACGTAGAACGTGGCTCTACTGCATCCGACGACCGAGGAGATGTCGTCGACCGTGACAGCCGCGTATCCCCGTTCCTCGAACAGAGTGCGTGCGGCGTCCACGAGTTTGGCCCGCGTCGCGCGTTTCTGCTCGTCGCGAAGGGTTCCCCGCCTGTTCTTCGGGCCATCGGTAGTCGTGCTCACGTCGCCCACCTTGCTCGCATTTCGACTTCCTGGCAAATCACCGACTCACCGTCATCAAAAAACATTGCGTCATTCATTGACACATCGTCAGCGAATGGCGCACTATGACTCAAGTCACTTCTCGGGCTTCGATTCTTCTTCGCGCACGCCCGAGACAGAACAGAAAGCGATGGCGAATGAGCCCCTCCCCCTTGCCGAGCGTCTGCATCATCGGCGCCGGGCCTACCGGAATCACGACGGCCAAGCGAATGAAGGAATTCGGAATACCCTTCGACTGCTACGAAGCGTCCGACGAGGTCGGCGGAAACTGGTACTACAAGAACCCCAACGGAATGTCGGCCTGCTACCAGAGCCTGCATATCGACACGTCGAAGTGGCGCTTGGCATTCGAGGACTTCCCGGTCTCTGCCGACCTTCCCGATTTCCCCCACCATTCCGAACTCTTCCAGTACTTCAAGGACTACGTCGAGCATTTCGGCCTGCGTGAGTCGATCATCTTCAACACCAGTGTTGTTGCCGCAGAGCGTGATGCAAACGGACTGTGGACGATCACGCGCTCGGACGGCGAAGTCCGCACCTACGACGTCCTGATGGTCTGCAATGGTCACCACTGGGATCCCAACATCCCGGATTACCCGGGCGAGTTCGACGGCGTCCTCATGCACAGCCACAGCTACAACGACCCGTTCGATCCGATCGACATGCGCGGCAAGAAAGTAGTCGTGGTCGGAATGGGGAACTCCGGCTTGGACATTGCTTCCGAACTGGGGCAGAGATACCTCGCCGACAAGCTCATCGTCTCGGCACGCCGCGGCGTGTGGGTGTTGCCGAAATACCTGGGCGGCGTGCCGGGAGACAAACTGATCACCCCGCCCTGGATGCCTCGGGGGCTGCGCCTGTTCCTGAGTCGTCGATTCCTCGGCAAGAACCTGGGAACCATGGAGGGCTACGGACTACCCAAGCCGGACCACCGCCCCTTCGAGGCACATCCGTCAGCCAGTGGCGAGTTCTTGGGACGCGCCGGGTCCGGCGACATCACCTTCAAGCCGGCGATCACCAAACTCGACGGAAAGCAGGTTCATTTCGCCGACGGCACCGCGGAGGACGTCGACGTGGTCGTCTGCGCCACCGGCTACAACATCAGCTTCCCCTTCTTCGACGACCCGAACCTGCTGCCGGACAAAGACAACCGATTCCCACTCTTCAAACGCATGATGAAGCCCGGAATCGACAACCTCTTCTTCATGGGACTCGCTCAGCCCATGCCGACGCTCGTAAACTTCGCCGAGCAACAGAGCAAGCTCGTCGCGGCCTACCTCACCGGTAAATACCAGCTGCCGTCCGCGAACGAGATGCAGGAGATCACCAAGGCCGACGAGGCGTACTTCCTCGCCCCCTATTACAAGTCACCGCGCCACACCATTCAGCTCGAGTTCGACCCGTACGTCCGCAACATGAACAAGGAAATTGCCAAGGGCACCAAGCGTGCCGCGGCCTCGGGGAACAAACTACCTGTTGCGGCGCGTGCAGCAGCACACGAACTCGAGAAGGCGGATCGCGCATGAGCACGGTGAACGGTCACTGCAACAACGAGTTCGAAGCCGTCCGCACCGCCTTCGAGGCGCAACTCGAATCCGGTGAGGAGTTGGGTGGCTCCATCGCCATCACCGTCGACGGAGAAGCCGTAGTAGACATCTGGGGCGGATACGCCGACGAATCCCGTACCACTCCTTGGGGCCCGGACACCATCGTCAACACCTTCTCCATCACCAAGACCATGACGGCTCTGTGTGCGCTCCTGCTGGTCGAACGCGGCCAATTGGACGTGTACCAGAAGGTTGCTCACTACTGGCCCGACTTTGCGGTAAACGGCAAGGAAGACATCGAAGTTCGCCACCTTCTGTCGCATACGTCTGGCGTCTCCGGTTGGGAGCGCCCGATCGAGCTGAAGGACATCTACGACCTCGAGACGTCCACCGCTCGCCTCGCTACCCAGAAGCCTTGGTGGACCCCAGGTACGGCGTCGGGCTATCACGCGATCAACTACGGCCATCTCGTCGGTGAGGTCATTCGTCGCATCGACGGTCGGACCCTCGGCAGGTTCTTTGCCGAAGAGCTTGCCGGTCCACTGGGAGCCGACTTCCACATCGGCACGTCCGGAGAGCATTTCGGTCGAATAGCCACCATGGTTCCGCCGCCCGCGTTGGAGTTCGACCTGTCCACGCTCGACCAGGACAGCATCTTCATCAAGACCCTGACGTGCCCACTGCTCGACTACCCCGAGGTCAACACCGCGCCCTGGCGGGAGGCTGAGATCGGCGCAGTCAACGGCCACGGCAACGCACGTTCTATCGCTCGGATCCAATCCGTGATCTCGAACGGTGGTGTGCTCGACGGCCAGAAGCTGCTCTCGCAGAGCACCATCGACCTGATCTTCGCGATCCAAGCCGACGGTATCGACCTCGGGATCATGACTCCGCTCAAGTTCGGCATCGGATACGGACTGCCGCACCCGGATACCGCACCCCTGGTTCCCGACGGACGCGCCTGCTGGTGGGCCGGTATCGGCGGCTCGATGCTGGTCAACGATCTGGACCGTCGGATGACTTTCGCCTACGTCATGAACAAGATGGCACCCGGTCTGATCGGGTCCGACCGCAGCAACGCCTATCTGAGCGCTGCGTACAACTCCGAGATCAGCGAGGTCAGTTCATGAAGGCAGCTCAGCTCATGGGGCCTGGCCTCCTCGAGATCAACGACGTGCCGATCCCCGAGATCAGTCCATCGGAACTGCTGATTCGGGTGGGCGCAGCGGGAATCTGCCACTCCGATCTGCATCTCCTGCACTTTCCGTACAAGATGCGCGAAGAACCGCTGACCATCGGCCACGAAATTGCCGGAACGATCGAAGCCGTCGGGAGTGGCGTCGACGGCCGTTCCGTCGGAGAGCGTGGCGTCGTCTACCTGTGCTGGTCCTGTGGACAGTGCCGAGAATGCATGAGCGGCAACGAGAACATGTGCCTCGCCGCTGGACGCACCGCGATGCCGCCCTGCCCCGGGCTCGGTCCCGAAGGCGGAATGGCCGAGTACGTCAAGATCCCGGCTCGCTCATTCGTACCCATCGGAGACCTCGACTTCCTGCAGGCCGCACCGCTCGCCGATGCAGCACTGACGAGCTACCACGCCATTCGCGGCGCACGCGAACATCTCCAGCCCGGTGCCACCGCCGTCGTGATCGGCGTCGGCGGACTCGGTCACGTTGCAGTACAGATACTTCGCGCAATCAGTGCCGTGCGCATCATCGCCGTCGATGTCGGACAGGATCAACTCGATCTCGCCAAACGTTGCGGCGCCGACATCACGCTCGAATCGGGACCGGACACCGCGCAGCACATCCTCGACCTCACGTCGGCCAGAGGCGCAGAAGTCATCTTCGACTTCGTCGGTATCGACGCAACTGCACAGATGTCCGTTCAAGCGGTTGCGCCGAACGGCGCGTATCGCATGGTGGGTCTCGGAGGCGGAAACCCCGGAATCACAGCCGAAGCTGCCGGCGGACCTGGCTGGCCGTGGGGCGCATCGATCCGGAAGTCCTATGGCGGCACCAGAAACGACCTCGTCGATTCCATCGCCCTGGCACAGGCCGGTCTGGTAACGGTAGAAGTAGCCCGCTTCGACCTCGCTGATGCCCGCGACGCACTCGACCGTCTCGAACACGGCAAGGTCACCGGACGCGCAGTGCTCGTACCCTAATCTTTGAAAGGCACTTCACGTGACTACTTCCGCTGATACACAAGCATTCATCGCGTCCGTCATAGCTGGGCTGACCGGCCCCGGTGGTCCTTTCGAGATGCAAGTCGAGGATGTACTCGGCAGCTCGATGCCCGTCATGAAGAACCGTGACAAGGCACTCGGCGATGTGCTCGCCGCATCCTTCGATTACGGATCACGCGACTACCTGGTGACCAAGGACCGACGCTTCAGCTACCTCGAGCACGGCGAGGCCGTAGCAGCATTGGCCACTGCGCTGCGCGAGCGTTACGGCGTTCGCAAGGGCGATCGGGTGGGCATCCTCGCCGCCAATACGCCGGAATGGGTGATGACCTTCTGGGCGGCTCAGTCGCTTGGCGCCATCGCCGTCGGGTTCAACTCGTGGTGGGTGGCCCGTGAAGTGCAATACGGCATCGATCACACCACTCCCACCGTGGTGATCGCCGACGCCAAACGCGCACAAGTTCTTTCCGAAGTGAACACCGATGTTCCCGTGCTCACGATGGAAGAAGATCTACCGGCCTTGATGGAGAAGTATTCGGGTTCGGCACTGTCCCGCACGTCCGTCGACGAGGACGATCCGGCCGTCATTCTTTACACGAGCGGAACCAGCGGCCGCCCCAAGGGAGCTGTTCACACTCATCGAAACGTGTTGGCCGTCATCGACTACCACCGCTACAGCGATCGCCTCGCTGCGGCGTTCACCGGCCGACCCAGTGACGGCCGACCCAGTGACTTGCGGTATCTGCTGACCGCGTCGCTGTTTCACATTGCAAGCCTGCATAACCTGGCGATCCCACGACTCGCGACGGGCGGAGCCGTGGTCATCCATCAGGGCGCCTTCGACGTCGACGAAGTCCTTTCCCTTGTCGAACGCGAGAAGGTCACCAACTGGGCGGTGGTCCCCACCATGGCAACCCGTCTCCTCGAACATGGCAGTCTCGAGAAGTACGACCTGACCTCACTGAGCGCCTTTGCACTCGCGTCTGCGCCGTCATCTCCGGCTTTGCAAGACCGCCTGCGCGCGCGACTGCCTTTTGCGCAGCACACCTTGGTCGACAGTTACGGGCTCACCGAATCCTCCACCGGCATTTCGGTTGCCACGCCACCAGAACTCGCCGCGTTCCCCGGAACTCTCGGACGGCCCATCATCGGTGTGAGTGTGGAGGTCCGTGATCCATTCGGTGTTGCGGTTCCCGACGGCGAGGAGGGCGAAATCTGCGCTCGCAGTCCGTATGTGATGTCGGGATACTGGAACGACGAGACTGCAACTGCTGCCGCCATCGGTCCCGACCGATGGCTCCGAACCGGCGACTTCGGAGTTCTCGAAGACGGCCGACTCCGCCTGACGGGCCGCCGGTCCGATCTGATCCTGCGCGGCGGCGAGAACGTCTACCCTCTCGAAATCGAGCAGACTATCGACGAGCATCCCGCGGTACTCGAATGCGCTGTGATCGGCATTGATTCGGCAGACCTCGGCCAAGAAGTGGCGGCCGTTGTCGTTCTTCGCAGCGAGGGAGCGGCGACCGAAGAAGAACTACGCGACTATGTCGCCGAACGACTGGCCTACTTCAAGGTGCCGGTGAAGTGGAAACTGAGCACAACTCCTCTGCCTCGCAATGCAACCGGGAAGACGATACGCACAAAGGTGGCTATCTCATGACCTACGACGCCGTGATCAACAACGGTCTGTGGTTCGACGGCACCGGGGCGAAACCAGCTGTCCGCAATCTGGGTATCCGAGGCGGGCTGGTCACTGCCATCTCCCTCGATCCACTCGACGAAACCGACTGTCCCCGTGTCATCGACGCGCGGCGCAAGTGGGTGATCCCGGGCATCGTGGACATCCACACTCACTACGACGTCGAGATCCTCGAAGGCCCGGCGCTGAGCGAATCTCTCAGACACGGGGTCACGTCGATCTTTGTCGGATCGTGTTCCCTGTCCACCATTCACGCCAGCCCGTCGGACGCCGGCGACCTTTTCGGCCGCGTCGAAGCTATCCCACGCAAGCACGTCGTCGAAGCACTCACGCGGGCCAAGACCTGGAACTCCGCGAGAGAGTATGTTGCTGCACTCGAGGCGCTTCCGCTAGGTCCCAACATTGCAGCCTTCATCGGACACTCCGACATGCGAGCCGCCGAGATGGGACTGGATCGTGCTACCAGGAAGGACGTGCACCCCACCGACACCGAACTCGCGTCGATGGAAGCACAGTTGACCGAAGCTCTCGACGCAGGATTCGTCGGGATGTCCAGTCAGCAATTGTTGTTCGACAAACTCGACGGTGAGACCTGCCGATCACGCACGCTGCCGTCGACGTATGCAACCACGAAAGAACGACGCCGACTCAATGCGATCCTGCGCCGCCGAGGACGGGTATTTCAGGCCGGACCTGACCTCTCCAACCCGATGAGTACCGGAGCGATGGCGTTCTCCAGCGCGGGTATCTGGCGTAAGCGACTCAAGACGAGCATGCTTTCGGCGGCCGACATCAAGTCCAACAAGTTGGCCGTGGTGATCCTCGGCCCACTGGCACACTTGGTCAATCGACTCGGCGGAGACCTGCGCTGGCAGCACCTGCCAGTTCCCTTCGAGGTATATGCCGACGGCATCGACCTGGTTGTCTTCGAGGAGTTCGGATCCGGCGCTGCAGCACTGCATCTGACCGACGAGATGGAACGCAACGTTCTGATGCAGAGCGAGAAGTACCGTCGGCAATTCCGCAAGGACTACGATCAAAAATTCGGCGTCAAAGTCTGGCACCGCGACTTCTTCGACGCCGAAATCGTCTCCTGCCCCGACGAATCCCTTGTCGGCAAGAGCTTCGGGCAGGTCGGCGTCGAACGAGGCGGCCTCCACCCTGTCGATGCATTCCTGGATCTAGTCCTCGAACACGGCACGAAAGTGCGTTGGCGCACAACCATCTCGAACCACCGGCCGGAGATTCTGGACAAGTTCGCCCAGGACAACGGCGTCCAACTCGGGTTCTCCGACGCCGGAGCGCATTTGCGCAACATGGCGTTCTACAACTTCGGCTTACGACTGCTACGACGTGTCTACGATGCCCAAAAGGTCGGCCGTCCCTTCATGACCGTCGAGGCAGCGGTGCATCGCCTCACCGGCGAACTGGCCGAGTGGTACGACGTCGATGCCGGGCACCTTCGATTAGGTGACCGCGCCGACCTGGTTGTGATCGATCCCGCCCATCTCGACGATTCACTCGAGGCGTACGCCGAAAGTCCGGTCGTGGAGTACGACAACCTCTCCCGCATGGTCAATCGCAATGATCAGACCGTCACCGCAGTGTTCGTCGGCGGCGAGTACGTCTTCGGCGACGGAGAAGCAGCACCCGTTCTCGGCAACCGCCGAACCGGAAAGTTCTTGAAAGCAGGTGCCCATTAACACGTCCAGATTTGCCGGCAAAACCGCGGTTGTCACCGGCGCAGCATCAGGTATCGGTGCAGCCATTGCACTACGACTTATCGGCGAAGGCGCACAGGTAGCCGGAATCGACATCGATGCAGAGGGTTTGAAGGAGATAGCCTCCCAGCACGGCGCGTCTTTCCTCGCCGTTCCCGCTGACGTCACCAAGGAATCCGATGTTGCCGAGGCTATTGCCGCTGCGGCAGCGGAATTCGGCGGTATCGATCTGGCTTTCAACGTTGCCGGGGCGTCGAGGGTTGGGCAGATCGTCGACCTCGACGAGGCCGACTGGGACTTCACCATCGACCTGGTGCAGAAGGGCGTCTTCCTCTGCACCAAACATGAAGCGCGGCATATCCGAGAGCACGGTCGCGGTGGTGCGATAGTCAACGTGTCCTCATTGAACGCGCACGTACCGAGCCCCTACGGGAGCGCGTACGCGACAGGCAAAGCCGGGGTCGAGATGTTCAGCAAGAATGCCGCGATCGAACTCGCTGCGTCGGGGATCCGGGTCAATGCCGTTCTACCCGGCCTGGTCGACACGCCACTGGTCGCGCCGGTCATGAACTACGAACCCGCCCGCGACATGTTTCTCAGCCGAATTCCCATGTCCCGAGCGGCAACTCCCGACGAGATCGCAGGCCCCTGCCTCTATCTCGCCAGCGACGACGCCTCGTACATCACCGGAACCAGTCTGGTCGTCGACGGCGGCTGGGAGGTCTCGAACTACCCGGATCTGACGACGCTGGGCAACTAGGTTCAGTTGCCGGGCAACACACATTGAGTATCGAGGCCGAGGACGTGGTTGAGCCGGCCGAAGGCCAACCACGATCCGAGGCACATGCTCAACTCGACGATTTCTCGCTGGGAGTAGTGAGCGGTCATACGTTCCCAGAACTCGTCGTCGAGCCCATGGTGGTCGAGGGCGTATCTCTCGGCGTATTCGGCAGCGAGGCGTGTCCTGTCGTCGAACGCATCTGTGGTGCGCCAGTCGGTGACAGCCTGATCGAACGTCGACTCCACAGTCTCGCCGTCACGCTCGGTGCGCCAGTCCTGACAGAAGATGCACCCGTTGATCTGAGCGATCCGAAGCCTGGCCGCCTCGAACTCGCGGAGTCCGAGAGTGCCGTCCGTGTAAACCTTTTGGGAGAACCCGGCGGCCGCGGGCCCGATGCCGGGGACCATCTCTCCCCACACGTAGCCGATCGGGTTCTTACCTTCGGGTATGTCGATATTCATGTGAGTACCTCCGAGTTTCGGGCACCGAGCTTGCCGACGCCGGGTGTGAGCGGAACGTCCAGCGCGTCGTATAGGCCGGGTTCGGCCTGACGTAGCCACGGAATTGCGTTGACGAGACGTCCTACGGCCGTGGCATTTCCACCGGCCGCGCGGTTTCCACCTTCATCGGTGGCTTCGACGTTGATCTCGATTCGTGGTCGCCCTTCGACGATCACCTTGTGCGCGCCGTCGCCTCCGTCGGGCGGGAGCGGCCAGTCGCGGGCACAGGACGGATGAATACGCGTGACGTGTTCGATCACGATCAGGGGTTCCCCGCCGACGATTCCCTGAACCTCGAATCGCAGTGCGCCTTGGGTGCCGGCCGCGAACTCCCCCATATGTTCGGTCGACACGGTTTCCTCGAGCGGGCGGCGCAGCAAGGTCTCGCGGATCTCGTCGAGTTCCACCCCGAGCGCTCGGGCGATGAGCCGAATCTGCCCGCCCCAGACCATGGTGGGAACACTGGGCGCGACCATCGGAGGTTCGTAGTCCATCGGCTGACCCATCCCGATCAGGTAGCGGACAGAATCCGGCTGTTCGTAGGTCGTGTAGTCGAAGATTTCCTGACACCGGATCTGGTCGATTGTCCCCGCGAGCCCGCTGACGAGAATCGGCAGGATGTCGTTGCCCCAGCCTGGGTCGATACCGGAGACGAACAGAGCGCCGCCGCCCGTCTTGGCTGCAGCTTCGACGGGATCACGAAGTTCGGGAGGCGCAGATTTCGGGTCGTACAGCGCATATACCGACGGCGTGACCACTACAGCTCCGGCGGCCAGCGCCCGCGTGATGTCGGCAACCGCGTCATCGGGCCGGATGTCGCCGGACGCCGCGTAGACCACCGCGCCGGGGGACGCTGCGAGCACGGCATCGGCGTCGTCGGTAGCCGCGACGCCCAGGTGCACTCCCAGATCGGCGAGGTCACCGGCGTCTCGCCCGACCTTTGCGGGGTTGGCAACGATGACGCCGACAAGTTCGAGGGCCGGATTGGCTGTCACAGCGCGAATCGATGCACGCCCGACGTTGCCGGTACCCCACACGACAGTCGGAATCTTGGACTCGGCTTCATTCGAAACTGCACCCATCAATCGGACATTACCCAGCTCAGCGCGTCAGGTCAGCAGAACTGCAAGAATTCGTTTCACTTCATCCGGTCAAAAATGCCATTGCCTGCGCAGCCAGTGCGCCGTCACCCCGCCTCCGGTACGTCTCGGCGGGTCGGCCGTTACCTGGTCTGCTCATCTCGCCGGTACTTTCGAGCGCGTCGAACACCTGTCGGCGGAAGCTGTCCTTCTGGAACGGACGATCGAAGATCACCTCGTACAGTCCCCGAAGTTCGGCGACGGTGAACGTCCCGCCCGACAATCCGTCCGGATCCACGTACGACGCATACCTCGTGCGTAGGTCCGTGACCGCGAGTCGCACCATGTCGGCATGGTCGAACGCGAGTCCCCTCACTGCCTCGTCGTCGTACACATCGACGAGAAGCGCCGAATCGGGCAGTGCCGATTCCGGTAGGCCCGCGGTATGCGCGACCGACAAAACCCATCCACGGTCGTCGCGGTCCGGTCGGTCGAAGATCGCCAACTGGTGAAAGCTCGTCTGGGTCAATTCTGCCTTGACCGACAGGGCACGATCGGCTGCGGCCGTGAGCAATTCGCGTTCGTGCAGAAATGTTCCCGGTAGCGCCAGCGCACCGAGACGGTGCCGAACCACCAGAACTTTCAGAGATCCACCGCTGTAGGTCAGCACCGCGACGTCCACTGCCACAGACGGACGCGGATAGTCCGTCAATCCCTTGCCGCTCGTGCCTGTCCATTTATTCACCCTTGCATGTTATCTCAAACATGATCTATGGTTAGCGCAAAGTTGATCAAACGATCATCGCGAACCGAAGAGGTGGCTATGAAACTCACCGCACAGCAGTCCGATCGAGCGGCCGGCGTTCTGCTCGGCACCGCAGCAGGAGACGCACTCGGCGCCGGCTACGAATTCACCTACCCGAAGGCCGAGGTCACGATCGACATGATCGGTGGCGGCCCGTTCGACTGGGCGCCGGGAGAATGGACCGACGACACCTCGATGGCAGTTGCGATCGCCGAGGTGGCCGCTACCGGAATCGACATCGGAAGCTCTGACGGTCTCGATGCCATTGCAGCACAGTTCATCCGGTGGTACGACTCGAAGCCCGCGGACATCGGCAACCAGACGCGAGCAGTGTTGTCTGCCCGCTCCGAAAGCGCAGCGGCGATGGCGGATCGTGCGCGGGCGATCAGCGGCCGCAAGGCCGGCAACGGCTCGCTCATGCGCACCGCTCCCGTCGCCCTCTCCTACTTGGACGATGCAGAAGGTGCCAGGTCGGCAGCGCACCGGATCAGTTCACTCACGCACGACGACCCGCGTGCCGGACAGGCGTGCGAGTTGTGGACCCATGCCATCCGCCATGCCGTTGTCACCGGCAACTTCGACGGTGTTCGCGGCTTCCTCTCCGTTGCCGATCAGGACGTCGCCGAATACTGGGGCCCGCTGCTCGATCAGGCCGAAACCGGGAACCCGCAGGACTTCTCCAAGAACGGTTGGGTGGTGCATGCACTTCAGACTGCTTGGTGGGCCATCACTTCCACGGACAATGCCGACGCTCGCCACCTCCAGTACGCATTGGAAGCAGCCGTACGAGCCGGCGGGGACACCGACACGACTGCGGCCATCGCGGGTGGCCTCCTCGGCGCCCGTTGGGGAGCGTCGGCGGTTCCCGCCCGCTGGCGCCGAATCATGCACGGCTGGCCGGGATACCGTTCCTCCGATCTGGTTCGCCTGGCGATCAAGACTGCTCGCGGCGGTACCGACGACAAGAACGGATGGCCGTCGACGGCAGAACTCGATTACTCGAAATTCCGCGGAACCCACCACCTGACCACGCATCCGCACGACGACGGCGTCATGCTCGGCGGCGTCGATGCAGTGTCCACTGCGGACTACGACGCCGTGGTCAGCCTGTGCCGCATGGGAACACGGCAGGTCAGCTCCGATCACGTCGAGTTCTGGTTGGTCGACGACGGTCACGATTCCAACGCCAACCTCGAGTTCGTTATCGACGACGCAGCGCGCACCGTCCAGGCGTTGCGGGCCGAGGGAAAGCGCGTACTCCTTCATTGCGTTCAGGCGCACAGTCGCACACCGTCGGTTGCGGCGCGATACTCGATGTTGATCGGACGTGACCCCTACGACGTACGCTCGGCTATGCCGTGGGCTCGCCCGAAGCGTGAACTCTGGAACACGGCAGTCGGAAACACAGCCGTCGGACACACAGCCGTCGGGTACCCAGGAGGATCCATGGCCGCTATTACCGTCGTCGAAGGTGACATAACGACGCTGACCGTCGACGCCATCGTCAACGCGGCCAACTCCAGGCTCCTCGGCGGTGGCGGTGTCGACGGCGCGATCCACCGGGCCGGAGGACCGGAGATCCTGAAGGCCTGCGAGGTATTGCGCAACACCAGCCTTCCCGACGGCCTCCCGGTGGGTGCGGCCGTGGCCACCACCGCGGGAAAGCTCCACGCCAAGGCCGTGATTCACACCGTCGGCCCGAGGTATTCGCGCTCCGAGGACCGATCCGGATTGCTTCGGTCGGCGTACACCCGCAGTCTCGCCGTTGCCGACTCGATCGGCGCACGAACCGTCGCCTTTCCGTTGATCTCGGCAGGGGTCTACGGCTGGCCGAAGGAAGATGCGGTCCGACAGGCCGTTTCAGCGATTCGCGCGGCGAAGACCGAGGTCGAGACGGTCACACTGGTCGCATTCAACAAGGAGACGGCAGAACTGATGCGCCGCGCGATCGCCTGACCGTTTACCGGGCCCACTTCACGCCACGTTAAAGCAGTGCAGAGCGGTCAGAGAAGTGGAGAAATTTCGCCGGTTGGACGTTTGTCCAACAATTTGTCCGAATCGCATATTTCGCGGCTCGCTCTGTGTTCTACTCCTCTCCAGGGTTTGAGCTGGTGGTGAGCAAACGACGAAGACGTATTCGCTTCTCTGTCAGCTCGAGGCCGGTTCCCGGACCCGGCTTCAAGCCGAGAGCTCGATCTTTTCGAGCGCTACTCAAGGAGAATGTGAATGGTGTCGACGTTGATGCGCCGAGGAGTAGGGGTGGCCGCATCCTTGACCGGATGCGTTGCCCTGGTCGTCGGCGGAGCGGGAGTTTCATCCGCCGCTGATGTGAACCTTCCGTTCACGGCATCGTGTCACGGGTGGCAGTTCCCCGGTCCGATCACACACAACGAGACGCGTGATTCCGGCGTCACGATCAGTGCCCCGACCGTGGTTCCGCCGAACTCGACATTCACCTACCGACTCGCCCCCAAGCCGATGACGGTCCCCAATGACGGCTACGACCTCAGGTCCGTCGTGAACTGGACGCGTCTCAAGTTCGATTTCGACATCCCTGCAGGCACCTCCTACGTGGGGGCGCAGATCGTGGCCGGCACCAGCTCGAATCTGGGTGGGGTCGCCCCGACGATCACGCGGGTGAACGATGCCGGTTCACCCGATCCGAATGGGACGCATCTTCGTATCTCCGGCAACAACATCACGGCGGGCAACGGACCCAACACCGACGACAACGGCGGCGGCGGAATCGAGGTCGGTGGAGGAAAGACGTTCCAGCTCCCGGCAGTCGACGTCACCGTCACGTCTGGGGCTGTGGGAACCCAGATCAAGCCCATGCTCCGCGTTTCCGACACCAACTCCGGTTCCTACGACAGTGCCGCCAACTACCTGACCTTCCTGCAACAGGAAACCCTGCTCGGTGGCGTCAAATACTGGCTGACCACCAATTGCTCACCACGCGACAATCGTTCGGCCGGATTGAACGCAGGCGGCCAGCCGCTCGCCGTGATCAATGTCGACTCCAGCCTCGCTCAGACACAGACGCGAATCGACGCACCCGGTAAAGCTGTCGTCGGTGACTCCGTGGAGCTGACGGCAACGGTCACTCCTTGGCCGTCGGGAGGAACAGTGCAGTTCCGTGACGGAGGGGTCGACCTCGGCGCTCCGGTGGCCGTCGTCAACGGTGTCGCAAAGGCCAACCGCACGATGACAACAGCGGGCGACCACAACATCACGGCGTACTACACGGGATCTGCCGGTTTCATGGAATCGATATCGGGCGCCGTGACGATCAACGTGGTCGAACCGTCCGAGCCCGAGCCTGGCACCGGTAGCCTCGGCAGCCTTGGTACCCCCGGATTCGGGTCGTGAAAACTGTGAGCAGAAACCAGGATTCGTCGATGAACTCGAAACTGTTACGCGGCTCTGCGATTGCAACCGTCTCGGTACTGGCCGGCGGCTTGTTCTCCATCGTCGGCGGCGGAATCGCCTCTGCTGCCCCCGAGACCAAGAGCGTGGCCTTCACAACTGCATGCCATGTGCGCGAGATGGACGGTGCGGCAAGCCCGATCACGTTCAACGAGACGCTCGGCTCGGGGGTCACCATCACCGCGCCGACCACCGCGGCACCAGGTGAGACCATCACCTACCGGGTGCAGCCGAACGAGATGAAGGCAAACGGCGGCGGCCATGCCAGCCGTGGAGTCGTGCATTGGGCCCGGATCAAGTACGACTTCGACATCCCGTCGGGCGTCGAATTCGTGAGTTCCCAGCTTGTGGCGGACAGTGCGTACGGCCTCGGATCCGACAGTGCCACTCCAACAGTCACACAGATCGACGACGGCGGCAATCCATCGGCATCCGGTACGCACCTGCGTATCTCCGGATCGAATCGGACCATCGGAAACGGTCCGTCCTCCGCGGTTCGATCGAGTGACGGCATCATCGTCGGCGCCAACACCAAGTTCCGACTCCCCGCAGTCGACGTCACAGTCAAAGCCGGTGCGGCTGGTAGCGAGATCAAGCCTTCGCTGCGAGTTTCCGATCCCGGCTCCGCCAACTACGACGATGACCGAAATGCGCTCACATTCGTCCAGCGCGAAAAGGACGTCTTCGGAGTCAACTACTGGGAGCGCTACAACTGCTCCCCGCGGGACAACAGGAACTCCGGCCTCAACGCCGGTGGGCAGGCCCTGACCACCATCTACGTCAGCCAACCGACAACCACCACAATCCAGATGCCCGGCTCGATCCAAGCCAGCACACCGACAGAGCTTGTCGCAAAGGTGGATCCGGCGCCGGTCAACGGAAACGTGCAGTTCAGGGTGGACGGCGCTGACGTCGGTACACCTGTCACGCCCGGTGCCGACGGCACTGCCCGGCTACCGCATACCTTCTTCACCGCCGGAACCGCGCGGGTCTCCGCAACGTTCCAGGGAGTCAACGGATTCCAGAGTTCCAACTCGACAGAGGCGATAGTCACGGTGACTGCCGCACCTGTCGTCAAGCAAACCGACACTGCCGTGAACGTTCCTACCGATGCAAAGACGGGCGTATCGGTGTCGCTGAGGGCGCAGGTCACGCCGACCCCCACTGGTGGCACTCTCCAGTTCAAGGATGGCGCTGCAAATATCGGTGCCCCGATCCCGGTGGGCGCTGACGGAAAAGCCACTCTGGAACACGCATTCACCTCGGCCGGATCTCATGCAGTGTCGGCCTACTACTCCGGCGCAACAGGATTCATGCCGTCGATGGCATCAGCCCAAACGGTCACCGTGTCTGATCCCGCGCCGTCCGATGTCACCACCTCGACCTCACTGGCAGCTCCTACGACGGCCAAGCAGAATGTCGCGGCAGAACTTTCCGCAACGGTCAGTCCTAATCCGGGCGGGGGTTCGGTTCAGTTCTTCGACGGTGACCAACCCATCGGACAACCCGTTGTCGTCGGTGTCGATGGTGTGGCGCGACTGACGCACACTTTCGCATCGACGGGCGATCATCCGATCAAGGCGGCATACGCCGGGCGAAGCGGATTCACGCAGTCTGCGTCGGACGAATCCGTCGTAAAGGTTTCTGCTGCGCCTGATGATGGCGGAAACGGCGGCTCGGGCAGCCTCGGTTCGCTGGGCGGTCTCTTCGGTTCCTGATCGCATTTCTCTCGACACTGTTGCCGCTGCACCGATTCGGAGCAGCGGCAACAGCATGTCGCGGCCGTAGTCATAGCACTGATTGATTGATCGATGGAGCACAAGTGTCCAGGAATTCCTTTTCTCGACGGTCGTTTCTCGCCGCCGGGGTCGGTGCGACTGCAGTCGCCGCCGCTTCCCTTCTGCCGCCGTCGCTTCAACGTGCACTGGCGACACCCGCAAACTCCGGCGGGCTCGATTCGATCGAGCATGTTGTCCTCGTCATGCAGGAGAACAGATCTTTCGACCACTACTACGGCGCTCTGAGGGGTGTTCGCGGCTTCGGGGATCCGAATGCGTTGCGTCTACGCAGCGGCCAAAGCGTCTTCGAGCAACCCGGGCTTACCGGTCCTGTGCTCCCCTTCCCCATCCGCGATTCCGCTGCTGCACAACGCATGGACGCCCAGAACGTCACCGGGCTGGATCACAGCTGGGCAGGCGGACATGCCGCACTCGCCGACGGCTGGCACGACGGTTGGATTGCGGCAAAGACCGGTACGACGATGGCGTACTACGACCGGCAAGACATTCCCTTTCATTACGAACTGGCGGACTCGTTCACGATCTGCGACGCCTACCACTGCTCCGTTCCGACGTCGACGAGCCCCAACCGGAACTATTGGGTCTCTGGATACACCGGATACGAGCCACTTTCGCCGAATCCAACCGAGTCCGTCCTGCCTTCGGATCCGCCCGGCCCCGAGGGAAGAGCTGTAACCAATGCGGCCTACAACCCCTGGCACGCCGGCTACGGATGGACGACGGTTCCCGAGCGGTTGCAGTCCGCCGGCATTTCCTGGAAGACCTACCAAGAGTGGGACAACTTCGGAGACAACAACCTCGAATACTTCACTGCCTTCAAGAAAGTGGCGGCAGGGCTGCTTGGTCGGCCAAGCCTGCTCCCCTACGAACTGCAGACCTTGGCCGGGTTCTATCTCGCCCTGCCGTCGATGCCGGCGCCGGTCCAGGACGCAGCGGTACTGGCCCTCGAGAATGCTGCAGACCAACTGTCGCCTGCTGATCGCCAACTCTACGATCGCGCACTGTACCGATCCCGGCCCGGCACACTGGCCGCCGAGTTCAGGAAGGACGCCGAGTCGGGCCGACTGCCGCAAGTCAGTTATCTCGTTCCGTCCGAAGTGGATTCGGAGCACCCATCGGGATCGTCACCTGCGGCGAGCGCAACACTGCTATATCAAGTGCTCGACGCCGTCGCCTCCGATCCCGATCTGTGGGCGAAGACGGCCGTGATCGTCAACTTCGACGAGAACGACGGGTACTTCGACCATGTACCGCCACCTCGACCACCGCGCTCGGTCGAAACCGAATGGGTCGGCAATCAGCCGCTCGGCCTCGGCCCGAGGGTGCCGATGACGATCATCTCACCGTGGACTGTTGGCGGTTTCGTTTGTTCACAAGTGTTCGACCACACGTCCGTCACGCAATTCCTGGAGAAGCGGTTCGGAATCACGCAGCCGGAAATCGACCCGTGGCGACGCACGGTGAGTGGCGACCTGACGTCGGCGTTCGACTTCGCCAACCCGCGTAGCCGACCGACTTTGGCGCGCCCGCAGCCCACTCCGCCTCTGGAACCGCGGTGGACACCGACCCCACCCACCGAACAGAGAATGCCCCTGCAGGAAAGCGGCACTCGACCAGCACGGGCCCTTCCCTATCAGCCCGACGCCTACACGACGGTGAACCCGGAAACCGGCTCGTTGACGGTCCATCTGGTCAATGCCGGTGCCGCATCAACTCACCTGGCCTTGTACCCGTACGCAGGTGAGTTCGACGAGCCACGGCATTACGACCTCCTGGGCGAGGTCGATGACATCGTTGCGCTCAGTGATCGCATCTACAGCCTGACCCTGTTGGGTCCCAATGGTTTCAAGCGCGAGTTCAGTGGAGCGACAGACAGTGCGGCAGCTTCGCTCGACGTCTCGACAACCATCGACGCAGGGTCGCGCGCGCTTGTACTGACCGCGAACAATTCCGGAAGTCGTGCACTCTCCGTCGACGTCGACGGGGACCGACGGAAGCTCGCTGCCGGCGCACGCGGCCGGTGGGCGGTGGCGTCGGTGGACGGCTGGTATCAGGCCACTGTGACGGTCGACGAAGATCCTGAATTCAAGCGCGTGCTCGTCGGACACATCGAAAACGGGCGTACCAGCGTAAGCCAACCGACGTGAATCGACACCGAGTGATCAAGACCAGGTCTGAATCCCCAGTCGGACAAGTCAATCCATCCACACATCCAGGAGGAGTTTCCGTGCGCCGTATCCCGCTCTCAGCACTGATAGTCGCGGGCTCACTGATACTGGGCGGCGGAATCGCCGCTGCCGAAGGTAGCCTGCCCACGTCGGGGAGCGCCGGTGGCACTTCGATGTCGCCGTCGTACCTGACCGATGACGCCGGCCGCTCCTTGATCCTGCGAGGGTTCAACACGGCGTCGAGCGCAAAAAGCGCACCCGACGGCATGCCGAAGTTCACCGAAGCCGACCTCGAGCGCGAACATGCAGACATGGGAACAAATTTCGTGCGGTTCCTGATCTCCTGGCGTTCGGTCGAACCGGAACCAGGACAGTACGACCAGGAGTATCTCGACCGCGTCGAGGACCGGGTCAGCTGGTATGCCGAGCGCGGCTACAAGGTCATGCTCGACATGCATCAAGACGTCTATTCCGGCGCGATCACACCAGAGGGCAACAGCGGCAACGGCGCCGGCAACATCGGCAACGGCGCACCGGCCTGGGCGACATACATGGACGGCCTTCCGGTCAGCCCTCAAGACCGCTGGGAGTTGTACTACATCCAACCCGGCGTGATGCGCGCATTCGACAACTTCTGGAACACCACCGGCCAACACCCCGAACTGGTCGAGCACTACGCGAACGCATGGCAGGCGGTGGCCGAACGTTTCGCAGGCAATGACACCGTCGTGGCCTACGACCTGATGAACGAGCCGTGGGGCGGTTCCCTCCAAGGCCCCGCATTCGAAGGCGGGCCCCTCGCTGCCCTGTATCAGCGAACCACCAACGCCATCAGGGAAGTCGATCAGGACAGCTGGGTGTGCGTGGCCCCGCAGGCCGTCGGCGTCAACCAAGGTGTCCCCAGCGGACTGACGAAGATCAACGACCCACGAGCCGGCGAACAGCGAATCGCCTACTGCCCACACCTGTACCCACTGCCCCTCGACCTCGGTGACGGATACTCCGGCCTCTCACGCACACTCACCGACGCGACCATCGACACCTGGCGCGACAGCGTCGAACACATAGCCGGAAACGTACTCGGCGGCGTCCCGGTCATTCTCGGCGAATTCGGGCTCGACACAACACTGCCCGGCGCAACCGACTACATCGACCGCGTCTACACGACCGCCCGAGAACTCGGCGCGGGCGTCTCGTACTGGTCCAGTGATCCAGGGCCTTGGGGCCCGTACCTGCCGGACGGAACACAGACACTCCTCGTCGACACCCTGAACAAGCCGTATCCGCGCGCCGTCGCTGGCACACCCACCGAATGGTCCTCGACCGTCGACCGCCTTCAGCTGACGTTCACCCCGAACCCCGCTGTGACGGCACCGACCGAGATCTACCTACCCGAGAGCGGCTTCCCGGCGGCGTCGACGTCGCAGGCGCCGACATCGTGAACTGGAACCCCCAAAGCCGTCTTCTCACAGTGGAAACCGCGGACGACGCGGGCCCCGTCACAGTCACGGTGACGCCGGCAGGTTGATCGCGAGCGTCGAAGTTCCTGGATATTTGTCCAGTTCTTTCGTAACGTACAAGCGACGGGTGATCAGCCGACGGAAGGCGAGTATGTCCACGGAGAAGATGTCTGTCCAAGATCGTGTTGCGCGGGTGGTGCTCGATGTCGTTGGCGCCTTACCGACTGGCGCGCAGCGCATTCTCGGTGGCAAGCCGAAGGAGATCGACGGACAGACTCTGCACCCCGAGATCCAGCTTGCACTGCGATTGCTCTCGGCAGTGGAAGGTACGAGCTTCGAGCATCTTCCGGTCGAAGAGGGACGAGCTCAGATCGACGCCGAATCGCGACTGTTCGGCGGTACGCCCATCGACATCGAAACGGTTCGCGACCTCGAGATCCCGGCCGGGGACCACGCGATTTCCGCTCGGCTGTATCGCCCCGCCGGGGTCTCCACGCCCGCTCCACTTTTGGTGTACTTCCACGGCGGCGGGTTCGTCCTCGGCAGCCTCGAGAGCGGCGACAGTGTGTGCCGCTTCCTGGCCCGCCACGGCGAAGTCAGTGTGCTGTCGGTGGACTACCGGCTGGCACCGGAGTTCCCCTTTCCCGCCGGGATCGACGACGCCGTCGCCGCATTCCGGTACTGCGTCGAACATGCCGCGGAACTGGGCGCCGATCCGAAATCCATTGCAGTGGGCGGAGACAGCGCCGGCGGGAACCTGGCTGCCGTCGTCGCGCAGTCCACGACCGAAGACGACGTCAAACCCGCATTCCAACTGCTCTTCTTTCCCTGGGTGGACCTTTCGTCGAAGCGCCCGTCGCACAAGATGTTCGGCACCGACTTCTTTCTCACCGACGCCCAACTCGACTGGTATGCAGCCCATTACCTGTCGGGCGGCACTTCGGCTCTCGACCCGCGAGTCTCACCGCTGCTCACTCCGGACCTGGCCGGCCTACCGCCCGCGTACGTTGCGGTCGCCGGTTTCGACCCACTGCGCGACGAGGGCGAAGCGTATGCGAACCGGCTGCGAGAGGCCGGAGTCCCGGTCGCACTGAGGCGCCACAGCGGTTTGATCCATGCCTTCGTCAACACCACCGGCGTCGGCCACACCGGACAAGACGCGATGTTCGAGGCCTGTGGCGCTCTGCGAGTTGGACTTTCGGGCCCGCGCTGAGGGCACGTCAGGAAACGGGGAGTGCCAGATCCGCCCACTCGACCATCGCTTCGAGCACGGAGCGCAGTTCCATCCCCGTCGCGGTGAGTTCGTACTCCACTCGCGGCGGCACCTCGGCGTAAGCAGTCCGGGTCACCAGATCGAACTCCTCGAAACGTTTGAGCCTGGCCGACAGTGTCCTTGGACTGATGCCGGGCAAAGCGCGTCGTAGTTCCGTGAAGCGCATGGGGCCGTGCGTGAGCTCACGAACGATCAGCGTTGCCCACGGTCCGTCCAGGACCAGCAGGAAGCGCGCGACGCCGCACTCCGGAAGAACGTGACCTGATTCACTCATCGATTCTCCATTAGTTCACTTGAAGTAACTGGTTCCCGATGTGAACTATAGGCGTCATGACTTACACAGTGCATGGCGCCACCGGCGCACAGGGTTCTCCCGTTCTCGCAGGATTGGTCGCGGCTCTCGCCGGATCGGCAGGGGCCGAAGTCCGAGCAATCACCCGTAACCCTGACCAGACGTTCGAGGGTGCGAACACCGTCGTCGCGGACAATGCGTCAGTCGACTCTCTCGCCGACGCTTATCGCGGGGCGGACGGGGTGTTCTTTCACCTGCCACTCGCCGGCGACACCGAGACGCTAGCTGGTTATGCCCACAACGTTCTGGCTGCAGCGAGAGCGGCACGCCCTTCGCGGTTCGTGATCTCTACCAGCGGCACGGTGATCGGCGACGCTACTTCGCCGCTTGCCGGTCCCAACACACCCGTTCTCTCCGAGCTCGTCGACGGACTTCGCGCCGAAGGCATCGCGGTGACCGTTCTGACCCCACGTTTGTTCCTCGAGAATCTTCTTCTGCCCACTGTGCTGTCGGGAGTGAAAGACGAAGGCGTCCTGCGTTACCCACTGCGTGCCGATCTCGCGGTCGCATGGAGTTCACATCTCGACGTCGCTGATGCAGCCGTCGCGGCCCTGACTCTCGACGTAGCACCGGACGCGGTCGACATCGGACAGATTCCGGCGATCACCGGTATCGAATTGGCCGAGGCATTCGCCGAACACTTCTCGCGCGCGGTAACTTTCGAAGCCGTGACACCCGATGCCTTCGGTGCATCGATTGCGCCGATCATCGGAGCGGGTGCAGCAGCCGGGGTTTCCCAGCTCTACACGGGACTCGAATCTGCCGACAGCGTCGCGTTCAACTCCGCGACGGGTTCTACTGCTGCCTTGGGTATCACTGCCCGCAGCACGCGGGCCTGGCTGACAGATCTCGGGGTGAACTGACCGGACAACGCAAAAGGCCGGCTCCGCGAAGTATCGCGTGGAGCCGGCCGATTTCCGGGGTTACCGGTGCGTGCGGGTCTTCAACTGGCGGTTCAGCTGCCGACTCCCGAAGTCCAGACCGGCACCGTCACTGGTGGCCAGCACGGTGAGTCCAGCGGCGACCAGCAACGAAATAAGCACAACGCTCATGGTGAGTCACCTTTCTTCCTGTCGTGAAACGGTTTTGCGCCTCCGGGAAATGCCGACATACCCGGCACCCCACTTCAGCTGACCTCAAAGTATCTGTAACTACGGGTTACGCGCAATGTGTGGTCCCTCACCTGAAAGCGCAGGGTGATGCGCAGATCACGCTGCATTCGATGGCGGACTTACCCGGCCAGAACCATGCTCACGAACTCGTCGGCGAGCGCGTGAGCGTCCGCACCGCTGCCAGGAACCACATCTGGCGCACTGTGCACCAATTGCATCTGCCCCAGGTACATCGAATAGGCAAGTACGCCAAGATGTTCCGCTTTCTGCCTGTCCATCCCCAGATCGACCAACAACGTCACGATGTAGGCGACTCGACGCTCGGTGACACGTCGAACCGCCGCCGAAACCACAGGATGGTCGATCCCGGCAAGCAGTTCCAACTCCGCACGGCGACCGGCCAGTCCGGTTGTGACCGCGTCGACCAGGCGACGCAACCTCACCTCTGCCGGTTCGCCGGAGGCCTCGACGGAAGAGATCAGTCGCTCGGTTGCCAGAACTTCCCATCGATCGAGCGCAGCCTGCAGCAATTCGTCACGGTTCGCAAAATGCCAATAGAAGGAACCCTTGGTCGATCCCAGCGTGCGTGCCACCTTCTCCACAGCGACGGCACCTGGCCCGTGGCTGGTCAGAGCCTCGAAAGCAGCATCGATCCACTGATCGCGGGAGAGTCGGGCGCGGGCATTCGTCACCTCCGTACGGTACCGTATGGGTAAGTTCCATACGGCACCGTACGGAGGGTGAAATGACACTCGCATTCAAGGCAATGCCTGCACCGGACTGGGCAGAAGCCACCACGATCACCATCCCGTCTGTTCCGACCCATACATCCGAGGAGTGGGCGCAGGCCGTCTTCGACGTCAGGAATGTCCCCGCACCAGTCCTCGCGATGTTCTGGCTCAGGGAGCGGGTAGTCGGACTGCTCGGCATCGCCAAGGGACGCCCGGACACCTTTACCGTCGACAAGATCGCCGACGGCGAGGCCCTCATCGAAGCGGACGAGAAACACCTACGATTCGTCGCCTCGGTTCAGGCCGACAACGACGCCGGCCTCCTGCACGTCGTCACTGCCGTGGAGCTGAAGAACCGCGCGGGCCGAATCTACTTCGCACCAGTTCAGGTACTACACGGCGTGATCACGCGGGCGATGATGACGTCTGCTCGAAAGAGACTGTGCACGTGATCAACCGTCCGGACCGCCCTTGAGTTCGAGGCTGATCTGATCGGCATCCAGCGCGGCCAGTGCCGATCCGAGCATCCGTGCGTCGAACAGGCCGTCGTCCCGCGCGTCGAGCAGCGCTTGGCGCTGCGCGTCGATCACGTCGAGCCGGGTCTTCTTCTTCGACTGCCCCTCGGGTGGAACGAAACTCGCAGAAGCATCCTCGAGTAGAGCGAGCAAACGTCGATGTTCGTCGAGTTCGGAATCGGTGAGGTCCTGCGCTGCCGGACCGACCGCCACTACGACGCGCTTCAACGTCCCACCCTGAAGGATCAACGAGCCGGCTGCGACCAGGAACGCCACCAAGATCAGAAGCGATCGACTCGGAGTGTCTTCCGGAAGAGTCTGCGCGGCAGCCAGAGTGACCGCTCCGCGCATACCGGCCCAGATGACGATCGTCCCTTCACGCCATCCCAACGGCGCGGCAAGGTAGTAATCGATATCGGCAACCGTCCGCCGTACCCGAATCTTGAACCGTTCCATCTGATTCGCCGAAGGCGCCCGGCGCCTGCTACGCCGCCCTTCGTCCGGTGGGTAATCCTCCGGATTGTCGAGACGATTCGCGATGTCGGAGAGTCTGGGTTTCATGCGTTCGCGAAAGTTTGCCCGCGCTTGGAGTGCTCGCAGTAGCGGCGCGACGTACAGAGCCCGAACCAAGATCGTGAGGAACAGTGCACCCGCAGCGACGAAGAATGCGGTGGGTATTCCCTCGTGGTCGACCCGGACATCGTCGACTATCGACGAGAGTTCGAGGCCCATCACCAGAAAGATCGCACCTTCGAGGACCAGTTCGACTGTGCGCCAGTTCTGGGAGTCCGACAACCGATGACGCGGCGAGAGCTTCCGAGGAGCGTCGTAGCCGGTGACGAGCCCGGCCACGACGGCAGCAACCAACCCCGATGCACCCAACTCTTCGGCGGGGATCGCGGCCAGAAACGGCACCGTGAACGAGATGACCGTGTTGACCGTCGAGTCGGTGACACGGGCACGAACCATCAGGTTGACCTTGCCGACGACAACACCGATGACCGCGGCCACGACGACGGCAAAAGCGAACTTGCCCAACACACTCCACAGCGATACCGACGCGGCCGCTCCGGCGATGGCAGTACGCAACAGGACCAGAGCGGTAGCGTCGTTGAGCAGGCTTTCGCCTTCGAGGATCGACACCACCCGCGGCGAGACCGGGAGTTTCTTGACGATGGACGTCGCGACGGCATCCGTCGGGCTCACAATCGCGCCGAGTGCAATGCCCCACCAGATGCCGAGTCCTGGTATCACCCACGAGAAGAACACACCGAGAACCAGCGCACTCACCACGACGAGGAGAACTGAGAGCCCACCGATAGCACCGAATTCACGCCGAAACTCCATCGACGGCATCGAGACCGAAGCTGAGTACAGCAGCGGCGGAAGCACACCCGCGAGAATCCATTCCGGATCGATGTCCACTGCTGGGACAAAGGGGAGGAGGCTGACAACGATCCCGGCCATCACCAGAATCAGCGGCGCCGCGACTCCGATCCGCGCCCCGAGCGTCGAGGCGGCGACGATTCCGAGTAGCCCCAGCACAACGATGATCAGAGCATCCACAGTTCCCCCGCACTCCGGCTTGTGTACCCCGCTCTTTTTACACCTGTGCCGGTGCCGGGGGCGAGACCCGCCACGCGACGGCGATCAGAAGAACCGTGAATGCCGAAGCAGGCCACAGAGCGTGAAGGCCGATCCACCGATGAACGAGCGCACCGACTACCGCGCCCGCGATCAACCCCGCGCACATCCCGAAGTGCTGCAGCCACGCCCACTTCGGGCCGCCCAGAAAGGCTCCGGTGAGACGCTGGCCCATCTTGACCAGCGCACCGGTCATGTACGTGACACCGATCGTCACCTCACCGTCGCGTTGGAACACCGAGTTGACGGCTCCCATCGCCAGGGCCATCGCCGAAATCGCGCCTGGGGTGACGTCGAGGCTGCTCATCACCGAACCGATGGCCAGCAGTCCAGCCACAACCGCAAGCACTGTGACCTTGCGGGTCCGGACGGAGTACCGCTCCGTGAAGTGGGTGACGACGGTTCCCAGCGCGATTCCCAGGAGGAAGAGCACGATGATGCCGCCTGCCACCCGCGCGGTCGACCACACCCCGTCGGCAAATGCGACGCTCGCCTGCGTCATGTTGCCGCTCATAAACGAAACGAAAGGCCCACCGAGCGTGATGAATCCGAGCGCGTCGACGTAACCGGCCAACCCGGCGAGCGCTGTCGCCAGGCCGATCAGCGACCTGCTGTATCCCGTCACCCGACGAGCTCGGTTCAGCTCAGCTTGCTGGTGCGCAGCTCGTGGCCCTTGGACGTCTTGCACCGGCCGGTCTCGAGATCCCACTGCCAGCCGTGCAGATCGCAGGTGAGGTTGGTGCCGTCGACGACACCGAACTTCGACAGGTCAGCCTTGAGGTGGGGGCAACGACGCTGAATCTCGTAGCCACCCAACTCGATAGACGCGCTGTCGTCGTGCGCCTCGGCGAACCAGCCGTCGGCGTATGCGATGCGTTCGTCGGTGAGGCACTTGAAGAACGTGTAGAGGAACTCGTTGTACCCACCGATGCGCCACGCCGTGAAGCGTGTCGACAGGAAAATGGTGTTGACCCAGTCTGGCTCGTCGTCACGCAGAACGGTGCGAACCAGTTCGGGAGCAATGCGGAAGCCGTAGCGGTACTTACCTTCTCCGTCGATGGGCTCGCGAACGATCCGCTTCGGGAAGTCGAGGACGACAGTCTCCTCTCCCATCACGAGTCCGACGGGGTAGCCGATTCCGTCGCAGATCAGATCGGACTGCGCCATGATCGGCTCGAACTTGGCCTTCAGACCGTCGAGCAGCGGCTCGCCTTCGGCCGGAGCCCACGTAGCCTTCTGCGCGGCGATGACCGGTGCCATCTTCTGCGCCATCTTCTCGATGTACTCGGCCTTGTTCGAGAAGATCTTGTCGACGTCCGCGTCCGGGATGGGATGCGTCAGGGCAACCTTCTCGCTTCCCCGAAGTTCGACGGTCGAGCCGGGGATCATCAGCAGACCACGATCGTTGCCGTTGATGCGCATCTGCTCGAGGAACGTGATCTGGTCGGGGAAGATGTTTCCCTCGTCGCCGTGATCGTCGTTGAGGTAACGCAGGTCGTCGTCGAGGAAGACCGGCGGGCCGGCCGACGGGACAACCCAGGCAGCGTCGACCTGGGAGATGTAGTTGCGGCAGCGGTCCATGCCGCGCTGACGCTTCTGCTTGCCGAAGTTGCGCTTGGTGCCCTTCGGGATGTCGTAGACCATCGGGTACCAGATCGCGCCAGAGTACTGCAGCAGATGGATGTCGACCTTCCCGAAGGCGTCGGTCAGCGGGTCCAGGTCGACGGGCCTGGCGTCGTTCATGTTGAAACAGGTGGTCTCCCCGTCCGAGACGACCAGGCCTGAGTCACCGATCGGACCGTCCGCGGGAGCGCGCAAAGCGATGATCATGATGTCGAGATCGCCCTTGGGACCGCTGACTGTGTGCTTGACGGAGTCTTCCGTCTCGAAGAACTTGTGGAAGCCGAGCTTCTCGAGCTCACGTTTGAGGTCCGGCACCGGGTAATCGGGGAGCAGGACGGTGGCGTCCTTGTTGACGTGCGCGATCAGGTTCTTCGGATCGAAGTGATCCTTGTGCAGGTGCGAAACGTAGAGGTAGTCGCAGTTGCCCAGCGCGTCCCAGTCCAACTCGGTGTTGTCGGGGAACGGCACCCAAGACGCGAAATACGTCGGGGTCACCCATGGATCACACAGGATGGATCCGGCCTCGGTCTGGATGTGAAATCCTGCGTGGCCGACGCTGGTGATCTGCATTGCAACCTCCGAAATCGTACTGCTGGTGCACCCAGCATAGTCGGCGCCATCAGGGCCAAATCGCGATCGAGGAGGCGGCCGGTTGTGACGTCATGCACGTCAAAGGTCGAAAGTGGGTTGTGATTCAGGCGGGCCGGTGACGCCGACAACACTCGGCACGCTGGCGTGTTCGCCGTATTTCTTGGCGCTCGTGGGAGCTGTTTCGCCATTCCCGAAGGCAGCCCCTAAGGCTAACCTAACAAACATGACTCGACTTCTTTCTCCCTCCACGACCGATCGCGACTACTGGGCGATCGTGGACAACCTGACGCGGCGCGGTTTCTTCGGCGTCGGCGCGGGCGTCGCTGCAGCCGCGTTTCTCGCCGCCTGCAGCAGCACGGAAAGTTCGACGCCCGATAACGCGGAGACCTTCGAGTTCACACGCGGCGACGAGAAGCTGATCATTCCGACGGACCCCCAGAACGTCGTTGCCCTCGATCCACGCGACGGCCTCGAATTGTCGATCCTTGCGGGGTACCCGGTGACCGCCTACCCGACCGGCGCCGCCGAACACCTTCGCCGCGAGGTCCCGGATGCCACCGGTGTCGAGATTTTCGCCGAAGGTGCTTCGGATCCCAACTTCGAATACATCTCGACCCTCGGCGCAGACCTTCTCGTCCTCAGCGCCGGCTGGTGGGACACCGGGTCGTACGGCAACGACCGGATGCAGCAGATTGCACCGGTCCTGCCCGTCGGCAAGGACTTCACCCCGGAGTGGCGCAAAGTCATGTCGGACTTCCTCACCGGCATCGGGCGCAGCGATCGCGCCGAAGAAGTACTCGCCGAGTACGACGCCCATGTAGCTCAGGTCCGCCCGACCGTCGAACCGCTGATGGCCGGCAAGAAGGTTGCCTTCGTCGCCGCCGCCGAGGATCAGATCGCGTGGTTCCAGAACGATTTCCGCACCGCCGTCGCCGAGGACCTGGGGTTCGAGGTGCTCCGTGAAGGCCCCGACCTTCGCGTGATGCTCGGGTCGGAGCAGTTCAACCGTCTCGAAGAAGCTGACGTCATCTTCGCCTTGGATCGCAGCGCCTCCGGCAGCGTGTACACCTCGCCGACGTGGCAGCGCCTGCCCGCCGCACAGGCCGGTCGCGTGATTCCGTTCGACTACTACAAGGCCGCGGGATACGCCTTGACCGCCAAGGTTCTCGTCGACGACTTGGCGGCCGGGGTCAAGCGGTAGAACCCGACCTTCGTCAACCCGACGGGGCCCCGATCATTCGGCACCGGCGGCTCGTCCTGTCACGCGGTCCCGAAACTCGCGGAACGCTTGGAAACCACCGGTGAGCGCCCGCGCCAGTTCCTCGGCGCTTTCGACCCAGACGACGTCCTCCAACTCGGAAACGTCGTCGGGCTCGTGATTGCGCTGGGGAACGAGAAACGTCGGGTCACCCTGAGGGTTGACGATCAGGAACCCAGCGGCCGCGCAGAGGTCGTAGACGAACGCGCACTCGGCAGGCGACAGCGTCGCGTGGAAGATTCCACCACTGAGTGGATCGCTCTGCTCGAGCGAGTCGAGATGAAGGTCGGAGAAGGCCCCGTCGATCGTCAATGCCCTGTCGTCACGGTCGACGATCTCGCCTCCGTACGGGCTCTCGACCACGCGCAGCCCGTGCTGATCGAGGAAAGCGGCGACCGCCGCCCGATCAACATCGAGTTGCACGTCTTTCGTCATACGCATGAAGTGCAGCGAGAAACCCATCGATCCCCCTCGTCCATTCGCGACGCACGTGATGCGCTCGCCAGTACCTCGACAGCCGAGAAGCGTCAAAACTACCTCTCGAGTAGGGTCCGGATCGCCTCGACCACTTCGGCAGGCGCCTCTTCTGCCATGAAGTGACCTGCGGACAGCGTGCGGTGCTCGAGATCGGGCGCCCACGCTTTCCACAGGGCCTCGGCGTCGTAACCGAGCATCGAACCCCAGTCCTGCTGAATGACCGTGACCGGCATGTGCAGTTGGTTGTCCGCATCCCGATCGACCCGATCGTGTTCGATGTCGATGCCTGCCGACGCCCGGTAATCGGCAACGATCGACGGCACCGCCTCCCGTGAGGCCCGCAGATATTCCGCCCGCACGTCTACCGGAATCGCTTCGCGGTTCTGCGTCCACACGTCGAGAAAGTACTCGAAGAACGCGTCGGCGCTGGCGCTGATCATCTGCTCGGGAAGACCAGGTGGCTGAGCCATGAGATAGAGATGGAACGCCACAGCAGCATTCGATCCATGCAGGATGTCCCACATATCCAGGGTGGGGAGCACGTCCAGCGAGCCGAGTTGCGTGATCACATTCGGATGATCCAGCCCCGCTCTGACGGCAACCAGTGCGCCACGATCGTGGCCGACGAGGGCGAACTTCTCGTGTCCCAGCTTCTTCGCCACCTCGACAATGTCGGCAGCCATTGTTCTTTTGGAGTAGGTGTCCGGGTTTTCCTCGACCGGTTTGTCGCTGGCTCCGTATCCGCGGAGATCCGGGCAGATGACGGTGTGATCCGACGCCAACGCAGTGGCGACGTGACGCCACATGAGGTGCGTCTGGGGGAAACCGTGAAGAAGGACGAGTGGTGTTCCGTTTCCGCCGACCGCGACGTTGAGCCGCACTCCGTCTGCTGTGGAAATCTGCTGGTAGTCGAAGCCTGGAATGGTGATCGTCATCGGTCGCTCTCGTTGGTCGGGGTGATGGCAATCAGCTTCGCCGTAGTCGATGAGCATTCGATGAGCGCGATAACGTGGGGAAATGCGAGACCACATATTTTTCGGAGTTCTCGGACCCGTGGTCGCGTGGAACGAATCGTCAGGGTTGATCGATCTGAAGGGCCCGCGACACCGAGCGGTTCTCGCTCGTCTGATCATTGCCCGAGGACGTGTTGTTCCGGTGGACGTGATTGTCGACGACTTCTGGGTCGATCCTCCGGCCGGGGCGACCAGTGCAATACGTACGTTCGTTTCCGCACTGAGGCGCGCGCTCGAACCGGATCGTGCCCCGCGAACGAAGCCGAAAGTCATTGTCACCGAAGGCCCTGGCTACGCCTTTCGTGCTGCACCCGACGCGGTCGACGCTTGGGAATTCGAAAGACTGGTACGTGAAGCCGCCGATTCGATGCCGGCGCAATCACTCGAACTGCTCCGAACCGCGCTCCAACTGTGGAGAGGGCCGGCCTACGCGGAGTTCGCCGAGGAACCGTGGGCTCGATCGGAGCGGTCACGCCTCGAGGAACTGCGTCTGACTGCCGTCGAGCGCTTCGCATCCGCGCAACTCGATCTCGGGCGAACTGCCGAAGCGATTCCCGATCTGGACGCCCACGTCACGGAACACCCTTGGCGCGAGGATGGTTGGCGACTACTCGCTCTCGCGCTGTACCGGTCCAACCGTCAAGGCGATGCTCTGGCAGTCCTACGTCGCGCACGCGAGCTACTCGCCGAAGAGTTGGGCATCGACCCCGGGCCACGACTGACCGACCTCGAGTCCGACATTCTCCGCCGCGAAAACCACCTGGATCCTGTAGCGGCAGAACAGATCTTCACTCAGGTTTCGGCAGCGTACGACCGGACCGTAGCGGCAGGATCGAAATCGAGATTGGAGTCAACCGTCGGCCTCCTCCGAAGTTTGGCAGTTACGGGCGGAAGCGGACTCGAGACTGCCCGAAACCAACGACTGACAATCATCGGTGCCGCTGAACAATTGGACGATGTCGAACTCACCGCACGGATCATCGGCAACTACGACGTGCCCGGAATCTGGACACGATCCGACGATCCTCGGCAGGCTGCGCAGATCGTCGCGGCCGCTCAGCGCACCCTCGATCGACTTCCGGTCGGCAACGAACCCGCTCGGGCCAGACTGTTGGCGACAGTTGCACTCGAATCGCGAGGACTGTCCGGTCATCGTGGGCTCGAATGTGCCCGCGCTGCAGTGCAGATCAGTCGCGCTCTCGACGATCCAGGTCTCCTGGCTTTCGCTCTGAACGGGTTGTTCATGCAGACGTTCTGGACTACCGGTCTGGCCTCCGAGCGCGACGGCATCGGCCGTGAACTGGTCGACCTCTCCGCTCGACACGGACTGTCCACCTTCGAGATTCTCGGCCATCTCATCCGTATGCAAGCGCTCGGCGCACTGGGGCAATTCGACGCAGCCGAGCTACACGCCGAGACAGTTGATCGATTGGCCGGACGTCACGAACGGCCGTTGGCAGCGGTGTTCACCACCTGGTTTCGCGCTATGCGAACGGCCACTACCGGCGCAGAAGCGGCGCACTGCGAGAAGCTGTACGAAGCTGCGGCGGTGAACCTTTCCGGTTCCGGCATGCCGGGTCTCGAGGACGGCATACTCCCTCTCGCAATTCTCGCCCTCCGCGTGTGGCGGGGACTGCCGGCAATTTTCGACCCGGCTACGCAATGGGGCCCGTACGAACCCTGGGCCCGGCCACACCTGCTCATCGCACAGGGGCAGGCGAACGAAGCAGCGAAGGCTGTCGAGGCATTGCCGGACCCGCCCAAAGACCTACTCTCCGAGGCACTGTGGTGCCTCACTGCCGCGGCGGCCACTGCAGTCGGCGACAGTCGAGTCAAGGAGCGTGCTCGAGCGGCGCTCTTACCTGCCGCCGCCGAAATTGCCGGCGCCGGAAGCGGAATGCTCACAGCGGGACCCGTCTCGCACTATCTCGCCACACTGCAGTAGACCGTAACCATCAGGTGAATGCAATCACCGTGTCACCCCACGCCTCCCGGATCTCGCAATCCAGATCAGCGACGACGGCATCGTGCTTGTCGATCAACAGTGTCGAGCGTGTGTCGGTGTCGTAAGTGGGCCACCCCGGGTCCGCACCCAGTTCACGATCGGCTCCGGTGCCGTAATCACCTGCAGCTCTGGCGAAATCCAGCCACCTAGCCTGCATGCGCTCTGACACGTGACGCGCCGCGCTCAGCCCACCCAATTTGTAGGTGATGTCCCGCGCTCCGTGATTGATGTTGCCGAAGACGTAGGCAAGTTCGGTCCCGTGGGTCGCACCAATTTTCAGCGCCTTGAGCATCGGCGGCGCGTAGTCGAATCGGTACAACCAGGTCGGTGCAATCTTGCTGTGCGCCTCGGCAATCCACAGCGTGGGCAAACGAAATCCGAAGTCACGGGTCAGCCCGAGACCAGCGCCCAGCTTGGACAGCCCCGAATACGCGCCTTCGATCTGCGAATGATCGGGTAGCTCGAGCCCAGGGTGCTCGTCGGCGATCTCCGCGAACATCGACGTGATCACGACGGGATCGATCGGCATCAACGGCGATTTCATCATCCGGAAGAGCGAAGATTCGTCTTTGTTGGTTCCGATGATAAGCGGAATCGGATGCGCGTTGCCGTGACGGAACGCGCGCACTGGGTAATCAGGGAGCAGATCACCGTCGACGATCGGCGCGAACGCCAAAGTGCCGGGCGTCTCCTGAGGGACGCGAGCAAACAGTTCGTCTGACGGCCCGATCAAGTCTTCGGCAGACGTGGACCGCAGTAGACCCAGATCGCCCCCGCCGCTGAAGATCTCGAGAAACAGCTTCGCGACGATCTCGCCACGTTCACTCCCGTACACCGAAGTGGCGGGGGAACTCTCGGCGATAGCGCGATGAAACAGGCCACGGGCGGACGGCACGGTCATCAGCGTCGTCACAGCGCCGCCACCTGCCGACTCGCCGAACAACGTCACCCGATTCGGATCACCACCGAAGGCCGCGATGTTGCCTTGAACCCATTGCAGCGCTGCAATCATGTCGCGGAGAGCGACATTGGGCTCGAAGGTGTGTTCTTCCGAGTTGAAGGACGAGAAATCGACGAAGCCGAACACACCGATGCGGTAGTTGATCGAGACGACGACAACGTCACCATTTTCAGCCAATGTGGTTGCGTCGAACAGTGGTTGGCTGGATGCTCCGCGAAAGTACGCACCGCCGTGAATCCAGACCATGACCGGTTTACCCGGCGCATCAGAGCCGGCGGAGCCCGGCGCCCACACGTTGAGAAACAGGCAGTCTTCATCCATCGGAATGTTCTCACCGAGCGGGATCATCGCAAGTCGACTTTGCGGTTCACACGGACCGAATTCTGTTGCGTCTTGAATCTCGGTCCACGGCTGTGGCGGAACCGGTGCGCGGAAACGCAACGACCCGACCGGAGGTGCCGCGTAGCGGATCCCCTTCCAACTCGATACCGCACCTTCCGTGGATCCACGAACCGGCCCGTACGTTGTCTCGACTACCGGCGCTTCGCTGGGTGTGATCGTCATTCGATTGCTCCTCGAGGATCCATACCGGCCCTCAATGCTGCCAGCATCCGGTGCAAATCGGACATGTTTGCCGGATTCACTCTGCCGGCAGTCATGCAAGGCTATCGCCAGGTCATGCGCCGGATTTCGTGAACTTAGCCAACTCTCGCAATCGGACCAGATCCCAGGCATGCCTGGGCCTACGGACGCCCGGACGGTCTCGGGGGACTCTGACTCTCAGTGCCTGCGGGCTGACCGTGCACCTGACGGGAGTCGGCATCACCAGAGCCTCGCCGTCGACGCCGACCGGAATCTCGTCGGTGTCGGCGTCGATGATCACCTCGAATCCGGTGCCCTGAGCCAGGCCTCGTTGATGCGCCCGATGGAGTAACCCGACGGCCTGACGGGCGCTGCCGACGGAGATCGCCACGATCCCGAGAGTGCCCCGGTCCAATCGCGGGCGATGACCGAGCCCCGCCAAGTCGTTCATCTCGTACGGTCCGTTGCTGACCAGAACCGCCTGTGGACCCACCGCGGACACGCTCGGGGAGCGCGCGGTCAGCACCGCTCCGGCACGTCCGGCGAGCAGATCCGGGAGTTTCTGCAGGAAGGTGCTGGTCTTGGCGTCGCGGTACTCCGGACTCTGGACAACTTCGGCGTATGCCCCGAACGATGCGTTGTTGACGAAGGTTCGACCGCCGACATTACCCAGATCCACCGTCACCTCGACGCCGTCGACAAGCGCGTCGAGGCACCGTGACGGATCGTCGAGGTCGAGACCCAGATCCGCGGCGAAGTGATTGCGCGTCCCGGCGCTGACGACGAGGAAGGGCAGGTCGTGTTCGGCCGCGACAGCGGCAACCAACGCCTGAGTTCCGTCGCCACCGGCAACACCGAGTAGGTCGGCGCCGTCCGCGACCGCCTGCCTGGCCAAGGCCGTCACGTCGATCTTCTCCGGCCCCTCGAGCAGTACGACCGTGGCCCCTCGTTCCTCGGCCTTGCGTTTCAAGTCGAACTTCTCGACCTTGCCACCGCCGGAGTTCGGATTCATCACGAAGAACGGTTTGGCGGGCGGCGGCGCCGGTCGCTCGACCACCGGCAGTTCCTTCTCCTCCCCCTCCAAAGCGGCGCGGGCGCAGATACCGGCTATGACGAACAATCCGATCGAGAGCAGCACCACCCACAAGAGGCGTTCTCGGATCAGGAAGGCGAGCACCACGATCGGCGTCAGAACCGCCACAGCCAACGAGATCCAGCGGAGGAATCCGCGGGTGGTCAGAAACCAGTACACCGCTACGACGCACACGACCACCCCACCGATCCCCAGGATCAGCATGGTCAAGGTTTTCAGTCCGGCGAAAATCAGGAGCACCACGACGGCAAGAACCAGCGCAGCAAATGCCGCGCGCGCCAACCAACTCTGTTTCGACGAGGGCCGATCCGTGCGGACAGGGGTCGTCATCGAGCCACCTCCCGCAGTTCGCCTCGTCGGATATTCAACTGTTGATATTGCCGTGTCTGTCTCCTCAGGACTAGCCAATTACCTACCCTCGGAAACCCACTTTTCCAGCGCTGATACTTTATGACGACACCTCGTCATAAAAAGGAGAAGGCCCGTGACAACACCGACGTCCGCAGCATGGGGATCTTCGGAGGAGCCTCTGACCGTGGTGCGGAAAGCCGGTCTTCACGGACTGCGGTGGACGGCCTGGCTGGCCGGCGCGACGGGCCTCGCACAATTGGTGTCGATCGGGCTGAACCTAACCGACACCGTCCACGGAATCGTCCCGACCACGTACCCGCCTGTAGACGTGGCCTGCAGCGTTGTCGCGCTCGTTCTCCTGGTCAGCCTGCTTGTCGGCCGACCCGACGGCCCCGCGATGTTGTCGGGTCTCGCCCTCCTCATGGCCATGCTGATGGCGCCGACCCTCCACAAACATGCACCCGAGTCGCTCTGGCTTGCGGGTGCACACGCCGTTTCGGTCGTCGCCGTCGTCATGCTGTCCGTGATGACTTCGAGGTTCTCCAGTGCCGAGTTGGATCGGCCGTGACACCGGATTCACCTCTCTCACTTGCAGCCGAAGAATGGATCACCGATCTGACTGCCGCGGAGATGGAGCGATTGCGCAAACGCACGACGCTCACCGCCGCCGAGGCGCAGGAAGTCTGCCGATCCGTACGCTCGATCGCGCAGCAGATGATGCTTGTACCCGTCTCGATGTGGCAGGGTGATCCACGCCTTGTTGCGGATCTGTTCGACCTCCCCGTGACCATGAATCAGACACAGGAGGATCGACCATGCCGAAGCTGACCGGTGGCGCGACAACCGCAGAACACAAGATCGCGACCCGAGAAGCCATGTTGGACGCGTTCATTCGCGAACTTCACGAGCAGGGCTGGCAAAACGTGAAGCTGCAGACTGTGGCCCAGGCAGCCGGTGTCTCACGGACAGCGGTGTACAACTACTTCCCCGACAAATCTGCGTTACTGCTTGCCTGGTCCACCCGCGAGATGGACAGATTCCTGCTCCTGGCCGAGCGTGAACTCGCGGATCGCGAGAATCCTGTCGACCGAATCGAAATCCTCGTCAAACTGACGCTCGTCGAGTTCTCACTGCAGCGATTCACGGGAATCGCGTTGGTCGAATTGCTGTCCGCGCAGGATCGCGAAAGCTTCCTCGAACATATTGTCCCGCTGTCGGTTCTGGTAGAACAGCTCGTCCAGGAAGGTGTCGACGCCGGCGTCTTTGTCGATTCCGATGCTGCCGCGTCCGCGCAACTCATCCTCGCCTGCGTGGAAAGCCGACGCCCGATGCTCATGGCCGGCGACCGAGTGGACACCGTCGTGGCGACCACCGTCCCGTTCATCATGCGCGCGTTGGGCGTCTCGTGGCCGACTTCCCTCACCGCCGATCCTACCGATCGGCCTGCTCACGATCGGTAGGATCGCAAGTATGCACTTCGACCTCCCGCCCATCGATCAGCAGGCCGAGCGATTGATCGAACTCGGGGTACACGAGATGGCCGGGCTTTCTGCCGGCGACATCAGGGCAGCCGCCGCAGCCGGAAAAGGTGAGGCCGGACTGCTTACCGTGCACGAAAAACTCGCTCCAGCTTCCATTTTGACTCCCCTGCTCGAGCACAAGAACAAGCGGGGCTTCATTGTCGTCGACATGGCCGACGTCGATCTGTTCGCTCCTACCGAGCCGGCCGCGTTGCCTGATACCGCGATGTATCTGCTCGGCGAAGTCGACCGCGGGGATCACCTGGCCAATTGGAGCCCGGACGAAGCACTTCCCGCGATCGTCGATGCCGACCGTACGCCGCTGACCCTCACCGAAGGCATTCACTGGCTGTTGCAGCGTCCCGACGTCCTCGAACGCGGAAAGTGCTTCATGACCATCGGCTCCCGATTGCGTAAGCCTGACGGAACTTTCGACACCAGAACCCCGGCTGTGTGGATCAGCAACGGAACCGGCCGGGATGACAAAGACAACCGCAACGCCCCGAAAGTCGGGTGGTGTTGGTGGGGTAACCGCCACACGTGGTTGGGATTTGCATCGGCCGGCGGGCGGACGTCGCTCCCGGGTTAGAGCACGGTTGCGCGGTCGAATCGGTATCGATCCTTCCACGGCATCGCGTTCTCCAGCATTGCAGCGACAGAGAGCAATTCTGCGTCGCAACCCCATTTCGCCGAGATCATCACGCCGAGCGGAACACCGTCTTCCGTCCAACCGAGTGGCAAGCTGATCGACGGGAATCCAGTTGCGTTGGCGACGATGGTGTTTCCCGTGAAAGCGACCATGTCGATCAGTTCAGTCGCGGGGTCTTCGTCATTGCGTAGCTCACCGACTGCCAACGGCGGTGTTGTCACCGTCGGAGTGACAACAAGATCAGCGTCGGCGTAATCCAGGCTCCACCGCCGCGCCCATGCCTGAACAACTCCGATTGCCGCGGCCAGATCGCCCGACGGCACTTCGTTTGCTCGAACCCGTAAGTGCTGCACTATCGGACGGAGAAGGTGTTCGTACTCTTCTGGAATGGGCTTGGTGCCGGCCAAGGACGAGAACATCGTGGTGAAGGCATCGACGAAGGCGTCGTCTCGGACCTGAGGTCGTTCAAACACGTTGTGTCCCAGGCTCTCGAGAACAACGCCCACCCTCGATACCGCCTCGGAGACTCGTGGGTCCACCGTGCCGCCGGATACCGAGCCATGAGCGAGGGCGACGGTCAGGGGGCGAGAGTGCGAACCTTCTGCCTGGACGACAAACTCTTCGAACGACTTCGGCCGGGGCGGGTGAATCGTCCCGGCGCCAGGTCGCGTCGCCAGAACATCCAGCAGTGCAGCGGTATCGCGAACCGTTCGGGCGATCGGCCCCTTGCTCGCAAAACCGAAGTTGTCGTGACCTGCCACCCCCATCGTGATCAGACCGCGACTCGGCTTGAGGCCCACGACTCCGCACGTACTTGCCGGTGAACGCAACGACCCGGCGGTGTCACTTCCCTGAGCAAACGGCACCAGACCAGCGCCAACGGCGGCCGCGGCGCCACCACTGCTACCGGCAGCACTTCGTGTGCGATCGAACGGACTGCGCGCGGGCGGAGCAACTTCCGGCTCGGTGTAACACGCTGCCCCGAACTCGGGCACCGTCGTCTTGCCGATATCGATCAGACCACCTTCTCGGATCGCCTCGACGATCTCGTCATCGGCGTCCGGCACGAAGTCCCGAAAGAGCGCCGATCCGAAGGTCGTGCGGATGCCGCGAGTCGCGTCGAGGTCCTTGATAGCCGTCGGGACGCCGAACAGGCGCGGAAGCGGTCCGGCGTCCCGCTCGTCCAACCTTCGCTGGGCCTGCTCGGCGAGTTCGATCGCATGTTCCCCGGCGATCGTCGTGAATGCACCCACGTCATCGGAAGTGGTCGCACGATCGACGAAGTACCGTGCCACCTCGGGGATCGAGACCTGCTTCGCGGCGATCACACCGGCGAGTTCGACAGCGGACAATTGATGGAGATCAGTCATCGGGCAGCACTCCTTGTAGGTCAATCGACACTTGTAATTTCGATACGCGTATCGCTATTGTTGTCAGCATGGTATCCGAATCCGCCGGCTCTGCAAGGGCCGGTCGACCAAAAGCATTGAGTCACAGACAGATACTCGATGCTGCGGCCGAGATCGCCGATACGGACGGCCTGGACGCGGTCTCATTTCGAGTGCTCGCCGAGCGACTGGGCATATCGCCGATGTCCGTCCACCGCACTACCGGCGGCATCGACGCGTTGAGGCGAGACCTGATTTCCACCCTCGTGGGAGAAGCCGTCTCGTCGATCGACTGGCCGACCGACTGGCGCGGGGTTGCCCGCACGTTCGCCTACGGTCTACATGCCCTTCTGATGCGCCATCCGCTTGTCCTGGAAGCCCATCGGCAGGCATCGCTGGAAGCACCCGGTGCCGACGATACCGCCCACCGAGTCGTGCGAGCGCTTTCGCAGGCCGGCCTCGATGACGAACAGGCCACTTACGCGTACGGCGCCGTGCATGATTTCGTGACCGGACACGTCGCAATTCAACTGGGACGCGGGGCTTTCGACAGCGCACCCGCCGATCGACGCGAGGCATCGGTGTTCGCGCTTCATCACGATTCCGCCCGAAGGTTCGAATTCGGAGTCACCCTCATTCTGGATGGCGTGGCGTCGATCGCGCAGCGAGGAAGCACAACATGACACGTAGCGTGGCGACAACCGAAATTCGTGGCACCTCGGGGCGCCGTATCGCGTTCTGCGAGTACGGCGATCCGACTGGCAGGCCGGTAGTCGTGGTTCATGGATCACCTGGCAGCCGATACGAGGGGCTCTCACTCGACAACGCGGCTGCGACGGCGGGTCTACGGCTGATCGTCCCCGATCGTCCCGGTTTCGGGCGCACAGATCCACACGCGGACAAGGGATTTCATTCCTGGGACGACGACTACGTCACTCTGATCGATCATCTCGAGTTGGACTCGGCCACACTGATGGGTTTCTCCGGAGGCGGCGGTTACGCGCTCGCAGTCGCTGCGGCCGTACCCGAACGAGTCTCGAAATTGGTGCTGGCGTGCGCCATGATTCCCGGAGCCCCACGAGATACTCTGCGGCGCAGGATAAAACTGGTATCCGCGCTGTACTTTGCCGCCAACTGGGCTCCCCGCATGGCTGGCGCAATGCTTGCGGGAACCGGAGTGTTCTCCAAGTTGCGCAGCGACTCCGTCTCGATCTGGCCGGCCGCCGATCAGGCCGTCATGACCGACGAGTCGCATCGCCCTGCTCTCCAATTGGATTCATCCGAAGGGATCGCACAGGGCGGATCCGCAGGGGTTGTCGACCTGGCGAGGTATCGCCACGAGATGCCAGGGTTGCTTCAATCCATCTCGGTACCAACGGTTTTCCTGCACGGAACCGATGACAGGAACGTACCCATCGAAGTTGCCCGCTGGGCCCACTCGATGATCCCCCACTCTCGCTTCGAAGAGGTCGGCGGGGGCGGTCATTTGTTCGTAGTCGCAGACCCCACTCCACTCATTCGCGCCCTCACATAACCTCTTGACTCGAACTGATGTTCGAGTATTATTGGAGGTGGGGATCGGGGGATTCAATGAGTGTCTTGTTATCGGATGTGGTGTCTGGTTCTGC
>NZ_CAIJDS010000011.1:0-157386 GCF_903819475.1 Rhodococcus sp. UFZ-B548
GTTCTTCTCCACAGCGCCCATGTCCGCGAACCCGTGCCACAATGCCGAAGCCATCATTGTCCCCTTCGAATACAAACGATGCTGGTGTGCATACGATGTGCTGCGACTATATCGACACCGGGAATCGGCGCACGACGGCGCTCGCCGGGCACAGGCATTTCCGGGTACACACGTAATCTGTCGACCATGACTTTTGCCGACAATCTCGCCGCACTGCCCACCATCGATCATCTGGCCGCCATCGAGGTACTCGACGCCGACGGAACCGTCATCGACACCGTCGAGAACAAGCCCGGAAAGTCCGGCTCGGTCAAGGTGTACAACCATCTCGCTCAGGTCTACGGCGCGCTCACACCCGAAGCCGCCTCGGCAGGACTGACGATCTTTGCCGAACACACCGAGGACGCGCGGGCGAACCCCGGTAAGCACCCGAACGTGGACCGCCTCGAGCAGGTGCTCGCCTCCGGCAATCCACTAGGACTTCGCAGCGTTCCGTCCGCGTAGCCCGGCTCCCAGCCGTCCGACGGCATTGACCGCCAACGCCATCAGGGCCATCGCGATGCCCAGTACGACAAATCCGATGAACAGGGCCAGATAGCCCTGGTGGCGAGGATCCATGAACGGATACGGATACCAGTCGACGATCGGCCCTCGAATCAACGTGTACACCGCGTAGATCACTGGAAACAGCAGCCACTGCAGCGAGCGGATTTCGGAGATCCTGTGCCTCGAAGCGAAGAACACCCAGTCGAGGAGCATCACCAGCGGAAGAATGCGGTGGAGCGCCGAGTTGATCCACGCGTCGTTCAAATTGACGTCGATGTTCGCCAGTAGAACGGCGTAGATGATTCCGGTGATCACCATGTAGAGCGTCACCGCACCGCGAACCGACTGCCATGTCCGAGACTGCGGATCCCGAAGGGCGCCGACCAGCAATACGATCACCGCAAGGATGTTGCTCTCGATGGTGAAGTAGCTCAGATAGTTCGACAACGAGAATCCGTCGGCGTTTCGAATCGGAATCCACAGCAGCGCCGTGAGTCCGTAGAACGCGAACAACAGGCGAAGTACTCGCACGGCAACAGGCGTCGACGCAACCGGTGCAGCAGCCTCATTTGCGGTATTTGTCGTCACTGGTCGATATTTGCACATCAAAACGATCTGCGAGCGGTAGTTGTGAACGCGTTCGATAGGCTGTCATCAGCATGTCTACAACACCACCGGCCCCACTCTCCCCCAAGCGGAGTGACCTGAAGAGCGCGCTGGCGCAGGTCTCACTCCGCGACGAGAGTCGACTCCGTCGCAAACTCGACCGTGCCCGCACACCAGACGCTTTGGTGGCGCTGGCCGAGGAAATTGAAACGGCGCGCACACGGTTGGCGGCACGATCCGCCAATGTTCCCGCAGTCTCGTATCCGGAAGCTCTGCCCGTCAGTCAGCGCAAGGACGACATCGCGACCGCGATCTCGGAGAATCAGGTTGTCATCGTCGCCGGCGAGACCGGCTCGGGTAAGACAACTCAGATCCCGAAGATCTGTCTCGAACTCGGACGTGGCGTCCGCGGCCTGATCGGACATACACAGCCTCGCCGGCTGGCAGCACGCACCGTTGCCGAACGTATCGCCGAAGAACTCGACACCGAACTCGGCGACGCCGTCGGATACACCGTGCGGTTCACCGACCAGGTCTCGGACCGCACCTACGTCAAGCTCATGACCGACGGCATTCTCCTCGCCGAAATTCAGCGCGACCGTATGCTCCGACGCTACGACACGCTGATCATCGACGAAGCGCACGAACGCAGCCTCAACATCGACTTCATCCTCGGTTACCTGGCTCAGCTGCTCCCCCGCCGACCCGATCTCAAGGTCATCATCACGTCGGCGACCATCGATCCCGAGCGCTTCGCCAAGCACTTCGCTGTCGACGGTAAGCCCGCGCCGATCGTCGAGGTATCCGGGCGAACATTCCCCGTCGAAATGCGTTACCGGCCACTGACCGTCGAGTCCGGCGACATCACCTTCGACCGCGATCCCGTCGACGCGGTCTGCGAGGCGGTCGACGAGCTGAGCGCGGAGGGCGAAGGCGACATCTTGGTCTTCCTCTCCGGCGAACGCGAAATTCGCGACACCGCAGACGCTTTACGCGATCGGCGTCTTCGCAACACCGAAATCGTCCCGCTGTACGCGCGGCTGTCTGCTGCCGAGCAACACAAAGTGTTCTCGCCGCACACCGGCCGACGCGTCGTCCTTGCCACCAACGTGGCCGAGACCTCGTTGACCGTTCCCGGCATTCGGTACGTCGTCGATCCGGGAACCGCACGCATTTCGCGATATTCGGTGCGCACCAAGGTTCAGCGGTTGCCGATCGAGCCCATTTCGCAGGCGTCAGCTCGTCAACGTTCCGGGCGTTGCGGCCGCGTCGCCGAAGGAATCTGCATCCGCCTGTATTCCGAGGAGGACTTCGAGTCACGGCCGGCGTTCACCGAGCCGGAAATCCTGCGGACCAATCTCGCATCCGTCATCTTGCAGATGACGGCCCTCGGTCTGGGCGACATCGCTGCCTTCCCCTTCGTCGAACCGCCGGACCAGCGCGCCGTCAAGGACGGAATCGGACTGCTCGAAGAACTCGGCGCCATCGCGCGAGGTTCCGAGGCAAGCCACCCCGAACTGACGCCGGTCGGCCGCGAGCTGGCCCAGATTCCGGTGGATCCGCGGATGGCACGAATGCTGGTGGAAGCCAAGAACAACGGTTGCCTTCACGAAACCCTTGTCATCGTCGCGGCGTTGTCCATCCAGGACGTTCGCGAGCGGCCCGCCGAGTTCCAGCAGGCCGCCGACGAAAAGCACGCCAGGTTCAATGTCGAGAACTCCGACTTCCTGGCATACCTGAAACTGTGGGACTACTTACGCGAACAACGTAACGATCTGTCCTCCAACCAGTTTCGCAAGATGTGCCGGAACGAGTTCCTGCACTGGCTCCGCATCCGCGAATGGCAGGATTTGCACGGGCAACTCCGGCAGATCACCCGCGGCCTCGGCTGGACGGTGGGTGAGACACCCGCAAGCGAGAACGCGATCCATCAGTCACTCCTCGCCGGTTTGCTCTCACACATCGGGCTACGCGAGGGCGAGAAGCGGGACTACCTGGGCGCCAGGGGCAGCCACTTCGCGATCTTCCCCGGATCAGGACTGTTCAAGAAGCCACCACGCTGGGTCATGGCCGCCGAACTCGTGGAAACGTCGAGACTGTGGGCTCGCATGTCCGCGCGCATCGAACCCGAGTGGGCTGAAAAGCTCGCCCCGCACCTGGTGAAACGGACCTATTCCGAACCTCACTGGTCCTCCAAGCGCGGCTCGGCGATGGCATACGAGCGGGTCACTCTCTACGGAGTTCCTCTGGTGACCGGCCGCGCAGTGACGTACTCACGAATCGATCCCGAGGCCTCTCGCGATCTCTTCATCCGCCATGCGCTCGTGCAGGGCGAATGGCAGACGAACCACAAGTTCTTCCACGAGAACCGTGCACTGCTCGACAACGTCGAGGAACTCGAGAACCGCGCGCGCCGCCGCGACATCCTCGTCGACGACGAAACTCTCTACGAGTTCTACGACGAACGTATCGGCCAGGAAGCCGTATCCGCCAAGCATTTCGACCAGTGGTGGAAGACCGAGCGGCGCAAGAATCCGAGTCTGCTGACTTTCACGCCGGAAACGGTGGTCAACTCCGACGCGGCTGCAGTACTGGGCGGCGAGTACCCGGACGCCTGGCGCCAGGGCGACATGCAGTTTCCGCTCACTTACCAATTCGAGCCCGGAAAGGACGACGACGGCGTCAGCGCGCACATCCCGGTCGGCCTGCTCGCGCAACTTCAGCCGGTCGGCTTCGACTGGTTGGTCCCCGGTATGCGCGTCGATCTGGTTACTGCTCTGATCAAGACGTTGCCCAAGAACATCCGACGCGCTGTCGTACCCGCACCTGACTACGCCGCCGCAGCATTGGCAGCAGTCAAACCTCGATCCGAGCCGTTGATGACCGCAATGGCCCGCGAACTCTCGCACTTGGGCGGGATCCAGATCGACGCCAAGGACTTCGATCCCGCCGCGCTGCCCGACCATCTTCGGATGACATTTGTCGTCGAGGACGAATCGGGCACGGTTCTCGCGAAGGGTAAGGATCTGGCGCAGCTACGACGCACGCTCGCCCCGCGCGTACAGAAGGAAGTGGCCAAGGCGGCAACCGGTACCGAACGGGCAGCGGCAACCGTCTGGACATCCGAAACGCTCGGCGCACTGGAACCGACCATCACTCGCTCCATCGGCGGACAGCAGGTAACCGGCTACCCAGCACTGGTGCCGGAAAACGGCGGAGTTGCCGTTCGTGTCCTGAGTACGCCGGCTGCGCAGGCGCAGGCGATGCGGGAAGGCACTCGGGCGCTTCTTCTCGCGGCCGTTCCCACCCAGCTCAAGGCCGTGACCGCCGGCTTGTCGAACACTCAGCGTCTGGCTCTCGGCCAGAATCCGGACGGCGGCTTGGAGGCACTCGTCGAAGATTGCCGGGTGGCAGCTGCCAACGAAGTGATAGCTGCCCACGGCGGACCGGTACGCACGCCTGAGGCGTTCGACGCCCTGGTGAAGATCGCACGCTCCGAACTGGCCGGACGCGTCTCCGCGATCCTGCGCATGATTGTTCCGATCCTCGAACAAGCACACCAACTGAGCGTCGTTCTGGACCGCTCACGCGGCGAAGCAGCAGACGACGTCCGAGAACAGTTGACCTCACTGCTGTTTCCGGGATTTGTCGCCGAATTGGGCTCGGCCCGCCTACGCGATTTGCCGCGGTATCTTGCCGCAGCAAAATTCCGTCTCGAAGCTCTACCCGCAAGTGCACAACGAGATCAGCAGGCGATGGACGTCCTCGACCGGGTGTACGCAGCGTACGACCGGTTGTTGAGTTCACTTCCCGAAGAGCGTCGCACTGCTCGAGATGTCGACTCGATCAGCTGGATGATCGAAGAACTGCGCGTGAGCCTGTTTGCGCAGTCCCTCGGTACACCCACACCGATTTCCGAAAAGCGAGTCCTGAAAGCTATCGAAGCGATCAAGCGTTGACGTTCAGCGAGAATTGCGCGATCAGTAGATTGTCTGAATGTTGACGTTGGTGAGGAAACCACCAAAGGTGGCAACAGTGTTGGCGAACCCGAGGGTTACCAGGCTGTTCACGACTCCGAGAACTGCAACTAAGTTCATAACGCCTCCGTGAAGATCCGAGATGCGGACGAACGTACTTGGTCGACACTAAGCGAATAACTTGCCCGATTTGTTCGATTGTTCGCTTTGTGTTCTCAGCGTTACCTACGGCCGCTTTGTGCTCTCAGCGTTATCTAAGGCAAAGGCCTCAGTCGACGGAAACGGTCTCGGCGCCGGAAGCCTTGTCGGCAGCACGGGTCTCGGCATGTTCGCGCATGTCGGTGATCTCACGTTCGAAATCCGCGGCAGAACTGAAGGACTTGTACACCGATGCGAATCGCAGGTATGCAACCTCGTCGAGATTTCGAAGCGGATCGAGAATCGCGAGCCCTACCTCGTTGCTGGGAATTTCGGCAGAACCCGAAGCACGTACGGCATCTTCGACCTGTTGGGCCAGCAAATTCAGCGAATCGTTGTCCACTTGGCGGCCCTGGCATGCGCGACGCACTCCTTTGACCACCTTTTCTCGGCTGAACGGCTCCGTCACGCCGCTGCGCTTCACAACCGAGAGAACTGCCGTCTCAACCGTGGTGAATCGGCGGCCACACTCGGGGCACGAACGGCGCCGCCTGATCGCCTGGCCCTCGTCGGCCTCGCGCGAATCGACCACTCGGGAATCAGGGTGCCGGCAGAACGGGCAATGCATCGGGGTTCCTTCGTTGTCGCCGAAATGGCCGCAACTCAGATTCACTACCGACTGCAAATCCTCCGACGATTTACAGAGCAGATCCACGTACTCAACGCGACCACCCGAGGTGGTGGGACTGTCAAGTGGACAGCTTACTCGCTGTGAACCGACTGCTCTCACGCTCGGTACGCCCCCGCCTGGCACGGGGTACGGTCAGCGGCCCGAGGCCGGCACGATCAGCGTTTGCCCAACGGACAGTCCGGAACTCGACATCGCATTGAGATCCATGATCTGCTCGATCACCGAGCCGACAGCCTGGCCAGGCGCAACCTTGGCAGCAATATCACTGAGGGATTCACCCGCAGCAACACGAACCACTTCGGTCGCACCGTTTGTCGCAGCGACATCACCACTCGACAAAGCGCCGATCCCCACCAACGCCAACACTGCCAGTGCAGTGAATACGGCGCCAAGGAACACTGTCTTCCAACTGACGTCCTCGGCAGCCACTTCATGTTCGACCCGTGAGACACCGACTCTGTTTCGGTGCGCGAAACTTCCTCCGTACGGGCGTGACGAATCGTGCTCGCCGTCCCACCGGCGAGGAGATTCACGCAATGAACGCGAACCTGAAACCGCGCCCACCGCCGGAACACGACGAACGACGGCCGCCTGCGGTTCGTTGTCGACATACCTGGCCACGCCCCGCATTTCGGCCGTGCCGCGCCGTTCGAACGACACACCGTCAGCGTCGGATCCACCATCGGGCCCATAGAACGAGGGGTGGTACTTCAACGCCGACGTGCCGTCGAAACCAATCGCGTCATCACCAATCGCGTCATCACCAATCGCGTCGTCGAAAACCCTGTTGCTTCTCAGTGCTGCGTTACCCATCGTGACCTCCGCTGGTCGACACCGATCGATGTGTTCGATCATGCGTTCGATGGAACGCATGTTCGAATTTCTACCACGCCTGGCCGACAATGTCTCTACTTCAAGCGACACGAATCGAACAGATGTTTGAAACCGCGAGCAAATCCGGCTAGATTCGTGTCAGACCACACAGCGGGAATTGCGAAAGCCTCCGTGTTTGTCGACAGCTCGAATGTTGGCAGGAGGCACCGACAGGTTTCTGCGCGATTTGCACCAGGCACTTTTTCAGACACAGCTTTTTCAGACACAGCCTTTACAGACACGACTTCTTCAGACACGACTTCTTCAGACACGACTTCTTCAGACACGGAGGCAACAGGCCATGAAGGACGATCGCTCCAGCACAGCCGCGGAGGCAGGAGCTTCTGCAGTTCCGTCTCCGTCGAGCGAGACGCTCACCGAGCGTCAGCGGCGCGTTCTCGAAGTCATCCGCGATTCGGTGACGGAGCGCGGGTATCCGCCGAGCATTCGCGAGATCGGTGATGCGGTGGGGCTCACCTCCACGTCGTCGGTCGCACATCAACTGCGAACGTTGGAGCGCAAGGGCTTCCTTCGACGCGATCCCAATCGCCCTCGCGCAGTCGATGTTCGAGGTCTCGACGAGGTTGCGGCCGATACCGCCATCGCGTCGGTGTCAAAGCATTCCGGCGAGTACAACAGTGCCGACCCGCTACCGGAGCCGGCGTTCGTCCCCATCCTGGGTCGCATCGCTGCCGGCGGACCGATCCTTGCCGAGGAAGCGGTAGAGGACGTGTTCCCACTCCCCCGCGAACTCGTCGGCCAGGGTTCGCTCTTCATGCTCAAGGTTGTCGGCGAGTCGATGATCGATGCAGCGATCTGCGATGGCGACTGGGTTGTCGTCCGTCAGCAGAACGTCGCGGAGAACGGTGACATCGTGGCCGCCATGATCGACGGCGAAGCCACCGTGAAGACGTTCAAGCGTACGAAGAAGGAGGTGTGGCTGATGCCGCACAACGAACTCTTCGAGCCGATTCCCGGCAACAACGCCGTCATCCTGGGCAAGGTTGTCACCGTCATGCGGAAGATCTGAGTTCGCTCGCACCTCGATCACAAAACTCTGGGCCCCGGCATCAGCTGGGGCCCAGAGTCTTTTCGTGACGATCAGCGGTCCATCACCCGAATCAGAGATTCAGCGAACGTCCGATGATCTCCTTCATGATCTCGGTTGTGCCACCGTAGATGGTCTGCACACGAGAGTCCATGTACGCCTTTGCAACCGGGTATTCCTTCATGTAGCCGTAGCCTCCGTGCAGCTGGAGGCAGCGGTCGATGAGCTTGACCTGAGCTTCGGTGGTCCACCACTTCGCCATCGCAGCTTCCTGCACGGTCAGCTTCTCGGCATTGAGCTGCTCGATGAACTTGTCCACCAGGATGCGCACTGCCGTGGTCTCCGTTGCCAATTCGGCCAGTACGAATCGGGTGTTCTGGAAGCTACCGATCGACTTGCCGAATGCCTTGCGGTCGCGGCAGTACTGGATCGTGCTCTCGAGAACCGATTCCATTGCGGCAGCGGCAACGACGGCGATCGAGAGTCGTTCCTGGGGAAGGTTCTTCATCAAGTAGAAGAAGCCCATTCCCTCTTCGCCCAGCAGGTTGGCAGCGGGAACGCGTACGTCGGTGAAGCTGAGTTCGGCGGTGTCCTGAGCCTTCATGCCGATCTTGTCGAGGTTGCGTCCACGCTCGAAGCCAGGCATGTCCCGCTCGACCACGAGGAGGCTGAAGCCCTGAGCACCCTTGTCCGGGTCGGTGCACGCGACAACGATGATGATGTCGGCGTTGATTCCGTTGGTGATGAAGGTCTTCGAACCGTTGAGGACCCAGTGGTCCCCGTCGCGAACCGCTTTCGTCTTGATGCCCTGCAGGTCGCTACCGGTACCCGGTTCGGTCATCGCGATCGCCGAGATCAGCTCACCCGACGCGAATCCGGGTAGCCAACGCTGCTTCTGCTCCTCGTTGCTCAACTCCAGGAGGTACGGTGCCACGACGTCGTTGTGCAGCGTGAAGCCGATACCGCTGAACCCACCCTTGGTGGTTTCCTCGGTGATGATCGCGTTGTAGCGGAAATCCTTGACACCGCCGCCGCCGAATTCCTCAGGGACCGCAGTTCCCAGGAAGCCCTGCTTTCCGGCCTCGACCCAGACGTCACGATCGACGATGTTCTGCTCTTCCCACTTCTCGTGGTTCGGTGCCACGTGCTGTGCCAAGAACTTCTGGTACGACTCCCGGAAGAGTTCATGTTCCGGTTCGAACAGGGTGCGCTCCACGCCGACTCCTTGCAATTCGATATATGGCACTTCAGTGATGTACCCGCTGGGGATATACCCGCTGGGGTGTATTCGCTGAGACTGGGCACGCCGAAGTGCGCGGGCCCACGTCACTGCCTCCGACGGTAGAACCTGTTGCGATACCCGTCGATGACCCGAACGATCACGATTCGTGACTGTAGCGGTTATCTGTTACTCGAAGTACGGAATTTGGCGAGATATCGCATGATCGGGTACGCGACGAGGATGCCGATCGATCCCCAGGCGATGCCGCCCAACTCGACCGAACCGATGGTCAGCGTCAAGTTCCCGATGCCGGCGACCAACGCCGCCGCAGCGACCGTCAGGTTGACCGGATCGGTGAAGTCGACCTTCGCTTCCATCCAGATGCGCACACCGAGAATGCCGATGAGGCCGTAGAGAACCATCGTTGCGCCGCCGATGACGCCGTTCGGCACCGTGAAGACCAGTGCGCCGAATTTGGGCGAAAATGCCAGGATCACAGCGGTAGCGGCGGCTACCCAGTACGCGGCGGTCGAGTACACACGCGTCGCTGCCATGACACCGATGTTCTCGGCATACGTGGTGGTTCCGGATCCGCCACCGGCGCCCGCCAAGGTAGTGGCGAGACCGTCGGCAAACAGTGCATTGCCGGCCAGATCGTCGAGGGACTTACCCGTCATAGCGGACACCGCTTTGACATGTCCGACGTTTTCGGCGACCAGAACGATCACCACGGGGAGCGCGAGCACGATCACCGACCAGTCGAACGACGGTCCGTGCAGACTCGGCAGCCCGAACCAGTCCGCTTCGCGCAGAGCGGACACTCGTTCACTGTCGAGTCCGCCGATGACCGCGGCGAAGACCCAGCCGATCACGACGCCGACCAGAATGCCCAGCCGGCCGAGCAACCCGGGACCGACGACCGTGACCAGCAGGATCGAAACGAGCGTCACCGTGGCGATCAGCGGCTGCGATTCGAAGGAGCCGACCGCCGTCGGAGCGAGGTTGAGACCGATCAGCGCGACGACAGCGCCCGTCACCACCGGCGGCATGACGGCGTCGATGACCCGGCTGCCGATCAGACGTACGGCGACGCCGATCAACATCAACACGATGCCGACGGCCATGACGGCACCGAGTTGCGCGGCCGGGCCCGATCCTGCCGACGCTGTCAGCGGGGCGATGAACGCGAAGGACGAACCGAGATAGCTGGGGATCCGGCCCCGGGTGATGAGCAGGAACAGCGCGGTGCCGATACCCGAGAACAACAGCGTCGTCGTGACGGGGAAGCCGGTGATGGTCGGAACGAGCAGTGTCGCTCCGAACATCGCGATGACGTGTTGCATCCCGATTCCGATGGTGCGCGGCCAACTCAGTCGTTCGTCCGGCGCCACGACGGCTCCGTCGGCGATCCGCTTGCCGTCTCCGTGGACAGTCCAGCCGATTCCGCCGGCCCCGGTCATTGTTTCTCGTTCGATCACAGGTCGAAATACTAGAGGTCAGGCGCTCGGTCTCCGACCGAGACCGATCAAACCAGTTCAGCTGATTGCGTCAGCCGCCGCTTTGCGCGCTGCCACCGGATCACCGGTTGCCAGCACCGCTGCCGCAGCCGCCTCACATTGCGCCATGGTGACGGATCCGACCTTCGCGCCCACACCCGCGACCGACGCCGCAGCGCACGACAGCGAGGAAACTCCGAGTCCGGCCAGAACACACGCCAACAGTGGATCGGCGGCCGCCTCACCGCAGACGCCGACGCGCTTGCCTGCCGCCTGACCTGCCTGGGCCGTACGTGCGACAAGGGCGAGCACCGCGGGCTGCCATGGATCGGTCAGGTCGGCGAGTTCGGAGGACATCCGATCAGCGGCCATCGTGTACTGAGCGAGGTCGTTGGTACCGATCGAGAGGAATTCGACGTGTTCGAGAATCTGGTCGGCCAACAGCGCCGCCGCCGGGATCTCCACCATCACACCGGGAACAAGATCGCGTGCCCGCACCGCATCGGCAAAACGTTTCGCCTCGGCCGGGGTGGCGATCATCGGTGCCATGACCCACGGGGACGAGTTGGTCGACGCCGCGGCTGCCGCGATCGCGTCGAGCTGGCGGTCGAGAATTCCCATGTCCTGCCAGGCGATACGGACCCCACGAACGCCGAGTGCCGGATTCGCTTCCTCTTGATGGTTGGCGAATTTGAGCGGCTTGTCCGAACCCGCGTCCAACGTGCGAATGATGACCTTCTTTCCTGCGAAGGCCTCGAGAACCTCGGCGTAGATCGCCGCCTGCTCGTCTACGGTCGGTTCGGTCTCACGGCCGAGGAAGCAGAGTTCGGTCCGAAAGAGCCCGATGCCCCCCGCAGCAGTCGACGCCGCGGCGCGAGCGCCCGCGCCGTCTTGAACGTTGGCGAGAACGTCTACCGGCCGGCCGTCCGCCGTCTGGCCCGGTCCGGTCCAGGTGCTGACGCGTTCGCGATCGATCCGGGATTGTTCGACCAGTTCACGCGCGCGCCCGGGATCCGGCTCCGCGATCACGTCGCCGGTTGTTCCGTCGATCAGAATCGGTATTCCTGCCGAGATGGATTCCAATTCCTTCGCGGCGACGATGCACGGGATGCCCAACTGCCTCGCGATGATTGCCGTATGGCTGGTCGGGCCGCCGTAAATGGTCACGAGTCCGATGATCTTGGATGCATCGAGGCCCGCGGTGTCTGCAGGAGCCAGATCGTCCGCGCACAGCACCGACGGTGTCTCTGGCATGGGAACTCCAGGTTCGGGTAATCCGGAGAGTTCGGCGATCACGCGATCGCGGATGTCCTCGAGGTCGGTGACGCGCTCGGCCATCAAACCGCCGACCTTGGTGAACAGCACCACGAACTGCTCCGTCGCCGCGATCGCAGCCTGCACCGGGGGCACTCCGCCGGCGATCGACTTCTTGGCCGCCCCGATCCAGCCACGATCAGCTGCCATCGCCGCGTTGGCCTGCAAAACCTCTGCGGCCGCGCCGGTAGCTTCGGCGGCCCGTCCGAGAAGGCGGTTCTCGACAGCCTTCGCCGCTGCGACGAAGGCGTCCACGGCGGCCTCTCGATCGGCCTCGTCGAGTGCCGGCGCATCGGTGACGAGTTCTGGTCGGCTGGACGGCCAGATCGCCGGTCCGTAGGCGATTCCAGGCACCACGGGGGTGCCGTGCACGGTGATTCGGTTGAGCTGTTCGGTCATCTGTCCTCCTTGAGCGATGGGCCCGGTGTCACACCGGATCACCTCGAGCGCGTAAAGCCCTCACCTTCGTTGTGACGAAGATTACTCCCAAGTCTTGACATGTCAACACACTCGGGCGTAAAACAACATAAAGCAACATTCACTGTGATCCACAACGCACCGTCGGATCACACTTCGGAATCGGAGAGCACGTGTACGCGGAAGAACGCCAACAAGCGATCGGCACCATGGTGTCGCAGCGCGGACGCATGTCCGTGGCGGCTCTGTCGGAGACCTTCGGTGTGACCACCGAGACCGTGCGTCGCGATCTGGCCTTCCTCGAGCGGATCGGACAGATCAGGCGTGTACACGGCGGCGCCGTTCCGACCGGATCCCTCCACGTCACCGAACCGGGCATGGCGGAACGCGATCAGACCCGCGCGCAACAGAAGGACCGGATCGCCCGCTGCGCGGTCACCTACCTCCCTCCCACCGGCGGCAGCGTGATCTTCGACGCGGGCACGACCACGGGCCGCATGATCCCCGAACTGCCGACCGAGAACGACTTCACAGCCGTCACCAATTCCGTCCCGATCGGCGCACGCCTGGCATCGATGAACTCGATTTCCCTGATACTGCTCGGCGGTCGAGTACGCGGGGTGACTCAAGCCGTGGTCGGCGAGGACGCCCTACGCCTGCTGAGCACGTTGCGAGTCGACGTCGCCTTCATCGGAACGAACGCGATCAGCGTCGGGCACGGACTCTCCACTCCGGACAGCGAAGAGGCCGCCGTCAAACGAGCAATGGTCAAAGCCGCCAATCACGTTGTGGTGGTGGCCGATTCCACCAAAGTCGGCCGCGAGCACTTGATCAGCTTCGCCCCGCTCGACAGCATCGACGTCCTCATCACCGACGAAGAGATCAGTCCCACAGACACATCCGAGTTCCACGACCACGGAATCGAGGTGATGATCGCATGATCGTCACACTGACAGCCAACCCGAGTATCGATCGGACCGTGCAACTCGAGCAACGGCTCGAACGAGGCTCCGTCCTACGCGCCCACTCCACTCGCAGCGACCCCGGCGGCAAGGGGGTCAACGTCGCGCGTGTTCTCGCCGCAGCCGACCTCGACGTTCTCGCGGTACTGCCGGGAAACGGTGGTGACCCTCTGCTCTCGGCGCTGGCAGCCGGTGGGATTCCCCACATCGGTGTCGCCACAACGGGTCTGGCTCGCACCAACATCACCATTGCGGAACCGGACGGGACAACAACGAAGATCAACGAACCCGGCGCAACGCTGTCCGGTTCGACGCTCGACGCCCTGGCACAGGAGTTGATTGTTCGCGCCGATACCGCACTGTGGTTCGCGCTGTCCGGCTCACTGCCCCCCGGCGTTCCGCTCGGGTGGTACGGCGAACTCGTCGCGGCACTGCGCGATCACCCGTGCAAGGTGGCGGTCGACACCTCGGACGCCCCGCTGACGGCACTCGCCGAAGCGTTCCCCGACTCGGCACCCGACCTGCTCAAACCCAACGGCGAGGAACTCGCACAACTGACCGGCGTCGACGGCCACGTCCTCGAACGTGCTGCCGAGAACGGTGATCCCGGGCCTGCGATCACGGCGGCGCAGCGATTGGTCGACCGCGGCGTCGGCAGTGTGCTCGCCACGCTCGGCGCAGCAGGTGCTGTCCTCGTCACCGCCGACGGCGCGTGGATCGCCACCGCTCCCCCGATTGTCGCAGTCAGTACCGTCGGCGCAGGCGATTCGTCGCTGGCCGGCTACATCCTCGCCGAAGCGGGAGGCGGCTCGGAATCCGAGCGGTTACGTCACGCGGTCGCCTACGGAAGCGCCGCTGCCTCCCTTCCCGGCACAACTCTTCCCACGCCCGAACAGATCGATCTGGCAGCGGTTTCGGTATCTGCAGCCGATGCCTCCTCTCCCATCCCCGTCCCCACCGAACTCGCCTGACGCCCTAAGGAACCTGACATGTCCGATACCAACGCAGCCGGCGGTTCCGGCCCCGAGATCATCAGTCCCGAACTGATCTCACTCGACACCGACCTGGGTACGACCAAGGAAGATGTCATTCGTTCTCTCGCAGCGCGATTGACTGCAGCGGGACGGGCGAGCGACGCCGCGGGGCTGGTCGCTGCCGCACTCGCTCGCGAAGCGCAGTCCGCGACCGGACTGCCGGGCGGAATCGCCATTCCCCACTGCCGCGCCGAGGCCGTCTCGTCCGCGTCCCTGGGATTTGCTCGACTGGATCCGAAGGTCGATTTCGGGGCACCCGACGGCCCCGCCGATCTGGTGTTCCTGATCGCGGCACCCGAAGGCGCCGGAGCCGAGCACATGAAGCTGCTCTCGTCCTTGGCCCGAGCGCTCGTCCGACCCGCGTTTGTCACGTCGCTTCGTGAGGCGTCGACGCCGGACGAGATCGTGCGACTGGTCGACGAGGTACTCAATCCCGCGCCGAAGGATGCTCCAGCAAAGGCTGCGGCAGCCACACCCACTCCTCCTGTTTCCACTGGGAAACACTCCACCGAGGAGGCCCCAACGCCCGCGGAGCGTCACATCGTCGCGGTCACCGCGTGCCCGACCGGAATCGCTCATACCTACATGGCTGCGGACTCACTCGTCGCCGCGGGTGAACGCGCCGGGGTCAAGGTTCACGTCGAAACGCAGGGCTCGAGCGGAAGCACCCCCCTTGACCCTTCGGTCATCGCCGGAGCCGCCGCGGTCATCTTCGCCACCGACGTCGGAGTGAAGGGCCGCGACCGGTTCGCCGGCAAACCCGTTGTCGCTTCCGGTGTGAAGCGGGCGATCAACGAGCCGGACAAGATGCTTGCAGAAGCGTTGCGCGCCTCCGAGAATCCCGCCGCCGCCACCGTGGACGGTACCGCCGCCGCGGCCGCGGATTCCGATGCCGGTTCCGTAGGGTTCGGCACCCACCTCCGTCAGGTCCTCCTGACCGGTGTCAGCTACATGATCCCGTTCGTCGCGGCCGGCGGTCTGCTGATCGCACTCGGCTTCCTGCTCGGCGGATACGAGATCTCCGGTCCTGCCAAGGACATCGTTCTCAACAACTCGATCACCAACCTTCCCGACGGTGGTCTGGCCACCTATCTCGGCGCAGTGCTGTTCCAGATCGGTTCGTTGGCATTCAGCTTCCTGGTGCCCGCGTTGGCCGGCTACATCGCCTTCGCTATCGCCGACCGGCCTGGCATCGCTCCCGGCTTCACAGCCGGCGCGGTCGCCGTGTTTGTCGGTGCCGGATTCATCGGCGGCCTGGTCGGTGGTCTCATCGCCGGCGTCGTCGCGCTCTACATCGGCCGGATCGCCGTCCCGCAGTGGCTGCGGGGCCTGATGCCGGTGGTGATCATTCCGCTGTTCGCGACGCTGGTTGTCGGAGCACTGATGTTCATCGTCCTCGGTCGTCCGCTCGCTGCGATCACCTCCGGTCTCACCGACTGGCTCAACGGACTGTCCGGCAGCTCGGCCATCTTCCTCGGCATCATTCTCGGCCTGATGATGTGCTTCGACCTCGGCGGACCGGTCAACAAGGCGGCTTACGCCTTCGCTGTAGCCGGACTCAACGTCAACGACCCGGCCACTTTGCGCATCATGGCGGCAGTCATGGCTGCCGGTATGGTTCCGCCACTGGCCATGGCACTTGCCTCGACGGTGCTGCGTCCCAAGCTCTTCAGCGAAGCCGAACGTGAGAACGGAAAGGCTGCCTGGTTGCTGGGTTCGGCATTCATCTCCGAGGGCGCGATTCCGTTCGCCGCTGCCGACCCGCTTCGCGTGATCCCCTCGATGATGGCGGGCGGCGCCGTCACCGGTGCGCTGATCATGGCTTTCGACGTCACTCTCAGCGCCCCGCACGGCGGGATCTTCGTCTTCTTCGCAGTCGGCGGAATCGGCTGGTTCCTGGTCTCGCTCGCCGCGGGAACCGTGGTAGCTGCGCTCGCCGTCGTCGGAGCCAAGGAGTTCTTCCGCAAGGGGCCGTCCGATGCCGAACTCGACCCCGAAATCGTGCCCGCTGCGGCATGATCGACAGCAAGCAACGCTGCAGTCACCACTGTTGTCACCAAATCCGCCCAAAGACCCCACAACGTCCGCACCGATAGATTCACAACGAGGAGATCCCATGCCCAGCAAGACAGTTGCCGTCGGTTCCGCAGTCGGCCTCCACGCCCGCCCCGCCGCTCTCATCGCCGAAGCAGTCGGAGCCTCCGGCGCCACGGTCACCCTCGCAGTCGCCGACGGCGAACCGGTGGATGCAGGTTCGGCCCTGATGATCATGACGCTCGGAGCCGCCAAGGACACCGAAGTCACCATCGAGTCCGACGACGCCGACGCACTCGCCAAGGTCGCCGAACTGGTAGCCGCTGATCTCGACGCCTGACCTGATGTCAGTCGGTGCTGTGTAGCGGGCCGGACACTCTCACGGAGTCAGTGTAGTAGTCCACGTTCATGTCGGCGGCGCGCGCAGCCTCGAACATGATCTCCTGCTGAGGGCGGTAGATGTCGTCGTCTTCACCCGCGACAAATACACCAGACAACTGCGGATACCGATTCTGCGCCATCAGGTCTCGGGCGTTGACCGCGTCGAAAGCGTCTTCGTCGCCGTTGAACATCGCAGCCACAGTGTCCTCGTGGTCACCGGTCGACGGTTCGTCCTGGCCGGAGAAGTCCAGGAACGACGGGTATCGGTCCGGGAAGTTCACGGCCATTTCGATCGCGCATGTCCCGCCGTACGAAAACCCACCGATAGCCCATTGCGCAGCGTCCGGATTCACTTGAAGGTTCGATTCGATCCAGTTCGGGACGTCCTGGTCCAGATACGTCGCGACGTTGCCGAGCGCAGAATCCATGCAGCCGGGGTTGGCGTCGTAGTCCCCCAACGCGTCGGGCACCACCACCACGGGAGCAAGCCCGGAATGCCTCGATGCATAGGCGTCGACGGTGGTCGCGAGCCGGCCACTGTCCAGCCAGTCACTGGGGCTGCCGGGCTCACCCGCCACCAACACCAGGACGGGCAACTCCGCACGTGGATCGGCAAGATAGGCCGGCGGGAGATACAACGTCGCCGGCCTCGCGTCGAAACCCGAGATGTTTCCCGGAATCGACGCTTCCGTCACGACGCCGTTGCTCGGCATCCGCACCGGAACCTCCCAATGAGTTTCGGTGGGAAGTCCCCGCTGTAGCCGAGGTTCGGCCCCGGGGAGTGAATCGAAAGCAACGTGCTCGACCGAGCCGACCGGCCAGTGCCCGACCAGTGATCCGAGCGTGGGGTAAATGCCGGTCTGGGCATTGACCTGACCCACCGCGACGATCGCGGCCAGACCGGCCAACACCGTCACGGAAAGGCCGCGGGCCAGTCCTGGACGCCGAAGGAGAACAAGCGCCGCGCCGATGACTCCGAATATCGCCAACGCTATCCACACAAAACTCGACAGGGGTAGCTGCGCGGGCAACGGTCGATAACTGAGCCACACGAACATCGCGCCGCCGGCGGACCCTACCACTGACAAGCCCAGTGCGACAAGCACGGCCCGACGCGGCAACCAACGAAGCAAAAGCAGCGCGCCGACGCCGACGCCGACGGAACCAACGAGCAGCGCTGCGGTGATGTGTCCGTGCTCGAGTGAGATACGCGAGAGCCGCGTCAGGAGTTGATGCCCGTGCATTCGTTCCAGTATCCACATCCACCGGCAGTCTGCGAATTCGTGGAATTGGTGGGAATCAGCGGCGTCGTCGAGATCTCACGAACGCCACACCTCCGAGCGCGCATCCTGCCGCGACCAATCCGGCCCACACGAATGTCCATGGATCGACCCCGACGCCGACCGAATCGCCAGACGAGACTGCCGTCGATTCGGTCGCTTCCACGAGCGCGCGCATCACGTGAACCGGCGGCAAAGCTCCACCCGCAGATTCCGATCCGATCAGAACATCGCCCGCGTCGTTGAACGCCACGGCCTCGCCCTGAGGCTCCGTCGGGAGCGGGATCCGCAACGGTTCGGTATCGGTGAGCGTCGCGCCGATTCCGCCGTCCACGACCTCGTACAGGTACAGATCGGAGTAACTCCGAAGCGCGATCGCCGAACCGTCCGACGACACCGCTCCCCCGGTGAACATCACCGACACGGGCTTCTCCGGTCCGAGAGATACGGCTCCGACGCGCTCGAGCGGCGTCGGGCCGGGTTGCGCCAAGTCACTCAGTTTCTGATCCCCGACGGGTGTGTAGACACTGCTGGAGCCGAACAATTCCTTGGTCACGACAAACACATGGCCGTCAGGGTCGAGCAGAATCGATTCGGTGTCGTGCGCGCCGTCCGGGTACGTGAGGCGGTGCAACGTACCGTCACCGGAATCGAGGTCCATCGTGATGAACGCCACCGTGTCGCGGGTTCGGAGGTTGTCGCCGGTATCCGACAGAACGAGCGTTCGACCACTCACCGCAAGATCTTCGACGTCGTATGGATCGATCGGAACCGGAATCTGTTTCTGGACAACACAGTTCAGGTCCATTTCGAATACGAAGTCGTCACTGCCGCCGTCACCCATCGCGTAGATCCGATCGTCGACGACGACCATCCCCGACAACTCCTGGAGCGCAGGATCGGTAGGTGTACAGAGTGGGGCGAACTCGCTCGGCTCGAACGACGACGCCTGTGCGAGCGCTCCGGGAAGCAGTGCGGTTGCCGTAGTCGCAGCAAGCACCGCGACCACGACCCCGAAACTACGCACTAGGTGCGTACTCCACCAATGCCGAGGCCAACATCTGTGGCACGCGTGCGTGCACCCGCGTTCCCGCCTCTTCGTGAGTCGATTCCAAAATCGTTCCGTCCGAGTGGATTCGAGCCATCAGATCACCGCGCGTGTACGGCACCAGCACGTCGACCTCGACCTCCGGCCGAACCAGCACCTCGCTGAGATGTGCTCGTAGTTCAGCGATTCCTTCACCGGTCCGCGCCGAGACGAACACGGCACCAGGCAACAGACCACGTAGTTGCGTCAAGGTAACCGGATCTGCCGCGTCGATCTTGTTGACCACGATCAACTCCGGCGGAGCCTTCGAATCCGTCTCGCGCAGAACATCGGTGACGACTTCCCGCACAGCCTTGATCTGTTCTGTCGGCAACGGATCCGAACCGTCGACGACGTGCAGAAGCAGATCCGCGTCGGTCACTTCCTCGAGAGTGGACCGGAATGCCTCGACCAACTGAGTCGGAAGGTGTCGCACGAAGCCGACCGTGTCGGTGAGTACGTACTCGCGGCCGTCGTCGAGTGCGGCGCGGCGAGTTGTCGGGTCCAAGGTGGCGAACAACGCGTTCTCCACGAGCACACCGGATCCGGTGAGCGAATTGAGCAGACTCGATTTGCCCGCGTTCGTGTATCCGACGATGGCGATCGACGGGATGTCGCTCTGCAGTCGACGTGTGCGCTTGGTGTCGCGGGCGGCCTTCATGCCCTTGATCTCGCGGCGCAGTTTTGCCATGCGCTCACGAATACGGCGACGGTCCGTCTCGATTTTCGTCTCACCGGGACCACGCAGGCCCACACCTCCGTTACTGCCGGCACGGCCACCGGCCTGGCGCGACATCGACTCGCCCCAACCACGCAGACGCGGGAGCATGTACTCCATCTGAGCGAAAGCCACCTGGGCTTTACCCTCACGAGACGTGGCGTGCTGAGCAAAGATGTCGAGAATCAGAGCCGTCCGGTCGATGACCTTGACCTTGACGATCTTCTCCAGCGCCGTGAGCTGCGCCGGCGTCAGCTCACCGTCGCAGACGACGGTGTCGGCGCCGGTCGCCAGGACTACTTCGCGCAGTTCCTGGGCCTTGCCGGAACCGATGTAGGTGGCAGCGTCGGGTTTGTCGCGGCGCTGAACCAGTCCTTCGAGGACCTCGGAGCCTGCCGTCTCTGCCAGTGCGGCCAGCTCGGTCATGCTCGCCTCGGCCTGCTCGGCAGTTCCCTGCGTCCAGACGCCGACCAGGACAACTCTTTCGAGTCGAAGCTGGCGGTACTCGACTTCGGTGACGTCCTCGAGCTCGGTCGACAGACCGGCCACGCGGCGCAGGGCGCCGCGATCTGCGAGTTGCATCTCACCGGTCGACGGGTTGCCCGATGCGGACGCTGCCGTGTATTCGGCTTGCGCGTACTCGGACTGCTCGTGAGCGGTGGACTCTTCGTTTTCATGTGTGTTCGTCATACAAGATCCATGGTCCCACGAAACCTGGCCACGGTGCATCCGTATTTCCTGCAGGCGTATTTCCCGCGGGCGATATCACACGAGCGATTGCCACCAGGCATCGCTGATCGTCCCGTTCGCCACCAGAACCGAGGGCCCCCGCAACGACCCTTCGCCGCCTTCGACGGTGACCTGCACTTCGCCGCCGAGCACGCGCACCAGCACCGAGCCTTCGTCGCGGCCGTCGAACTTCAGCGCCGCGGCCGCAGCTGCGACCGTTCCGGTTCCGCAGGAACGAGTCTCGCCCACACCACGCTCGTGTACGCGCATGTGGACCCCACCGTCGTGGATCGGCGTCACGATCTCGATGTTGACCCCGTGCGGGAAGAACCCGGGATCGAAGCCCGGAGAAACACTCAAATCGAGCGCACTCAAAACTTCTGCCGTCACGTGCTCGTCGACACACGCCAAATGCGGATTGCCGACGTCGATGCCGACGCCGGCGAAGACGCGGCCGTCGATTGTTGCCGAACTGGTGCCGAGGTCCTTGATCGGGCCCATCGCCACGGTCACGTCACCATGTGTGGCGTCGTAGCCGTGCACCACGACCGGACGCGCTCCGGCACGACTGCCGACCACGAACTCGTCCTTGCTCTCCAAGCCCGAGGCCTTGAGATAGTGGGCGAATACGCGAACTCCGTTTCCGCACATCTCCGCGATGGAGCCGTCGCTGTTGCGGTAGTCCATGAACCAGTCTTCGGCAGCGACGCCGTCTGGCAGCGCAGCGAGCACGCCCGCGTCCGCAAGTGCGCCTGCCCGGGCGACACGAAGGATGCCGTCGGCGCCGAGGCCACGCTGACGATCACACAACGCTGAAACTCGCGCCGGCTCGAGATCGACCCGAACGTCGAGGTCAGGGAGAACAACGAAGTCGTTCTGCGTGCCGTGTCCCTTACTGAAATCCATGGTCGCCATCCTATCCGGACCTACCGACCGACTCACGCAGGTGACGCGGTGACCACGACGTTCTGTTCGTACGTGAATCCAGACGGCAACGAGGGGTCGGGCACGGTTGCGCCGCCGCAGGTCACGAGGACCAGCCTGGGCGCACCCGTTTCGGAAAAGAACTCGGCCGGCAAAGCCACCTTTTCGTACAGCTTCAGGCTCGCTGCGTGATAGATGAACATCGTTCCGGTGTCGTCGCTCACGTAGATCGGTGTTCCGGGCTTCATCTGGTGCAGCGCCCACAAGGCGCCGTGCGTGCGATCACCGTCGTCGACGTGGCCGGCAACAAGATTGGTGCCCTCCGAAGATCCGAACTGCACGCCGTTGGTGAAATGCGAAACCTTGTCAGGATGCGGAAGGATCATTCCGCGGTTGGCGCCGAACCCACTGGTCACGATGTCGGCTCGCACATCCAGATCGGGAATCGCAAGCGTGTTCGGCGGCAGATCCGTTGGCGCAGGCGCCCAACTCGCCCCTGGATCGGTTGGGGCTCCCACGTCGAAGGGTGCTTCGGGAACAGGTGCGCTGATGGGCTTCCCGGCCGCACTCACCGCAAAATAGACGAGCACCCCGCCGACCGCGAGAAATGTGACGAGCAGTAGGAGAAGCGGCAGCCGACCCGCGCGTCGGCCTCTCGGTCGCGCGTGTGTCCCGGTCTGCGCCATGTTCGTTGTCCTCCAGTCCGTCGATCGCGAAACGAATGGATCGCGAAAGAGCTAACTGTAAGATAGCTGATCGGCGCGATCGTGTTACAGGCCGCGATCTGCAAGGGCAGCGAAGGCCGAGCGAGCCAGCTCCGGATCGGCGCCGTCGAGCCAGTGCACGCGTGCGTCACGACGGAACCATGATCGTTGGCGGCGAACGTAGCGCCGCGTCCCGATGAACGTCCGTTCGAGTGCTTCGGCCAGATCGTATTCACCGTCGAAATGTGCGAGCACCTGTGCGTAGCCGATGGCTCGCGGCGCTGTGACGCCCTCACGCAATCCTTGCTCGACGAGTACGGCGACTTCGTCGACAAGTCCGCCTGAAAACATCAGCTCGGTTCGCAACCGAATCCGTGCGTCGAGTTCTTCCGTATCCCGATCCACGCCGAGAATGCGGGTTCCCCATCGAGGGGCACCGATCTGCGGAGCTGAGGCCGCGAACGGCAGACCTGTCAGCTCGACGACCTCGAGCGCCCGAACCATCCGCCGGCCGTCCGTCGGCAGTATCGACGCCGCCGCTACCGGATCAGCAGCAACAAGCGCCGCATGCACCGCACCGACCCCACCGTCGGCCAGCACTGCCTCCCACTTCGCACGAACCTCGGGATCCGTTGCCGGAAAGGACCATTCGTCGAGTAGAGACTGGACGTACATCATGGATCCGCCGACGATCACCGGAACCTTGCCCGCCGCGATCAGATTCTCGGCGATCGCGATCGCGTCGCTTTGATAACGCGCGACGGTGGCGGTCTCCTTCACGTCGAGAACGTCGAGCAGGTGATGCGGAATCCCGCGACGCTCGGCCGGCGTCAGTTTGGCGGTCCCGATATCCATGCCGCGATAGAGCTGCATCGCGTCGATGTTGATGATCTCACCGCCGAATTCTTCGGCCAGTGCCAACGCGAGATCGGACTTTCCCGACGCGGTCGGACCGACAACTGCGATCGGGCGAAGTTCTTCAGGGACGTTCACGGCCGCCACGTCCCGACGTGGTAAGCGACGCCGAACGGCGCGTCGCTGTAGTCGACCACCGAACGTGTCGTGGTTGACCGAGACGAGTCCATGAAGACACCGGCCAGGACCTGCCACGCCGCACGCCCCTGGGCTCCGACACTCCGGCAGAGCTCCGGATCGAGAGCAAGAAGTGCCTCCGGGTCACCGGCGGTCAGGGCATCGTCGATGGCTGATTGCACGCCCGCGGCGCGCTCGTCGAAGCTTCCGGGCGCCTTGGCCGTCAGCGTGGACGCACCGTCAGCCACGATCAGAAGCCCTTGCGGTCGGTTGTCGCTGTCGAGTTGCTTGCGCAGCTGCTGCCCGAATTCACGACATTCATTCACCGACGCCTCTGCACTGACGACGTGCATGTCGACGGTGATCTCCACGTCCGTTCGGGCACGCAGCCAGCCGGCAACAAGGGCGCACAGTTCGAGAGATGGCAGCGGTTCACCTGCCGCATCCGCGTCCAGGGACGTCCGGACATCGGCGCCGAATCCCGCGAAAGTACCGATCTGCCCACGTCCGACGCCCGATCGCCAGAGTTCGCCTGCTGCATTCTCGGGTTCTGCATTCTCGGGGCCGACACCGACACCGACGCCCACCCAGTGAACCGCCTCGTGAGAGAGCCGGCGCACGGCGGCTATCGCTGTAGCGCGCACCTGAGCGGACTCGGCCGAATCACCGGACAATTCCGGCACGAGTAACGGCGCCGAGGGGACGAGAACAGCGGAAGTCAACACAGTTGCCACGCTAGTCGACCCCGAGGTGGCGACCTCACACCCTCTTACCTGATTCAATAGTCGGAGAACGTGAGTACCGGGTTCAATGGAACCAGGAATGCGATCAGGCAGCCGTGACGCGCGGCAGAGACGAGGACCGATGACCGAGAACAGTGAACCCACCACCGGCGCCGACAGCAGTTCGGCCAGCCCGAACCCGGCAGCACCCAAACCCGGTGCTCCCAAACCTGGTGGACCACGCCCCGGTGCGCCCCGCCCCGGAGCACCTCGCCCCGGCCCGGCAGCCTCGCATGCCGTCACCGCCGCGCCGGCCAGCGACCCGAGCAAGTTCGGCCGCGTCGAGGAAGACGGAACCGCCTGGGTGAAGACCGCTGACGGTGAACGCCAGATCGGTTCGTGGCAGGCCGGCGACGCCACCGAGGGCCTCGCCCATTTCGGTCGTCGCTACGACGACCTCGCGACCGAGGTCTCGCTACTCGAGGCTCGTCTGACGTCGGGCGCCGGAGACGCCAAGAAGACCAAGGCTGCCGCCATCGCTCTGTCCGAATCCCTCTCCACCGCTGCCGTGATCGGTGACCTCGACGCTCTGGCCCGCCGACTTGACGTGATCGTTGCCGGGTCCGACGAGGCCGCAGCGCACGCGAAGGAAGAGAAGGAACAGTCTCGCGCCGCGAGCACCGCCCGCAAGGAGGCCCTCGCAGTCGAGGCCGAACAGATCGGTTCGGAGTCGACCCAGTGGAAGACCGCGGGTGATCGACTGCGCGAGATTCTCGACGAGTGGAAGACGATTCGCGGAATCGACCGCAAGGTCGACGACGCACTGTGGAAGCGGTACTCCAAGGCTCGCGAGTCCTTCAACCGACGGCGTGGAGCGCATTTCGCCGAACTCGATCGTGATCGTGCGAGCGCCCGTTCGACGAAGGAAGAACTGGTCGAGCGCGCCGAGAAGCTGTCGACCTCCACTGAATGGGGACAGACCGCTGGAGAATTCCGCGATCTGCTCAGCGAGTGGAAGGCTGCCGGCCGCGCACCGCGCGAGGCCGACGACAACCTGTGGAAGCGCTTCAAGGGCGCTCAGGACGTGTTCTTCGCCGCACGCAACGCTGCTGCATCCGAGCGCGACGCCGAATTCGAGCAGAACGCAGTCGCGAAGGAAGAGCTGCTCGCTGCGAACGCGAACATCGATCCGGCACACGGACTCGAGAACGCTCGTGCAGCGCTGCGAGACCTGCAGGAGAAGTGGGACGCGATCGGCAAGGTGCCGCGCGACCGGATGCAGGAACTCGAAGCGAAGCTCCGGGCCATCGAAACCAAGGTGCGCGACGCCGTCGACGCCGAGTGGCGTCGTACCGATCCGGAAGCACTTGCCCGGGTCGCGCAGTTCAAGGAGCGGGTCAGCCAGTTCGAGGAGCAGGCCGCCAAGGCTCAGGCTGCCGGCAAGACGAAGGACGCCGAGAAGGCTCTCGCTCAGGCAAAGCAGTGGCGTGAGTGGGCCGAAGCAGCCGAGAGCGCTGTCAGCGAGTAATCGACGACGAGCTGCTTTGACAACAACGCCGGCTGACTCCGAAAGGAGTCAGCCGGCGTTGTCTTGCGCTATTGGCTAAGAGAACTTCCGTGTCAGCCGACGTTCCATTCCTGATGCTTCTCGGCTTCAGCCGCAGCGATCCGGCGTTGCTCCTCGGCGGCGAGCTGAATGTTGGTTCGGGTCCAGACCACCTTGAGCCAATGGAACGTCAAGAACACGACGGCAAACCATCCGATGACCAGCCCGATCGACGGTCCTGCCACGTTGAATCCGGCGGGAATGGTCTGACGTGACCAGACGGCCATCATTCCCAGCGCACTCGCCACGGCACTACCGGCCAGCGCGACCCACGCCAGACTCCAGCGCCGCGTCACGAGTGCGAGCATCGAGAATCCGATGCCGAAGATGACAACGAACCACACGAACAAGCGTGAGAACAGTGCAATCCGTTCACTTTCCGCGTCCTGGTTGTACGCGAGCACATCCCAGCCGTTCGCCACTCCCGCATGGGGCAGTGCAAGTGTGCCGACCAGCACGAGCACCGCAACCGCGACAACCATGGCGCGCGCACCCGGATCGATTTCCCCCGCGACCTTGCGTTCCGCGTCGTCGAGGTCCTTGCGGTAGCCCTCGAAGGCGTCGTCGCCCGGCTGAGGTGTCTTGTTCTCGTGTTGCGAGGTCATGCGTTGCATCCCATCTGGACGGGTTGTGGGGCCGGGGCACCTATCTTCGGTAGTCCGAGACCTACGCCGATGGGCGGGGTCTTGGGTGTGATGCCCTTTTCGAACGAATCACCGGCGCGGGTCCGACGGTGCGTGAGCACTCCGTCATCTGCCACGAGGTGATGGGGGGCTCCGTGGGTGACGACGACCGTCACCACGTCGCCGGGTCGGATTGTGCCGTCGAGGTTTCCCTCGGGTCGGAAATGCACCAGGCGGCCGTCTCGCGCGCGACCGCTGAGACGGTGAGTCGCTGCGTTCTTGCGGCCCTCACCCGCAGCCACCAGCAGTTCTACCTCGGTGCCGACGAGTTTGCGATTTTCCTCGATGTTCACTTCTTCCTGAACCGCGAGCAATCGCATGTAGCGTTCCTGGACAACCTCTTTGGGGAGTTGATCGGCCATCTCCGCCGCCGGCGTGCCCGGGCGCTTGGAGTACTGGAAGGTGTAGGCGTTGGAGAATCGCGCCTTACGCACGACGTCCAGCGTCTCCTGGAAATCCTCTTCCGTCTCCCCCGGGAACCCGACGATGATGTCCGTGGTGATGGCGGCGTGCGGCATTGCGGCGCGCACCTTCTCGATGATCCCGAGGTACTTCGACTTGCGGTACGAGCGCTTCATCGCCTTGAGAACCTTGTCCGAACCGGACTGCAACGGCATGTGCAGTTGCGGGCAGACGTTGGGAGTGGTTGCCATAGCTTCGATGACGTCATCGGTGAACTCTGCCGGGTGCGGCGATGTGAACCTGACCCGTTCGAGGCCGTCGATGTGTCCACATGCCTTCAAGAGGGAGGCGAAGGCTCCGCGATCGCGCGGTTGTTCCGGATCGGCGAACGACACGCCGTAGGCGTTGACGTTCTGTCCGAGCAGGGTCACTTCCGAGACACCCTCGTCGACGAGTGCCTGCACCTCGGCCAGAATGTCGCCGGGACGTCGATCCACTTCCTTGCCACGTAAGGCCGGAACGATGCAGAACGTGCACGTGTTGTTACAGCCCACCGAGATGGAAACCCAACCCGCGTAGGCGGATTCGCGCTTCGCGGGCAGTGTCGACGGAAACGCCTCCAGCGCGTCGAGGATTTCGACTTCGGCGCGCTGATTGTGGCGCGCGCGGTCGAGCAGCGCGGGCAGCGAGCCGATGTTGTGAGTGCCGAAGACGACATCGACGAACGGCGCCTTCTTGACGACGGTGTCACGATCCTTCTGCGCCAGGCACCCACCGACCGCGATCTGCATGTCGGGGTTCGCCTCCTTGTTGGGGGCGAGCTGGCTGAGGTTGCCGTACAACTTGTTGTCCGCGTTCTCGCGGACCGCACACGTATTGAAGACGACAAGATCAGGATCGGTTCCGGTCTCCGCCTTCGAATACCCGGCGTCCTCGAGCAGACCGGACAGTCGCTCGGAATCGTGGACGTTCATCTGACAGCCGTACGTCCGCACCTCGTAGGTGCGAACAGGCGTAGCAGTTGCCTCCGGAACTGCAGTCGGCTCCGGAAGTGCAGGGGACATTTCGTCGATCAGTGACACGCTTCAGCCTAGCTCACGTCCACTACGACGTGTAATAACGCCCTGATAAACAACCGAAACGCGACATAAACGTCGTCACAGTAAAATTTCCATTACATATGGCAAGAACCATGGCGAAATCACGGGCGTCGACGCAAACTACGCCTAAGGTTCTCGTTTATGACCCAAGCCGACGATGCGACGACGCCGACCACCTCCGGCGATTCCACATCCATGATTTCGATGACCTCGGTGAACAAACACTTCGGGGAACTTCACGTCCTGCAAGAGGTCAATCTCGAGGTACCCAAGGGCCAAGTGGTGATCGTCCTCGGTCCGTCGGGCTCCGGTAAGTCGACTCTGTGCCGCACCATCAATCGCCTCGAACCCATCGACTCCGGCACCATCGCCGTCGACGGAAAGACGCTCCCCGAAGAGGGCAAAGCACTTGCCGCACTTCGTGCCGACGTCGGGATGGTCTTTCAGTCTTTCAACCTGTTCGCGCACAAGACGATCCTCGAGAACGTCATGCTCGCACCGATGAAGGTCCGCAAGGCAAAAAAGGACGAAGCCAAGAAGACCGCGCAGGCGTTGCTCGAACGTGTCGGTATCGCCAATCAGGCCGACAAGTACCCGGCGCAGCTTTCCGGCGGTCAGCAACAGCGTGTCGCCATTGCTCGCGCTCTTGCGATGCAGCCGAAGGTGATGTTGTTCGACGAGCCCACCTCCGCTCTCGACCCCGAGATGGTCAACGAAGTCCTCGACGTCATGACCTCCCTCGCGAAGGAAGGCATGACCATGCTCGTGGTCACGCACGAGATGGGCTTCGCGCGCAAAGCCGGCGATCGTGTGCTGTTCATGGCTGACGGCCAGGTCGTCGAAGACACCACGCCCGAAGAGTTCTTCACCCATCCCAAGTCGGATCGGGCCAAGGACTTCCTCGGCAAGATCCTCACGCACTGATTACAGTCTCCCCTCCGACAGTCCTGTCCTCGTCCACAAGACAACTTGCTCGACTGCACCGTTCACCTCGGCTGCACCGTTCATCTCGACTGCACTGTTCGTGTGTCGACAACTGAGAGGATCTTCATGAAGATCAATCGTTCCGTCCGTTTCGGAATCGGAATCATGGCCATCGCGTTCGCTGCCACGGCCTGTGGCGGCGGCGAGGAGAACAAGTCGATCACCGAGAGCGCTTCCGACGGCACTCTCACCGTCGGCATCAAGTTCGATCAGCCCGGCCTCGGTCAGCGCAACCCTGACGGCACCTTCTCCGGCTTCGACGTCGAGGTAGCCCGTTACATCGCAAACGAACTCGGCGTGAAGCCCGAAGGCATCACCTTCAAGGAATCTCCGTCAGCCCAGCGCGAGACCCTGATCCAGAACGGCGAGGTCGACTACATCGTCGCGACATACTCGATCACCGACACGCGCAAGGAAAAGGTCAGCTTCGGCGGCCCGTACTTCATCGCAGGCCAGTCGCTGCTCGTTCGCTCCGACAACACCGACATCACCGGCCCCGATTCCCTGACCGGCGGCAAGAAGCTCTGCTCGGTGTCGGGTTCGACTCCGGCGCAGAACATCCAGGACAACTACGCCAAGGACGTCCAGCTCCAGCCGCTCGACACCTACTCCGCTTGTGTCGAGGCTCTGCGCAACGGCGCTGTCGACGCTGTCACCACCGACGACATCATCCTCGCCGGCTACGCTGCCCAGTACCCGGGCGAGCTGAAGGTCGTCGGAGAACCGTTCACGACCGAAAAGTACGGTGTCGGCCTGGCCAAGGACGATTCCGAGGGTCGCGGCAAGATCAACGATGCCATCGAGAAGATGATCTCCACCGGCGCGTGGGAAGAAGCCTTCAACAACACCGTTGGCGCTTCGGGCTACCCCATCCCGGCCCCGCCCACCGTTGATCGTTACTGACCTGCTTTTTTCACCGTCAATCTCGCTGCGGCTCCCCACTTCGGGAGCCGCAGCGCGTGACGCCACCAACGGAGATCCCGTGATCTGGGGAGACGGCAAGTGAACCTTCTGAGCAAGTACGGCGACCAGATTCTGGAAGCCTTCTGGACCACGATCCAGCTGACGTTCTTCTCCGCGATCGGCGCCGTCATCATCGGTGTCCTGATCGCGGCCATGCGCGTGTCACCCGTTCCGGTCGCCCGATTCCTGGGTACCGCGTACGTGACCGTGTTCCGCAACACCCCCCTGACACTGATTCTGCTGTTCTGTCTGTTCGGTCTGTCGCAGACGCTCGGAGTCAATCTCGCCAAGTCGGACTCACCGACGTTCTTGACAGACAACAACTTCCGACTCGCAGTACTCGGCCTCAGTGTCTATACCGCCGCGTTCGTGTGTGAGTCACTTCGATCGGGAATCAATACCGTTCCGGTCGGCCAGGCCGAAGCGGGCCGATCACTCGGTCTGTCGTTCGCACAAAATCTTCGGCTGATCGTCCTGCCTCAGGCATTTCGCGCGGTCACAGCACCGCTGGGTAGCGTGCTGATCGCACTGACCAAGAACTCGACCATCGCCGCGGTGATCGGCGTATCCGAAGCGTCAGCGCTGATGAAGAAGATGATCGAAAACGAAGCGGCGATCTTCGTCGTCGGTGGAATCTTCGCTGTCGGTTTCGTGATCCTGACACTTCCCATGGGCTTGATCTTCGGCAAGCTGAGCAAGCGATTCGAGGTTTCACGATGAGCAACCGCGCAACAGTCCTCTACGACGCGCCCGGCCCCAGAGCGCGAAATCTCTACCGATTCGCGTCCCTTGTCGTCGCTGCACTCATGGTCGCAATCGGTTACGTCATCTACCGCGCACTCGACGAAAAGGGCCAGCTGACAGCAGCGAAGTGGGATCCGTTCCTCGAATCCACGTCGTGGACAACGTATCTGATACCCGGCATCCGGGGAACGCTGATCGCGGCTGCGATGTCCATCGTCTTCGCGCTCATCCTCGGTTCTGCCCTGGGTATCGGCCGACTCTCCGAGCACAACATCATTCGGAAGATTTGCGGCGTCATCGTCGAATTGTTCCGAGCAGTACCGGTTCTGATTCTGATGATCTTCTCGTATCAGGTGTTCGCCGAATACGAGGTCTTCAAGTCCAAGTACCTCGCACTCGCGGCAGTCGTCGTGGGTCTGACTTTGTACAACGGGTCAGTGATCGCCGAGATCGTCCGTGCCGGAATCAACTCACTCCCACGAGGGCAAAGTGAGGCCGCCAAGGCACTGGGCATGCGCAAGACGCAGATCATGGTGACGATCCTGCTCCCCCAGGCGGTTACCGCCATGCTCCCGGCACTGATTTCACAGATGGTCGTGGCGTTGAAGGACTCCGCCCTCGGTTACCTGATCGGGTATGTCGAGCTGGTGCGTCAGGCCCAACAGCTCGGCACCTTCTACGGAAACTTCCTGCCGGCGCTCATCGTGGTCGCCGCGATTATGATCGCTCTCAACTCGGCTCTGACCTTCCTGGCAACCAAGGTGGAGAAGCGCCTGCGTTCCGGAAAGCGAAAGGGTAAGGGCCCCATCGCGGCTCCGTCCGCCGACCCAGCCGTTTCGGTTCCGGGTATGGACCTGACCAAGCCGTGAATCAGATGGAACCGTGAGTCGAATCCAGCCGCGTTAGCGCGAATACACAACAGGGCGGGGGTACCACCGAATTTCGGTGGTACCCCCGCCCTGTTGTTCTGAATGCTGCACTTCGCTACGAGTCGGTGACCGCCGCCATCTCGGCTTTGACCACCTCGTACGACATCCCAGCTGAATATCCCTTGCGTGCCAGCATCGAGACCAGTCGACGCGTGACCTTGTCACGATCATCGACGGGCTTGTTCTTCAGCTTCCGCCGAACCAGCTCCGCTGCTCGCTCGCGCTCATCTTCCGGATCGATCTGCGACAACGCTTCGGAAGCGACGTCCTGGTCGATTCCTTTGAGCCGCAACTCGACTGCAAGCGCACGCTTTCCCTTGCCCGAGTACGTATGCCGCGAATGAACCCATTGGTTCGCGAAGTCCGCGTCGTCGATCAACCCGATTTCCTGGAGTCGATCGAGGACCTTGGTAATGATCTCGGGTTCGAAGCCGCGTCCGCTCAGCTTGGTTTCCAGTTCGGAGCGGCTGCGCGCCCGGTCGGTCAGAAGGCGCAGGCAAGCATCTTTGGCCTGCGCCTCCGTCCCACCTTCTGCGCGTTGCGACGGCTTCTCGGATCGTTGACGGGATCGACGCCGAGGAGCGCCGTACTCTTCACGAGCATTCTCGCCGTTGTCACCGTCGTCGAAGCTCATCACTGAACTCAGAAGTCGGCGGGAGCTTCGTCGGTTGCAGTGACGTCAGCACCGATACCGAGCTTTTCCTTGATCTTCTTCTCGATCTCGTCACGGATATCGGTGTTCTCCAGCAAGAACTTACGAGCATTTTCCTTGCCCTGACCCAACTGGTCACCTTCGTAGGTGTACCAGGAGCCGGACTTGCGGATGAACCCGTGCTCGACACCCATATCGATGAGCGAGCCTTCCTTGCTGATGCCCTGGCCGTAGAGAATATCGAACTCGGCCTGCTTGAACGGCGGCGCGACCTTGTTCTTGACGACCTTGACTCGAGTGCGGTTACCGACTGCGTCGGTACCGTCCTTGAGAGTTTCGATACGACGGATGTCGAGGCGGACCGAAGCGTAGAACTTCAGTGCCTTACCACCGGTGGTGGTTTCGGGAGAACCGAACATCACGCCGATCTTCTCGCGAAGCTGGTTGATGAAGATGACGGTGGTGCCCGAGTTGTTCATGGCACCGGTGATCTTGCGCAGTGCCTGGCTCATCAGTCGAGCCTGCAAACCGACGTGGCTGTCACCCATCTCGCCTTCGATCTCGGCGCGAGGAACAAGAGCGGCCACGGAGTCGATCACGACGATGTCGAGGGCGCCCGAACGGATCAGCATGTCGGTGATTTCGAGAGCCTGCTCACCCGTATCGGGCTGCGAGACCAGGAGTGCATCGGTGTCGACGCCCAGCTTGGCTGCATAGTCGGGATCGAGTGCGTGCTCCGCGTCGATGAACGCCGCGATGCCGCCGTTGGCCTGAGCATTGGCAACTGCGTGCAGTGCCACGGTGGTCTTACCCGAAGATTCCGGGCCGTAGATCTCGATGACGCGGCCACGCGGCAGTCCGCCGATACCCAGCGCGACGTCGAGCGCGATGGAACCGGTGGGAATGACGGCGATGGGCTGACGAACACCCTCGCCCAAGCGCATCACCGAACCCTTGCCGAAGTTCTTGTCGATCTGCGCCAACGCGAGGTCGAGTGCCTTGTCCCGATCAGGTGCCTGTGGTGCCATCGTGATCCCCATCCTTGTTTCAGTCTTCAGTGCCTGCCTGAGCAGACTCCGTCTCTTCAGCGCCTGCCTGAGCCGACCCTGTTGGTGTGTTGCGATCAGAGTAGATCCGGCCACCGACAGACTTTTCGATCTTGCTTTCGCGCTTGTCGATAACTGTGCTTGTCGATCACTGTGCTTGTCGATAACCGTGCTTGTCGATAACCGTGCTTGTCGATAACCGAAAGTTCGCAGTTACGAAAGGAGCGTCACCACCGAACAGCTTCAGCATAGACGAACACGTGTTCGAACAGAAGATGGGAGACGTTCGACACGCCGAAAAAATCAGCGGCGGGCGGGCGGTACGTCGAACTCCACACAGAGCGCACGCCACACTTCGCGAGGCTCCCAACCTGCTTCGACGGCCTCCGCAGCAGTCATTCCGTCGAGACTCTGGAGTACATGGTCGATCAGCATCGAGTCGCCTCGTACCTGCCCGAACTCTTCGCGCACCATTTCATGAAATTCGGTCAACCGCACAGCCGCCACCGTAGTCCACAGAGCGGTGCACCTGCATTCAGGCGCAACATGCTCACGCCGTCACACCGCCGTTGACCACCTGTCGGCACACCGCCACCGGATCGGCGACCTGCGACGCAGTCGCGGCAGCAGACATCGCAGCTTCCGCGAATCGTTTGTCGGAGAGCACCTGCAGTACGGCATCGCGAATCGAGCGGGCATCTGCGGGCCGCACGATCACCGACGTCCCTGCCCGCGCAGCGCGATTGGCCAACTCCCACTGGTCCCCACCCCCGGGAACGACGACCGTCGGCACGCCGGCCAGCAAGGCCTTCGCCAACATGCCGTGCCCGCCGCCGCACACCAACACCGACGCGTCACGCAGCATCGCGTCCTGGCGTCCGAGACCTGCACGAACCCAATCGGGATGCTCGCCTTCGGCTCCGTCGAGCATCGACGCGATCAGCCGCACACCGGCGCCGCCGAGTCCTTCGACCGTGCCCTCGAACATTCCCACTGCGCCGGTGTGCGCCGTGGACGGCGCCACCATGACCAGCGGTTCGTCACCTGGCGGTGGGTCCAGAATCACCTCGGTCGGCTCCCAGAGAAGCGGGCCGACGACGTGGGCGTGCTCCGGCCAGTCGGGACGCGGCACTTCCAGTGCCGGAAGTGTTGCGATCAGGCGAGCATGCGGGCCTGGATCCAGGGCGGGTAGCCCGATGCCGACACGGGCCTGCGAGCGCTGCGCCAACCCTTGCTTGATCGAACGTCCTGTTGCGGCGCGCATCAGGGTGTCGCGAAGTCGACCACGAATTCCGATGCCGGGCGCGAGCCCACTGCCGATCGGCGGTAACCCCCGCGACGGTGAGTACAGCGGGTGAGGCGAAAGTTCCACCCAGGGGATGCCGAGTCGTTCGGCGGCCAATCCGCCTCCGGCAGTGAGGATGTCGGAGACGACGAGATCCGGGGAGACGGATTTCAGGTCGGGAAGCAGTTCGGTGGAAATATAGGCGGCGCGCGAATGAATCCGAGCGCCTGCATCAAGATCGTCGTCTCCCGGCCGCGGGGCCAAGCCCTTGAGAGGCTCGGCTTCCACGCCGGCCGCTCGCGCTGCCTCGACCCACCGGGTCCCCGTGTACAGAATCGGGTCGTCGCCGGCCTGGATCAACGCCAGCGACAACGCTATTGCGGGAAAAGCATGACCCGGGTCCGGCCCGGCAACAACGGCTACACGCACCGGATCAGAGTGTCACACCGAGTGAAAGGCCTGTTCCGCCGCACCCAGTGCGCGTTCGCGATCCGAAGCCACCAATCCGATTCTCGTCCTGCGATCAAGGACGTCGTCGACGTCGAGTGCGCCTTCATGCGATACCGCGAAATCGAACTCGGCGCCGCAGATCTCCAAGTCCGCAACCGATCGGAGTCGATCGCTGCTCGCCGCGGCCACGACCTCGGCCTCTGTGCCGTATCGCGCCACCAACGACGCCGGTGCCTTGATCTTTTTCAATTCCATCGGTGATGCAGCGCCTACCAGCGGCAACGCGCGTGTCCGACACGCCCCGGCGCTCAGCGATCCGACCTCGACCGCGGCGTCGACGGCGTCTTCGGCCATCTTGCGGTACGTCGTGAGTTTTCCGCCCACCACCGTGACCAAGCCCGAGTCCGAACGGACTACAGCGTGATTGCGCGAGAGGTCGGCCGTCGAGCCTTCACCGGTGTCCAGCAGCGGACGCAGACCCGCGAAGGTCCCCAAGACGTCCTCACGGGTCAGCGGAACTTCCAACGCCGTGTTCACGGTGTCGAGCAGGAAGTCGATCTCGTCCTCGGACGCCGTCGGTACGTCGGGCACCGGTCCCGGCGCTGCTTCGTCGGTCAACCCGAGGTAGATCCGGCCGAGCTGCGCGGGCAGCGCGAAGACGAAACGGTTGGTCTCGCCGGGAATCGGCACGGTCAGTGCTGCCGTGGGGTTCCCCAATCGCTCTGCATCGAGCACCAGGTGCGTCCCGCGGCTGGGGCGCAGGGTGATGCTGGAGTCGACCTGATCAGCCCAGACACCGGTCGCATTGACCACGACGCGGGCACGCATCAAGAACTCGGACCCGGTCAACTCGTCGCGCAAGGTGGCCGACGTTCCGGATACGTCGTATGCACCGACGCGGGTCAGGATTCGCGCGCCGTAGGACGCTGCGGTTCGGGCGATGCCGACGACGAGCCGGGCGTCGTCGATGAGCTGCCCGTCGAACGCGGTCAAGGCGCCTCGTAGGTTCTCCTGCTTGACCGCGGGAGCCAATTCGCGCGCCCGCGCAGCGCTGACCGTCCGTGATCTGGGTAAAACCGAAGCCGGGGTTCGCGCCGACATGCGCAGAGCGTCACCGGCCAGGAAACCGGTACGCACCAGGGCCTTCCCGAAGAACGACGTTTCGGGCAACAGCGGTACGAGTTGAGGCATGGCGCGAACGAGGTGCGGCGCGGTGCGCGTCATGAGAATGCCGCGCTCGACCGCACTTTCACGCGCTATACCGACATTGCCGGAAGCCAGGTACCGAAGGCCGCCGTGTGCCAGTTTCGAACTCCAGCGGCTGGTGCCGAACGCGAGGTCGTGCTTTTCGACCAGCGCAACACTGAGCCCACGAGTCACGGCGTCGAGAGCGACACCGACACCGGTGATTCCGCCGCCGATGACCAGGACGTCAACCGAATCGCCGTTCGCCAACTGCTCGAGCTCACGAGTACGCCGCTGTGCATTGAGAGCTGAATCGCCGCCTGCTGAATCACTGCCTGCTGAATCTCGAGGGTCCACAGCTATTCTCCCGAATTCTTTGCAGGTGCCAGATACGCAGCGACCGCATGTCTGAGTTGCTCGACCGACGCGTCGGCGGAAAGTTCCGGCTCGAGAGTCGGTGCGGAGATGACGACGGACTGAGCCATCAGTAGAACCATCGCCGCAATCTCGTTGACGCTTCCCTCGCGAATCGAACCGTCTTGTTGACCGGCAGCTACGACGGAAGTGATCAGTTCGAGAATCGACTTCTGGCTCGCGCCGAGTCGGTCCACGATGTAGGTGGTGAGCAACTCTTGATCAGCGTGCCGAATCTTCACGAAGAGCGGATGGTCGCGAATCTGGCCGACGACGTCCCCGATCGCTTCCACGAGCAATGTGGCCGCAGACCCGGTGAAGGTCACCTCGGGCAGCACCGATCGAATCTCCCGGGTGAGCAGATCCGCGACGACGGCTCGCGTGTCCGGCCATCGCCGGTAGACGGTCGGCCGGCTCACGCCGGCGCGACGCGAGATCTCCGCAAGTGTGGTTCGCTGCATTCCGAAATCGAGGACACACGACCTTGCTGCGTCGAGAATCACGTCGTCGATCTCGCGGCTGGGGATGCGCTGACCGTCTGCCTTGCGAGGGACAATTGGGCCATCTGCGTTACGGATTACCATCGTATGTAACACAATACCGGACAAGTCGCCGGTAATCCCGTCGGGACTTGCGAGTTCTCTCGCTCAGAGATCATCAGAAATAGTACAACTCGAAACCAACTGCGCGCTCGGCGTCGAATCCAGGCTTCGGTCCGCTGACCATGTCGATCTGTGCGCGCGCCTGTTCCCGGATCGGCGTGGAACTCAACGCCGCCAGATATCGCGCATGTTCCGCGAGCGAATCCACGGCGCGATCGACCGTCGACGTCACGTCGACGCAGTGTGTAGGAGTCATCGTGTTGACCGCAACCCACCGAACGCCGGACCACGGCGCCAGTCCCTGCGCCGTCAATGACGGAAAGATCCATTCGTTCGCCGCATCAGCGGTCGCGTCCAGGACGCTGATCCCGAGCGCTCGGTGATCCGCGCTGTTGAGGTAGCCAGGTCCCCAGGTATGGGAGAAGTTCATCGTCACCACCAATTCCGGGCGGTGACGACGAACTGCTGCGGCGAGAGTCGAGCGCAACTCCAAGCCTTCCACGAGACGACCATCGGGCAGGCCGAGGAATTCCACCTCACTGACACCGACGATCGCGGCCGAGCGACGCTCTTCTTCTTCGCGGACCTGGCCGGACTCCTCGGGCGACAGACCGGCGATTCCGGCCTCGCCGCGCGTGGCCAGGACATATCGCACGTCTTTGCCGCGATCGGTCCACTGCGCCACTGCTGCGGCTGCGCCGTATTCGATGTCATCGGGATGCGCCACGATGACAATCGCGCGCTGCCAGTCCTCGGGGAAGTTTTCCATAGGGCAGATCTTGCCCGTCAGAACCGCGAAGCGGGCGAATTGTCGTCACTTCCCGACATCGCCTTCACCAGGAAATAGATTCCGAAGCCGACAGCGCCGACCACCAGAACCCAGAAAAGCCCCTTGATCAGCGCACCGACCACCGCGAGTGCGACCCACACCAGTACGACGGCCAAAACGATCTTCCAAAACATGCTTGCCTCCAACGTGCCGTTGAATAATCAGTCGAATCGGACAGGTGCTGCGTCGTCCGTAGAACCAGCCTGACAGGTCTGGCGTGACAAAGCAGCAGCTCAGCGGCAAGTTCAGGTAAAGATCAGGGTTCACCCCGAGACCGGCCCTCACGCAGGTCAGGTGTCCAACCCATCGGAGCTTGCTCCTGGCGTAAACTCGCGAAGTTCGATCCCGTATGCCGAAGGAGCACGTCCGCAGTGTCTACGACCCGTTTCCCCGCTCGCGATCTCGCGCATGTAGCCGTCTTCGCCGCACTCATCATCGCGCTGGGCCTCCCCGGGTCGATCAACATCGGCATCTCCGGTGTACCGATCACACTTCAGTCCATGGGCGTCATGATGGCCGGCGCTCTACTCGGACCGCGCAAGGGTGTTCTCGCCGTCCTGACGGTCATTGCCCTGGGATTGGTCGGTCTACCGGTCCTTGCCGGCGGTCGCACCGCACTCGTGTCCCTCTCCAGCCCGACGGCCGGATTCCTCATCGGTTGGATCCCGACGGCGTTTGTCATCGGATGGCTGACTGCCAAGATGCTGCCCAAGTACCGGATCATCGCGGGCATCGGCATCAACCTTCTCGGCGGCGTCGTCATTCTCTACGCGTTCGGCATCGTCGGAATGATGGTCCGCGGACACATGAGCTTCGTTGCCGCATGGTCGGCCAACGCCGCCTTCATTCCTCTCGACGCCGCAAAAGCGGTCGTCACCGCGTTGGTCGCGTCCCAGGTCCATCGGGCATACCCGGCACTACTGCGCGACTCGGTGATCTCGTCGAACAAGACCGTGGTGGCGAATTAATCTCCGATGAGTGAGATCGTCTTCGAGAACGTCGGACACAGCTTCGGTGAACGAACGGTCCTGCAGCAGATAAATCTGCGACTGAGCGAGCAGCGAATCGGAATCGTGGGTGCGAACGGAAGCGGCAAGTCGACCCTCGCTCGCATGATCAACGGACTGGTCGTTCCAACGGAAGGACGCGTCCACGTCAACGGCTTGGACACGGCGAAGAAGGGCCGCGACGTACGCAAGCAGGTCGGATTCGTCTTCACCGATCCCAACCACCAGATCGTGATGCCGACGGTTGCCGAGGACATCGAATTCTCGCTCCGCCGTAGCGGATTGGGCAAAGCCGAGCGCGCCGCAAAGGTGGCCTCGGTGCTCGAACGCTACGGCCTCGCCGGGCACGCCGACCATCCCACCCACCAGCTTTCCGGCGGGCAGAAACAGCTCCTCGCGCTCGCGGCCATCATGGTGACGGAACCGAACGTACTCGTCGCCGACGAACCCACCACGCTCCTCGACCTTCGCAACTCTCGGCTGATCAGTTCGGTATTCGAGTCACTCGATCAGCAACTTATCGTCGTGACCCACCAACTCGATCTCCTCGAATCCTTCGAACGGGTGTTGGTCGTCGACCAAGGCCGCGTCGTCGCTGACGGCTCCCCCGCCGACTCCATCGATCACTACCGGTCGTTGGTCTCGTGACCACTCTCGGCGTCTACCGACCGGGCTGCTCACTCCTGCACCGGATGCCGACGGGGATCAAGCTCTTCGCCTTGGTCGTGGCCATCCTCGCCGTCTCGATCTTCGTGCGTGAGCCGTGGCAACTGGCAGCTCCCACGATCGTCGTTGTGGCCCTGTACGCGATTGCGCGCATTCCTCCGATGACTGCAATCCGGCAGCTGCGTCCAGCGCTGTGGATGTTGCTCTTCATCGGGGCGTTCCAGCTGGTAGTCGCGGGATGGCAGCGAGCGGCCGTCGTTTGCGGGGTTCTGATCATTTCGATCGCCTTCGCGGCGATCATGGGTCTGACCACACGGATCTCCGAGATGCTCGACGCGATCACCAGATTCCTGACACCCTTGCGACGCTTCGGCGTCAATCCCGAACGGATCGCCTTGCTCCTCGCAATGACGATCCGGTGTATCCCGCTGATGTTCGAGGTCATCACACAGGTGTCCGAGGCACGCAAGGCGCGAGGGCTCGGATTCTCGCTGCGATCCTTCGCAGTGCCGGTCATCGTCGGCACCCTGATGACCGCGGACGCAATGGGTGAAGCATTGGCGGCCCGCGGCGCCGACGACTGAGACGTCGAACAGGGAGCATTGACCCGGCGCGAGGGCCGATCAGTTGTACTTGCGGGTGATGTCGTCCACCTCGCCGATGGCGTCGGCAAGCGCCGAGAGCCGCTCGGCGGCCGCGTGCAGCGCCGAAAGCTCTCGGTTGAATCCCACGAGCGCCGACGGGCTGTGAGGCGCTGTCAGAGCAGCTGCCGAGGTCACCAGATCCTCGTACTGATCCAAGCCCGACTGCAACTCACGGACTGCGCCGTCGATGGTGGGATCAAGAGGTTCGGTTACCTTCGGCGTCGCGGCCACGGCGCGTTCCATCGCGACGACATCCGAAGACACCGCGAACATCGCTCTCAGTGCCGAATCGGCGGTAACAGTGATTTCGTCCAACTCACCGGGGTCGATGGTGTCGGCGCGTCTGAGCACACTCAAGATCTCGAACAGCGAAGTCTCGGCGCCGATGAGGCGCGACATCGGGATGAACGCGCGAGACGACGACGGTGGCAACCGCCTGCGAATCGGCGCGGACGGCGGTGGGCCGGAACTCATCGAACGGTAGCGGCCGACCGCGATCACGGCGGGAACCGCGAACAGTGCCGCTCCCCCGCCTGCCACGACCACCGACCACTCGGGAGCCGACGCGACGGCGAGGCCGGCCGTGCCGACCACGGATCCGCCGGACATGAAACCCCAACGCTGAGCGCGTCGGCGCGCACGGGCACGCTTGCGCTCGAATTTGGCCCGCGGGTCCTGCCACCGCCGAGCGGCATCCGCCGCCGAAAGCCCGACCTCGCGCAATGTATCCGCGGTGCGTCCCAAGGCTCCGAAAGCGCCGGATACGGAAACGGGAACGGCCGACCGGGGCTCACGCCCAGATCGACAGTCTCGTGAAGAAAACATCAGAGCATCACTGCCGACATCGAGGATTCGGCTACTGCCCGGTCTGACCGGCAGCCGGGGGCTGCTTCTCGACGGACGGAGTCGCGGGAGTGGCTGCTGCGCCGCCGGACGGCAGCGCCTCGCCCTTCATGGATGCACGAATCTGCTCGAGGCGACTGTGCCCTGCCATCTGGACCGAGGCCTGCTGGACCTCCATCATGCGGCCCTGAACGGAGTTCTGGGCGAGCTCGGCCGAGCCGAGTGCGTCAGCGTAGCGACGTTCGATCTTGTCGCGCACAGCATCGAGGCTGGGTGTGTTGCCCGGAGCCGACAGCGTGCTGTCCATGGAACGAAGGGACTCGCTCACGCGCTCCTGCATCTTGGCCTGCTCGAGCTGGCTGAGCAGCTTGGTGCGCTCGGCAACCTTTGCCTGCAGAGTCATCGCGTTCTGCTCGACGGCCTTCTTTGCCTGAGCGGCTGCCTGCAAGGACTGGTCGTGCAGTGCCTTCAGATCCTCGACGCCCTGCTCGGCCGTCACCAACTGGGCCGCAAAAGCTTCTGCAGCGTTGGTGTACTGAATCGCCTTGTCGTTGTCGCCGGCAGCAGCGGCCTGATCGGCGAGGTTGACTGCCTGGCGCGCGTTGGCGTTGAGCTTTTCGACCTCGTCGAGTTGACGGCTGAGCTTCATCTCGAGTTGACGCTGATTACCGATCACCGACGCAGCCTGCTGGGACAACGCCTGATGCTGGCGCTGTGCGTCCTCGATCGCCTGCTGAATCTGAACCTTTGGATCTGCCTTCTCATCGATCTTCGAATTGAAGAGCGCCATCAGGTACTTCCAGCCCTTGACGAAAGGATTAGCCATTGGTTTGATCCTGCCTCCATCTGATGCGCCGCGCCGAACGCGACCCGGAGCGCGACCGTCGCGCACCGAAACAAGGGCTGCGCCCTATCTGCTCTGACCCCACCTGCTGGAAACCGGCGGTTACGTACAAAATCTATCGGTTACGGCCGGTAGTGGCTACGCCGCCGCCAACCTTCGAGCGTTCGGTGCCGGAATCACGACGCGGGTGTCGCGTGCGATAGTCGGCGAACCGGAAGCCGAGACAGAGCCGGAAGCCGACACGGCAGGTTCGGCAACCTGCCGACCAGCTACCGGAGCGCTCTTCTTCGTGGCCAGGGTCTCGCTCACGTCGACCAGCACGTCGGACAGTGGGACTGCGAGCGCATCACAGATCGCCGCCAACAATTCGCTCGATGCTTCCTTACGTCCACGTTCCACTTCGGACAGATAGCCCAAGCTCACACGCGCGCTGTTCGAGACCTCACGTAGCGTGCGGCTCTGCGAAACGCGCGTACGCCGGAGACTGTCACCGATTGCCTCACGCAATAGCAGCGCCATCTCGCTCCTCCTTCATCCGTGACCTCATCGTGCATGGTCGTACGTCTTCACAATCGTCAACGTCCGAACACATCCGATTGGTTCCCGAGCCTATCGTGCCGCACGCTCTACGACACGATCACGCAACCGCGACACGGCAGTCGCGACCGCGGTTGTCCGAATCTCCCACCGTTCGCCGCCGAGCGCGAGCGGTTCGCATTCGGTTCCGTCAGGGCCGGCGATACCGAGAAACACTGTTCCGACCGGGTGTCCGTCCTGCTCACTCGGACCGGCGACTCCGGTCAGACCGATACCCCAGTCCGCACCGCACTTCGTCCGGGCACCGAGCGCCAATGCCACCGCCGTGCTCTCGGACACGGGGCCGTCCGTTGCCAGGCGGCTTGGATCCACACCAGCCAGCGTTGCTTTCAGGTCGGTCGCGTACACGACCAGGCCCCCGCGCAGCACCGCGCTCGACCCCGGCACCGACGCGACTGCAGCCGTGAACAACCCTGCTGTCAGAGATTCGGCGGCGGCGACAGTCTGCTTCGCGGCGCCGAGGGCCTCGACAAGTTCGACCACTCCGAGTCCGAGCAGCGGGTCGGTCATGACTCGACTGCGCGAACTCCGGCGCGAAGCCTGATCGCCTGCACGATGTATTCGATTCCCGTCGCCACCGTCAGCACGACGGCAGCAGCCATCAGCAGCCCGCTGACGATGTCCCAACTGCTCGGCAGCGGGCAGAGGTAGAACCCGATCGCAACGGCCTGCACGAGGGTCTTGAGCTTGCCGCCCTTGCCCGCCGGGATGACCGCGTGCCGCAGAACCGCGAACCGCAGCAGCGTGATTCCGAGTTCCCTGGCGATGATCACTCCGGTCACCCACCACGACAGATCGCCGAGAACCGAGAGCCCGATCAGCGCGGCTCCGATCAGCGCCTTGTCCGCGATCGGGTCCATGAGTTTGCCGAAATCGGTGACCAGACCGTACTTCCGAGCCAATTGGCCGTCGATCCGATCCGTGATCGCGGCGACGATGAACACGCCCATCGCCCCGAGACGCCACCACGTCGAGTGTCCGCCGTCGACGAACAGAACAACGAGAAACACCGGAACGAGAACCATCCGGACCATCGTGAGAATGTTCGCGATGTTCAGCAACGGAACCGGGTTGTCCGCGACAGGTGTGCCGTCGGACGGGCCGACGGCGGCGCGATGGGCGTCGGTCTGATCGCGCGGGGTACTCATCGGATCACCGCACAGGCGGTGAGCCGAACCCGGGATACAGCCGAGCGGCGCGGGAATTGCGTGGGGCGGACAGGCACGCGACTTAGAATATCGGTAGGGCCATTGACTAATGTGCACCACATGACTTCGACCGCGCCGACCTATACCGAGAGCCAGTTGATCGTGCGTCGCGCGCGAACGTCGGACATCCCCGAAATCAAGCGTCTGATCGACATCTACGCCGGCAAGATCCTCCTCGAGAAGAATCTCGTGACGCTGTACGAGGCAGTCCAGGAGTTCTGGGTCGCCGAGCGGGGTGACCAGGTAATCGCTTGCGGCGCACTGCATGTGCTGTGGGCGGACCTGGGTGAGATCCGCACCGTCGCAGTCGATCCGACTGCGAAAGGGCAGGGCGCAGGTTTCCACGTCGTCGACAAACTCATCGAGGTCGCCAAAGAATTGGAGTTGGAACGGTTGTTCGTTTTGACGTTCGAGACCGAGTTCTTCCACCGTCACGGATTCGCGGAGATCGACGGCACTCCCGTCACCGCCGAGGTCTATGCGGAAATGTGTCGGTCCTACGACGCCGGCGTCGCCGAGTTCCTCGATCTGAGCTATGTGAAACCCAACACACTCGGCAATACTCGCATGCTCCTGACTCTCTGAACCGTTCAGACTCTTCAAACACACCTGTCTCGATCACCAGCCTCCGAAAGCGGTTCACGATGTCGTTGTTCCTCGTCGAATACACCTACGCACCCGAGAAGAACCCTCAGCGCGACGAAGTCCGCAGCGATCACCGCGCCTGGCTCGCGGATCTGGTTTCCCGCTCGATCGTTCTGTCATCTGGCCCGTTTGCAGATGGAAACGGCGCGCTGATCATCGTCGACGCCGCTGACGCCGACACCGTTTCACTGCTCTTCACCCACGATCCGTTCGCGATCGCCGATTTGATCGAGAAGGTCCGGATCACCGAGTGGGTTCCGGTGTTGGGTCAGTTCAGCGCCTGAGAGCGTCGGCCTACTCCCCGGCCCGGTCGCGAGTCTTCAACAGGCTCGCGACCGTCGTCACCGCCAATACTCCGATGATCACTCCGAGTGAGAGTGCCGTGGAGATTTCCGGCACGGAGACGTGTTCACCTCCGTTGACGAACGAGAGGGTGTTCTCGTGCAACGCGTGAAGTACCAGTTTCACACCGATGAACGCCAAGATTATCGAGAGCCCGTACGAGAGATAGACCAGCCGTTCGAGCAACCCGCCGATCAGGAAGTACAGCTGCCGTAGACCCATCAGCGCGAAGGCGTTGGCGGTGAAGACCAGATACGGTTCCTGAGTCAGACCGTAGATCGCCGGAATCGAATCGAGCGCGAAGAGCACGTCGGCAAAGCCGATTGCGATGAGCGCCAACAACAACGGAGTCACGACGCGCTTGCCGTCGATCCGGGTGATCAACTTGTCGCCGTCGTATTCCTCGGTAGTCGGCAGCACCCGTTTCACGAGCGAGATGATGCGACTGTCGCGCTTCTCCTCGGCTTCCTTCTCATGCCCGTGATCGCGGATCAGGGTGTACGCGGTGTAGATCAGGAACGCACCGAAGAGGTAGAACACCCAACTGTATGCGTTGATGGCGGCGGCACCGACACCGATGAAGATTCCGCGCATCACCAACGCGAGGACGATGCCGATCAGCAATACCTTCTGCTGGAACTCTCGTGGTACCGCGAAGGTCGACATGATGATCACGAAGACGAACAGATTGTCGACCGAGAGCGCCTTTTCCGTGACATAGCCGGCGAAGTACTCACCACCGTACGTGGTGCCCCAGATCCACATCACGACGAGGCCGAAGACGATGGCGATCGAGATGTAGACCGTCGACCAGAATGCGGACTCCCGGAAGGTCGGCGCATGCGGAGTCCGGACGTGGGCGAAGAAGTCGAAGACGAACAGGCCGAGGATCACCACGATCGTGATTCCCCAAGCCAACGGCGTCACATGCACGGGTTCCTCCGGTCGTCTGTCGACGGCTTGTCCGCCGAGGTGTCCCTACTCGTCTGCGGGTGCCTCATCCGGGTCGCCGCCGCGAATCGACCACAGCAGACCGTCGAGTTCCTCAGGCTTCATGAGTACCTCGCGGGCCTTCGAGCCCTCGCTGGGTCCGACGACGCCACGATTTTCCATGAGGTCCATCAGTCGGCCGGCCTTGGCGAACCCGACTCGCAGCTTGCGCTGAAGCATCGACGTCGAACCGAACTGGCTGGTGATCACCAATTCCACGGCCTGCAAGAGGACATCCATGTCGTCGCCGATGTCGGGGTCGACGTCTTTCTTCTCCCCGGCCTTCTGCGCGGTGACACCTTCGGTGTACTCGGGCTCCGCCTGGTTCTTCGCGAAGTCGACGACCGCCGAGATTTCTTCGTCGGTGATGAACGCGCCCTGCATACGGGTCGGCTTACCCGCACCCATGGGCAGGAAGAGGCCGTCACCCATACCGATGAGCTTCTCGGCGCCTGGCTGATCGAGGATGACTCGCGAGTCCGTCAGTGAAGACGTCGCGAACGCCAGACGAGACGGCACGTTGGTCTTGATCAGGCCGGTGACGACGTCGACGGACGGGCGCTGCGTTGCCAGCACCAGGTGGATACCGGCAGCACGGGCTTTCTGCGTGATGCGGACGATCGCTTCTTCGACGTCGCGGGGAGCGGTCATCATGAGGTCGGCCAGCTCGTCCACAATTGCCAGGATGTACGGGTACGGACGGTAGACGCGCTCGCTGCCCAGCGGGGCGGTGATTTCGCCGGACTTGACCTTGGAGTTGAAGTCGTCGATATGACGCACCCGGTTGGCCTGCATGTCCTGGTAACGCTGTTCCATCTCCTCGACCAACCAGGCCAGCGCTGCCGCGGCCTTCTTCGGCTGAGTGATGATCGGCGTGATCAGGTGCGGGATACCTTCGTACGGCGTGAGCTCGACCATCTTCGGGTCGATGAGGATCATCCGTACTTCTTCCGGCGTTGCTCGGGTGAGCAACGAGACGAGCATCGAGTTCACGAAGCTCGACTTACCCGAGCCGGTCGAACCTGCCACCAGAAGGTGGGGCATCTTCGCGAGGTTGGCACTGACGAAGTCACCTTCGATGTCCTTGCCCAGACCGATCACCAGTGGGTGGTGATCGCGTCGGGTGCTCGGCGCGTTCAGCACGTCGGCGAGGCGAACCATTTCGCGGTCGGAGTTCGGTACCTCGATGCCCACCGCGGACTTACCCGGAATGGGGGCCAGGAGGCGGACGTTGTCGGTAGCCACTGCATAGGCGATGTTGCGGGCGAGCGCGGTGATCTTCTCGACCTTGACGCCTGGGCCGAGTTCGACCTCGTACCGCGTCACTGTCGGGCCCCGCGTGAATCCGGTAACGGCGGCGTCGATCTTGAACTGTTCGAGGACCTCGCTGATCGCTTCGATCATCGCGTCGTTCGCAGAACTGCGGAGCTTGGGCGGGTCCCCTTCGATCAGCAACGTCGTCGGAGGGAGGTTGTAGTCGCCGTCGGTGACCCGATCAGTGACGAAGTGTTCCTTCTCCTCCGGCTCCGGTTCGGGTTTCGGCACAGGCTTGGCGATAGGGACGGAACGGGCCGGCACCTTGGGGCGCGGCGCCGGAGTCTCCACGACGGGCGCGGCAGCAGCCACGACGGGCTCGTCGGGTACTGCGGTGTCGTCGGTGTTCCACAGACCGAGTACTTCGGTCTTCTTGTCGCCGGATTCGAACTCGTCCGTCGGGTAGTTGTCGATCGGTGCGCGTCGGCTGGTCCGCTTGGCGGGCTTGAGCGGTGGCTCGGCGTAGGTGTCGACCGGGTAGCCGTCGGCGTCGAACAGTGAAGGATCGTAAGCAGATTCGCCGTAGTGGTGCTCGCCGTCCTCGTCGAATTCGGATCCGTAGTCGCCGTATTCGTCCGAGCGATACGAGGCACCGAAGAAGGACTGGAACTTGCTCGGCACCTCACGCAGCGTGGTTCCGGTCAGAAGGAGGATTCCGAATCCGGCGGCGATGACCAGCAGCGGCGCAGACAGCCAGACGGTGAGCCCGTTGGTGAGCGGGCCGCCCACGACGTACCCGACGAACCCTGCACCGTTGGAGCGACCGGTGGAGTCTGTCGGTGAACCCGAGATGATGTGCCAGAGGCCGAGCGCAGGCAGACCGACCAGCAACGATCCCATGATCAGTCGGGGGCGGATCTCAGGTTTCGGTTCTGTGCGCATCAACAGGATCGCGAGGCCGACGCCGACGATGGGGAGCACGGCCGAGGCCGCGCCGAAGATAGCGCGCACAAGGGTGTCGATGCCGCCGCCGATCGGACCACCGGCCTTGAACCAGACGCCGCCGGCGATGACGACGCTGAATGCGATCAGGCCGAGCGCTATTCCGTCGCGGCGGTGGCCGGCTTCGATCTCGCCGACCTTACTGACGGTGCGTGTGGTGGCGCCGACGCCGCGGGCAGCCAGGGACCACCCGGCTCCTATTCCCTTGCCGACGGCCGCCAACGGACTGGCCCGCTGAGACGTTTTCGATACCGGGCGGCGCGCGGCCGACGACGTACCGGAGGCCTTCTTGGGCGCTGGCTTGGAGCCTTTGCCCGAGGCCGGGCGCCCACCAGCCCTGGCCGAAGTCGTGACGTTCCGAGGAGTCGACACCGTCCGTGTGGTGCGCGAGGTGCGAGGTTTTGCGGTCGTGCGCGCACTCGGAGTGGAGGCTGACGACCTGGTCGATGCCCTGGACGTGGACGTGCTTGTACTGGATCCCCGGGCGCTCGACTTACCTGCCATGGAGTTCAGGCTAGTCTGTGCGACCCCATCTGGACCATCCGCAACACCAGCAACACTGGTCGCGAGTGCGAAACGTGATCTTCGCAACCCGTCGGTCGAGCGCTACTCAGGTAGAAAAAGGCAATCAGAAACTGCGATCGAGCGCCATCACGGATTGGACGTCGGCCAGTTCACCTTTGGCTTCGATCTTCACTTCGTTGCGACCGAAAGCGTGCAGCAGCAACTCGGCGGGTTCGCCCTGCAAGACAACACTGCGAGAGCCGGATTTATGGACGACCGCACTCTCGCCGGAGGGAAGTTCGAAAATTACCTCGACAGCAGCGTTGCGGTAGCCCATCTTGCCGATCTGGCGTGCGTACTTCCACAGCTGAGCCTGCCGACCCTCCGACAACGGACGCGGCGCCCAGTTCAGATGTGCGCGGCGTACGTCTTCGTGGTGAACGAACATCTCGGTGGTGTTGACCTGCGCGTCGAGCCAGTACATCGGCGACCATCGCGGCGGCCCGCTCCGAACGTCGTCGAGGATCTCCTCCCACGGACGCGCCGCTGCGGCCTTTCGAACGCTCTCGGTGTGACCGGCAAGAGGGCTCAACATGATTCCGGGAGCGGCGTCGAGACGCCGCTCCCGGACAATCAGATGTGCTGCCAGGTCACGATTGGTCCACTCCCCACACAGTGTCGGAGCATCGGGGCCGAACTCGACCATGCTGTCAACCAGGGCGAGTCGTTCGTCATGAGCGAAGGTCACCTTCGCCAAAGTACTCGAACCGGACCGGGTTCGAGCGGAAGCGACCTGCTGTGCCGAATCTACGGAACCGCGATGACCGTCGGAATGATCATCGGACGGCGGCGGTACTTGTCCGCGACCCAGCGTCCGACGACGCGGCGCACGGACTGCGCGATGCGATGAGCGTCGATGACGCCTTCGCTCGCCAACCGGGCCAGGTCCGATTCCACGAGATCCGCGGCGGCCTTGAGTGCCGTCGGATCGTCGGAGAAGCCGCGACCGGACACCTCGGGAGTGCTGACTGCGCGTCCTGTCGACTCGTTGATGACGATGGTGATGGCGATGAAGCCGCCTTCACCGAGTACGAGGCGATCGGAGAGCGTCGGCTCGCCGACGTCGCCGACTGAAAGACCGTCGACGTAGACGTGTCCGACCGGTACGCGTCCCACGATCTCGGCGAGGCCGTCGACCATGTCGACCACGACGCCGTCCTCGGCCAGCACGATGCGCTCTTCCGGAACGCCGGTGGCCTTGGCAAGGGCGGCGTTGGCACGCAGGTGGCGCCATTCACCGTGGACGGGCATGGCGTTGGTGGGCCGAACCGCGTTGTACAGGTAGAGCAGCTCACCGGCGGACGCGTGGCCCGAGACGTGAACCTTGGCGCTCTGCTGGGTCACGACGGTGGCACCGCGCTTGGCCAAGCCGTTGACCACGGCAAAAACGGAGTTCTCGTTACCCGGAATCAGCGAGGATGCGAGAACGACCAGGTCGTTGGCACGGATATTGATCTGGCGGTGTTCGCCGCGTGCCATCCGCGAGAGCGCTGCCAACGGCTCACCCTGCGAACCCGTCGAAATGAGCACCAGGCGATCGTCGGGAAGGGTGGCGGCGGTGTCGATGTCGACGACCAGGCCGTCTGGCACCGTGAGGTAGCCGAGATCCTGGGCGATCTGCATGTTGCGGACCATCGAGCGGCCGACGAAGACGATTCGACGGTTGTATCGAGCGGCAACGTCGACGACCTGCTGGATGCGGTGCACGTGGCTGGCGAACGATGCCACGATGACGCGCTGCTTCGCCTTGCCGATGACGTTGTCGAGCACTCCCCCGATTTCACGCTCGGGCGTGACGAATCCCGGGACCTCGGCGTTGGTCGAGTCCACGAGGAACAGGTCGACACCCTCGTCGCCCAGGCGGGAGAAACCGGCGAGGTCGGTCAGGCGGCCGTCGAGAGGCAGCTGGTCGAGCTTGATGTCACCGGTGTGCAGTACAACTCCGGCGTCGGTGCGAATCGCGATCGCGAGCGCGTCGGGAATCGAGTGGTTGACGGCGAAGTACTCGCAGTCGAACGGCCCGTGAGTGGTGGTGTTTCCTTCGACGACCTCGACGAGGTTCGGTCGCAGGCGATGCTCGCGGCACTTGGCGGCAACGAGGGCGAGAGTGAACTTCGCGCCGATGACCGGTATGTCCGCGCGCAAGCGCAGCAAGAACGGCAGAGCACCGATGTGGTCCTCGTGGCCGTGAGTCAAGATGACGGCTTCGACGTCGTCCATACGGTCTTCGATGTAGCGGAAGTCCGGGAGGATCAGGTCGACGCCGGGCTGCTGGTCCTCGGGGAACAGCACACCGCAGTCGACGATCAGCAACTTGCCGCGGTGCTCGAACACCGTCATGTTGCGACCGATTTCGCCGATGCCGCCGAGAGCAACGATGCGCAGACCTGATGCCGGCGCCTTCGGGGGTGTTCCGAGGCGACCTGTGGGATCGACGGCCGGACGGTTCTCGGGGCGCTTGTTTCCGCGCCCGTTGCCCGCCTTCGACGCTGCCGGACGGTTGCCGCCGGCAGATTTGCGCGGCGACCTGTCTTCGGTCGATTTCTTGGGTGCAGCAGATTTGGTGGCGGCGGACTTGGTCGCTGCAGATTTGGCTGCTGCGGCCTTCTTGGGCGGGGCGGCCGCGGCGGGGGCCGCTTCTGCCGCCGGCGCAGCTGGTGCCTCTACCGGTGCGGCCTTCGCGGCCGTTTCGGGAGCCGGAGGCGAAGGCGGACCGGCTTGACGACTGGCACTACGACGTCGGGGGGGACGGGTCATTTACAAAACTCCTGCCGCATGCAGATCGGCGGCAAGACCGTCGATCTGCTCTTTAGTGGGTGCAACCTGCGGAAGGCGTGGTTCTCCGACATCGATTCCGATGAGTCGCAGACCCGCCTTCGAAGCGCTGACACCGCCGAGGCGGGCAACGGAACGAATCACAGGGATCAAACTGAGGTTTATCTCGCGTGCGCGGGCGATGTCGCCGGACACGAACGCGGTGTGGAGGTCGCGGAGGCGACCTGGAACGAGATGGCCGATGACGCTGACGAAGCCGGTAGCACCGACAGCGAGCCACGGCAGGTTCAGCGGGTCGTCACCGGAGAAGAACTGAAGCTCGGTGGTGCCGATCAACTCTGCGCCGGCGTTGAGGTCGCCCTTGGCATCCTTGACGGCCTTGATCCGCGGGTGCTCGGCGAGTCGGCGGATCGTTTCGGTCTCGATGGGGACGACGGAGCGGGGCGGAATGTCGTACAACATGACGGGCAGGTCGGTCGCGTTGGCGACGGCGGTGAAGTGTGCAAAGAGTCCGGCCTGGGGCGGACGCGAGTAGTACGGGGTGACGACGAGCAGACCGTGCGCACCGGCGCGAGCCGCGTCACGGGCGAGTTCGACACTGTGGGCGGTGTCGTTGCTCCCGGCGCCTGCAACGATCTTCGCGCGGTTGCCGACGGCGTCGATCACTGCGCGGAGCAGGTCGAGCTTCTCGGACTCGGTGGTGGTGGGAGACTCACCGGTCGTGCCGGCAAGAACGAGGCCGTCGCAGCCGTTGTCGACGAGATGGGCTGCGAGGCGCACTCCCGCGTCGACGTCCAACTTCCCGTCGGCAGTGAACGGGGTCACCATCGCAACGGAAATGGTGCCGAACGGACGCTCGACAAGAGAAGCGGAATCACCGTAGGTCATGGTCAGAAGGTTACCCGGTTCAGCTCTTACTTCTGCACACGAGTCACGACTCGGCCGCAAATGCACTGACGGCGATTTCCGATCCGTCGCTTCCGCGGAGAATCTCGTAGTCCCCGAACACATTTGGGGCGACGTCACGAAGCTGACGTAGGCACTCGATCGCGACTCGCCGGATCTCGACGTCGGCATGTTCGGTGGCGCGCATCTCGACGAAGTGCCGCCAGGCCCGATAGTTCCCGGTCACGACCAAGCGCGTCTCGGTTGCGTTGGGCAGCACCGAGCGCGCAGCTTGCCTGGCTTGCTTCCCACGCATCGGGGCACCGGGCACTGATTGCAATTTCCCCTCGAGGGCGGTCAGCAGTTCGCCGTAAGCGCGACGGCTCTCGTCGGTGGCAGACAGAAACAGTGCTTCGAGCTCGGGATCACCTTCGACCGCGGGAGGCACGACAACGTTCGCATCATTCTCGCGAACGAATCGCTGCGAGAGTTGCGAGTACGAGAAGTGCCGGTGACGAATCAATTCGTGAGTGCACGAGCGCGAGATACCAGTGATGTAGAAGCTCACCGTCGCGTGCTCGAGCACCGAAACGTGTCCGACCTCGAGCAGATGCCTGAGGTAGCCGGCGTTGGTTGCGGTTCGCGGATTCGGCTTGGACCAACTCTGGTAGCAGGCTCGGCCGGAGAACTCGACGAGCGCTTCGCCGCCATCCGCGTCCGTCTCCCACGGAATGTCCTCGGGCGGGAAGAACTCGGACTTCGCCACCAACTGCACTTTCAGCGACACCGTGTTCGGCACAACCCACTCCTCGACAAGCACGAAACGACCAGCACGAAACCCGGGCGCCGTTCGCCTCAGGTGCTGGGCAACTCTATAGCGGTCGACCACCACCAAGATCGAGTGACGTCATCACATCCTTGACTGACGTCACTTTTGACGCCACTCTGGTGTCATGGACATTTCGGAGTACACCGCGAAGCTGCAGAATGACCTCGTCACCGCAGCCGAACTCGGCGACGATCACACGCGCCGGATTGCGGCGTCGTTGTCCGCCGCCATCGAACCCTCGGTCCGCCTGGTCTTGTTGGCCGCGGCGACGGAGTTGGCCAAGGAGATCGGGACCAAACTCGACGGCCGCGAGGTCAGGGTCAATCTCGACGGCAACGAGATCGTGACCGACGTCGTCCGCCCGACGAATTCGACCGGCGGCGAGGGCGGAAACGAGAAGGCAGACGACGAGAAGAAGGACTCCACTTACTCGTTCGACGACGTCAGCGGCGATATCAGCCGAGTGACGTTGAGGATGATGGAGCAGATCAAAGCCCGCGCCGAGGAGGCAGCCAATCAGAACGGAGTCTCCCTCAACTCGTGGGTTTCACAAGCCGTTCAGGGCGCATTGCGGGACCAGATGCGCAAGAACGGCATGGACTAGTTCGACGCCACCCTGATCGCCGATGATCTAATTGCGCAACTGCAGTAATCACGAACCGTTGCCGCAAGGCGAGAAGGAGCACGTTCATGGCCGTTTCGGGCGTCAAGGAATTCGAGATCAAGGCTGATCCGGAAACGGTGATGAAGGCCGTAGCTGCAGTCGATCGGCTGCCGGAGTGGTCGTCTGCGCACAAGAAGATCACCATCGAGAGCACTCACGACGACGGTCGACCCCATCGCGTTCGCATGGCCGTGTCCATTCTGGGAATCAACGACGAGCAGGTAGTCGACTACACCTTCGAGGGCGACGACAAGGTGACCTGGACACTCGTCGAGAGCGGCCAGCAGAACCAGCAGGACGGCTCGTACGTCTTGACTCCCACCGACGGTGGAACCAAGGTCACCTTCGAACTGACCATCGATCCCAAGATCCCGCTGCCGGGCTTCCTGGTGAAGAAGGCGCAGAAGACGGCCCTGGAAACAGCAAGCAAGGGCCTGACGAAGTTCGTCGAAAACTTCTGAGCGCACACGCAATTCAGGCGGCCCTTACTTCGGCGTTCATCGCCGGGTAGGGGCCGTTTGCTGTGACGCCCAGCTGCGATTTCTCGGAAGTTCTTGCCGATGTTGAACATTCGCCGGTAGCCGGGGACCGCCCAGAGTAACGTCGGCCGCGTGTCCGCCGAGACCGCAGAGCCCAACTCCATGGCACCCGTGCGCATCCTCGTCTACAGCGACGACGCACACACCCGCGAGCAAGTTCGGCTCGCTCTCGGAGAGCGCCCACATCCTTCGATGCCCACCATCGACTACGTCGAGGTCGCGACCGCGCCGATCGTCGTCGACAAGCTCGATGCCGGCGGAATCGATCTCGCCATCCTCGACGGCGAGGCGAGTCCGGCGGGCGGCATGGGCGTCGCGAAACAACTCAAGGACGAGATCGTCGACTGTCCGCCGATCCTCGTACTGACCGGTCGACCCGACGATGCGTGGCTGGCGTCGTGGTCGCGAGCGGAAGCCTCAGTGCCGCAGCCGATAGATCCGATGGAACTCTCTTCCACCGTCATCGCGCTTCTGCGTCGGCAACTGAGCCGGTGAGCACCCGTTGCAGCGGTGATTCGTTGCGGCGCCGACTACTTCGGACTTTCGAGAGCGAAACTCGGCACCTCGAAAATCAACCCAATGTCGGAGGCCTCCCCTAGTGTGGGTGTCGCAGGTCACATAAGTGTCGAATTGCTGGCAGTATCGAAATCGAACGGCACCTTCGGGTTAACGGCACCTTCGGGTTAACGGCACCTTCGGGTTAACGGCACCTTCGGGCTAGGCGGACATCCGCACAGCGGAGAGGAGTTCGGGTGAGATGAACGCTTACATCCCCATTCTCGTTCTCGGGGTCATCGCGATGGCCTTCGCTGTGGTGTCGGTTGTTCTCGCGTCCGTGGTCGGCCCGAAGCGGTACAACAGGGCGAAACTCGAAGCCTACGAATGCGGAATCGAACCGGCACCCCGTACCGCTGGTGGCGGACGGTTTCCCGTCAAGTTCTATCTGACGGCAATGCTGTTCATCATCTTCGACATCGAGATCGTTTTCCTCTATCCGTGGGCGGTGCATTTCGATTCGCTCGGCTTGTTCGGCCTCGCGGCGATGGGCCTTTTCATAGTCAACGTCTCGGTGGCATACGCATACGAATGGCGACGAGGCGGTCTCGGTTGGGACTAGCTCAGCGAACACAGGAACAGCACACACGAGTCAGACAAAACCGGTCACACCGCAGCTGTTACGACTGAAAAGAGTCGGATATGGGTCTCGAAGAAAAGCTCCCCAGCGGATTTCTACTGACCACGGTCGAGGGCCTGGCAGGTTATGCCCGCAAAGGATCACTGTGGCCTGCCACCTTCGGGCTCGCGTGCTGCGCCATCGAGATGATGGCAACCACGTCGGGTCGCTTCGACCTGGCGCGGTTCGGTATGGAGGCATTCCGCGCGTCGCCGCGACAGGCAGACCTTCTGATCGTGGCCGGGCGGGTCAGTCAAAAGATGGGCCCGGTACTTCGTCAGGTCTACGACCAGATGGCCGAGCCGAAATGGGTTCTGGCCATGGGTGTATGCGCGTCGTCCGGCGGAATGTTCAACAACTACGCAGTGGTTCAGGGCGTCGACCACATCGTGCCGGTCGACATCTACTTGCCCGGCTGTCCGCCGCGGCCGGAGATGCTCCTGAACGCGATCATCGAACTGCACCGAAAGATCCAGGAAATGCCCCTCGGCGTGAACCGCGAAGAGGCACGCGCGGCAGCCGAGCGCGCCGCACTGGCATCCACCCCCACCATCGACATGAAGGGGCTGCTGCGATGACCTCGGGTAACACCGGCGCGAGAGGGATGTTCGGGGTCCGCGGCACTGGCGACACCTCGGGCTACAGCAGGCTTGCCCCTCCGATCTCTCTAGAGGACAAGGCTTCTCGACCCTTCGGCGGTTATTTCGATGCAGTCGCGGATTCGTTGGACGCGGCATTGAGCAGCGCGGGTGGCACTTTCGCCGCTGCAGTCGAGCGTGTGGTGATCTTTCGAGACGAGATGACGCTGCACGTCGAACGCTCCCACTTGCCGCAGGTTGCGCGAAGACTGCGCGACGAACCGGACCTTCGCTTCGAGCTCTGCCTGGGTGTCGACGGAGTGCACTACCCGCAGGACACCGGTCGTGAACTGCACGCCGTGTATCCACTTGCCTCGATTACGCACAACCGCCGAATCAGGCTGGAAGTATCTGTGCCGGATTCCGATCCGCATATTCCGTCGATCGTCGGGATCTACCCGACCAATGACTGGCATGAACGCGAGACGTACGACTTCTTCGGGATCGTCTTCGACGGTCATCCGGCCCTGACCCGCATCGAGATGCCCGACGACTGGAAAGGCCACCCCCAGCGGAAGGACTATCCGCTCGGCGGTATCCCGGTCGAGTACAAGGGCGCCCAGACTCCGCCTCCCGACGAGCGTAGGTCGTACAACTGATGAACGAGACGACAGGAAGCAACTCCGGTGCCACGACGGAAACCGTCGTCACGGCATCGGGTCAGGACTGGGACGACATCGTCACCGCGGCCGCCCGCCAGCGAACCGGCGAGGCGGAACGGATCGTGGTCAACATGGGCCCACAGCATCCGTCCACTCACGGGGTCTTGCGCCTCATTCTCGAGATCGAGGGTGAGACGGTCGTGGAAGCTCGATGTGGAATCGGGTACCTGCACACCGGAATCGAGAAGAATCTCGAATTCCGGAACTGGACGCAGGGTGTCACTTTCGTTACTCGAATGGACTACCTGTCACCGTTCTTCAACGAAACCGCGTACTGCCTCGGAGTCGAGAAACTTCTCGACATCACCGACGACATTCCCGAGCGAGCCACCGTCATTCGCGTGATGATGATGGAACTCAATCGGATCTCCTCACATCTCGTGGCCCTGGCGACCGGCGGAATGGAACTGGGCGCCGTGACGGCGATGCTGTTCGGATTCCGCGAACGCGAATTGATTCTGGACGTGTTCGAGACGATCACCGGACTGCGGATGAATCACGCCTACATCAGGCCTGGTGGTCTCGCTCAGGATCTACCCGACGGGTCGGTCGCGAAGGTTCGGGAATTGTTGAAGGTCCTACCGAAACGGTTACGTGACGTCGAACTGATGCTCAGCGACAACTCCATCTGGAAAGCACGTACCCAGGGAATCGGATATCTCGATCTCACCGGCTGTATGGCGCTCGGGGTGACGGGTCCGGTCCTTCGCGCCACAGGTCTCCCCCACGATCAGCGTCGAGCGCAGCCGTACTGCGGCTACGAGAACTACGAGTTCGACGTAGTGACACACGACGGATCCGATTGCTACGGAAGGTACGTCATCCGCGTCGAGGAGATGAAGGAGTCCCTCAAGATCGTCGAGCAGTGCCTCGACAAGCTGCAACCGGGCCCGGTCATGGTGGACGACAAGAAGATCGCCTGGCCTGCCGATCTCGCTGTGGGACCGGATGGCCTCGGCAACTCGCAGAAGCACATCGCCAAGATCATGGAGTCCTCCATGGAAGGTCTGATTCACCATTTCAAACTGGTCACCGAGGGTATCCGCGTGCCGCCAGGTCAGGTGTACGTCGCCGTCGAGTCTCCGCGTGGCGAACTGGGGGTGCACATGGTCAGCGACGGGGGAACCCGGCCGTACCGCGTCCATTTCCGGGACCCGTCGTTCACCAACCTTCAGGCGGTCGCAGCGATGTGTGAGGGAGGCATGGTGTCCGACGTGATCGCTTCGGTTGCCAGTATCGATCCCGTCATGGGCGGAGTGGACCGATGACCGGCCCGAACGGCTCGTCACGCGTGTTCATCGAACTCGGGCCGCGCCCGGAAGAGCCCACGCAATTGGTACGCCCTGGCGCACGATCGAGCTATCCACCCGACGTACTCGCCCGACTCGACGCCGACGCCGAAACCGTCATCGCTCGTTACCGTGAGCCTGACGCCGCCGCGACCACCAGTCGATCCGCCCTGTTGCCGCTCCTTCATCTCGTGCAATCCGAGGACGGGTACATCACCCCGGCCGGGATCGATTTCTGCAGTGTCAAGCTGGGTTTGACGGGCGCCGAGGTCGCCGCAGTTTCCACCTTCTACTCCATGTATCGCCGGGGGCCGACGGGTGAGTATCTGGTCGGAGTCTGCACCAACACGCTGTGCGCGATCATGGGCGGCGACGACATCCTCGCGGCACTCGAAGAGCACCTGGGCTCGACAGGCTCCAGAGACGAAGGTGGACACTCCATCTCGACGTCCGACGGTAAGATCACCCTCGAACACATCGAGTGCAATGCGGCGTGCGACTACGCCCCCGTCATGATGATCAACTGGGAGTTCTTCGACAATCAGACTCCGGAATCGGCGCGCTCACTCGTCGATGCGCTCCGCGCCGGAGAGCGCGTGACACCCGATCGCGGTGCCACGCTGTGCTCGTTCCGGCAGACTGCGCGCACTCTGGCTGGTTTTCCGGATACGCGAATCGAGGCAGCCGAAGCTCAGACCGTCGGCGATGCAACTCTTGCCGGACTACGTATCAGCCGATCTCTCGACGACAACCCACCCGGCTCGGCCTCCGCGGCCGACGCTCCCGGCGAAGGGAAGTGACATGACACTCGCCCCCGTCCTGAGTCGATACTGGGATCAACCGAATTCATGGACCCTCGACAGCTACCTTCGCCGCGACGGCTACCAGGCGCTGCGCAAAGCGCTGGCCACGCCCCCCGACGCCGTGATCGAAACCGTCAAGGACGCGGGCCTGCGCGGACGTGGCGGCGCGGGCTTCCCGACCGGCCTCAAGTGGAGCTTCATCCCCCAGGTCTCCGAAGACAAGCCAGGAGACGGCAAGCCTCACTACCTCGTCGTCAATGCCGACGAGTCCGAACCGGGCACATGCAAGGACATGCCGTTGATGATGGCGACCCCACACACGTTGGTGGAGGGAGTGATCATCGCGGCGTACGCAATTCGAGCAGCGAAGGCGTTCATCTACGTCAGAGGTGAGGTTGTCCCGGTTCTGCGACGCCTGCAGACCGCTGTCGCCGAGGCTTACGCGGCCGGATATCTGGGCCGCAACGTCCTCGGTTCGGGTTTCGATCTGGATCTCGTCGTCCATGCCGGAGCCGGCGCCTATATCTGTGGGGAAGAGACGGCCCTCCTCGATTCGTTGGAGGGACGACGCGGTCAGCCTCGACTGCGGCCGCCGTTCCCCGCTGTCGCCGGTCTCTATGCCTGCCCGACCGTCGTCAACAACGTCGAGTCCATCGCGAGTGTTCCGTCGATCGTCCTGGGCGGCCCGGAGTGGTTCCGATCGATGGGAAGTGAGAAGTCACCGGGATTCACGCTGTATTCGCTCTCGGGTCATGTCACCACACCCGGCCAGTACGAGGCTGAACTCGGGATCACCTTGCGCGAGCTGCTCGAATACGCAGGCGGGGTCCGCGCTGGACACACCCTCAAATTCTGGACTCCCGGCGGATCCTCGACACCGATCTTCACCGACGAACATCTCGATGTCCCACTCGACTACGAGGGCGTCGGCGCCGCGGGATCCATGCTCGGTACCAAGGCCTTGCAGATATTCGACGAGACAACCTGCATCGTGCGTGCGGTGTTGCGATGGACCGAGTTCTACGCTCACGAATCCTGCGGTAAATGCACGCCGTGCCGCGAAGGCACGTACTGGCTGGTGCAGATCCTGCGTCGGCTCGAAGGCGGAACAGGAACCGAGGCCGATCTCACCAAACTTCTCGATATCTCGGACACGATCCTCGGAAAGTCCTTCTGCGCGTTGGGTGATGGAGCGACCAGCCCGATCATGTCTTCCTTGAAGTACTTCCGCGAGGAATACGTAGCGCATTTCGACGGTAACGGATGCCCGTTCGATCCTCACCGGTCCGTTCTCGCGACAGGAGCGTTCGTCTCATGACTGCAGCCGACGCCGCCACTGGAACCGATGCGGCACCGCCGACCGATCTCGTCACCCTCACCATCGACGGCCGGGAACTCCAGGTCCCCAAGGGCACGTTGATCATTCGCGCTGCGGAGATGATCGGCACCCAGGTTCCGCGGTTCTGCGATCATCCTCTTCTGGACCCGGTCGGTGCTTGCCGCCAGTGCATCGTGGAAGTCGAGGGTCAACGCAAGCCGGTGGCGTCCTGCACGACACCGGTTGCGGACGGAATGGTCGTCACCACACAGCTCACGTCGCCTGTGGCCGAGAAGGCGCAACGCGGGGTGATGGAACTCCTGCTCATCAACCACCCTCTGGACTGCCCCGTGTGCGACAAGGGCGGCGAGTGTCCGCTCCAGAACCAGGCGATGTCGACCGGTCGCACCGAATCCCGGTTCGGTGAGGAGAAAAGGACCTACCCCAAGCCCATCCCCCTCTCGTCCGAGATCCTCCTCGACCGCGAGCGTTGTGTCCTCTGCGCCAGGTGCACGCGATTCTCGAGTCAGATCGCCGGCGACCCGTTCATCGATCTCCTCGAGCGCGGCGCGCTTCAACAGGTCGGAATCTACGCCAACGAGCCCTTCGAGTCCTACTTCTCGGGCAACACGATCCAGGTTTGCCCGGTCGGCGCGCTCACCAGTACGGCATACCGATTCCGGGCGCGACCGTTCGATCTGGTGTCGAGCCCCAGCGTGTGTGAACACTGCGCCGACGGATGTGCTCAGCGCACCGACCACCGTCGCGGAAAGGTTCTCCGTCGTCTCGCCGGGGACGACCCCGACGTCAACGAGGAATGGAACTGCGACAAGGGGCGCTTCGCTTTCACGTACACGACCCAAGGTGATCGGATCACCACTCCCCTGATCCGCAACGCTGACGGCGAATTGATTCCGGCGTCGTGGCCCATGGCACTCGACCTCGTTGCGCGATCCTTCGCGCAGGCCCGCGGTGACGCAGCCGTACTCGTCGGCGGACGCTCTACCTTGGAGGACGCCTACGCCTACGGTAAGTTCGCGCGAGTTGCTCTCGCTACCAACAACATCGATTTCCGAATCCGCGCTCACTCCGCCGAAGAGGAAGGTTTCCTCTCAGCTCACGTCGCTGGCCGCACACTCGAAGAGTCGGTGACGTACCAGGACCTCGAATCTGCCCCGACCGCGTTGCTGGTAGCTCTCGAGCCTGAGGAGGAGTCACCGATCATCTTCCTGCGACTGCGCAAGGCCGCACGTTTCGGCAAGACGACTGTGCTCTCCAGCGCGCCATTCGCTACACGCGGCCTGCAGAAGATGGGCGGTGGTCTACTTCGGACCGTACCCGGAAGTGAAGCAGCTCTGATGGATTCGTTGTCCCACCCCGGCAGTGAGGAGGGTCAACTCCTCCGGCGGCCCGGTGCTGTGATCCTGCTGGGTGAGCGACTGAGTGCGGTAGCAGGCGGCTTCGCCGCGGCGCTGCGACTCGCCGAATCGACGGGAGCTTCTTTGGCTTGGGTCCCACGCCGCGCTGGTGATCGCGGCGCCGTCGAGGCCGGCGCGCTACCGGGATTGCTTCCCGGCGGACGCCCCGTTGCGGACCCGGCAGCACGTCAGGAGGTGGAATCAGTGTGGGGGGCCCCCATCCCGGCATCCGACGGTCGCGACGCCGCGAGTCTGCTGGATCCGGGGCAGACGACTGCTGCGCTTCTTGTCGGCGGCGTCGAGTTGAGTGATCTCCCGAACCCGGCGAAGGCAAGGGCCGCGATCGAAGCCGCAGGGTTCGTTGTGAGTTTGGAGATCCGTCACAGCGGAGTCACCGAACTCGCCGACGTCGTCTTCCCTGTGGCACCGGTCGCCGAGAAGCCCGGAACCTTCCTCGACTGGGAAGGCCGCGAGCGCGTGTTCGACACCGCGTTGAGAACGACAGGAGTAATGCCGGATCAGCGCGTTCTCCACGCGATCGCAGCCGAGATGGGCATCGATCTGGGCCTACCCGACGCAGATTCCGCACGCTCGGAGATACACCGCCTCGGCGCGTGGTCCGGATCGCGCCCCAACTCGCCTCAGGTCCCGTCAGGCACCCTGCCCATACCGGCGCAAGGCGAGGCAGTGTTGTCGAGTTGGCGAATGTTGCTCGACAACGGCCGATTGCAAGACGGCGAGCCCAACCTGGCGGGTACGGCACGGCCGTCGCTCGTGCGTTTGTCGGCCGAGAGCGCTGCCGAGATCGGCGCCGACAACGGCGATCACGTTGCGGTGTCGACTGAATCCGGTTCCATCACATTACCGTTGGAGATCACCGAACTCCCGCCTCGAACAGTCTGGCTTCCGCTCAATTCACCGGGTAGCACGATCTACGAAACGCTCTGCGTCACCGCGGGGTCCGTGGTGAAGATTGCGAAGGCGGGAGCGCAATGAACACCCACGAGTACGGGACGGTCGCAGCTCCGGTCGACCTGCCGGCGTTCGGGCACGACCCGTGGTGGTTGGTGATCGGCAAGGCTCTCGCAATCTTCGTGTTCCTCGTACTCACCCCGCTGGTGGCGATCTACGCGGAACGAAAGGTCATGGCACGCATGCAGATGCGTGTCGGACCGAACCGCGTCGGCCCCCGTGGAATGCTCCAGAGCCTCGCTGACGGAATCAAGCTCGCCCTCAAGGAGGGCATCACACCGAGCGGCGCCGACAAACCGATTTACCTCCTCGCGCCCGTCATCGCGGTCGTGCCCGCCTTCATGGCTTTTGCTGTCATCCCGTTCGGTCCACAGGTGTCGATTTTCGGAACCCGGTCACCTCTGCAACTGACCGATCTACCGGTCGGCGTTCTGTACATCCTGGCCGTCACTTCTATCGGTGTGTACGGGATCGTCCTTGCCGGCTGGTCTTCGGGATCGACGTATCCCCTACTGGGCGCACTTCGATCGACCGCTCAGGTCATCTCGTACGAGGTAGCGATGGGCCTGTCTTTCGCTGCCGTTTTCCTCTACGCCGGCACGATGTCCACGTCCGGCATCGTCGACGCCCAACAGGGAGCCTGGTACGTCTTTCTCCTCCTGCCGTCCTTCCTGATCTACGTGACAGCCATGGTCGGCGAAACCAACAGGGCTCCCTTCGACCTTCCCGAGGCCGAGGGTGAGCTGGTAGGTGGGTTCCACACCGAGTACTCCTCCCTCAAGTTCGCGATGTTCATGCTGGCCGAGTACGTGAACATGGTGACGGTGTCCGCTCTGGCCACCACGCTGTTTCTGGGCGGGTGGCACGCACCGTTCCCGTTCAATCTTTGGGACGGCGCCAATTCCGGTTGGTGGCCGGTGCTGTGGTTTGTCGCGAAGGTGTGGGGCTTCCTCTTCGTCTTCATCTGGTTGCGCAGCACGCTTCCTCGATTGCGCTACGACCAGTTCATGAATCTCGGCTGGAAGGTTTTGATCCCAGCAGCTTTGGTATGGGTGATGGTGATCGCGACCGTTCGTGCGTTCCGCAACGAGGGCTACAACACCTGGGTCGTACTTCTCTGCGTCGCACTGGTTCTCGGAGCTGCGCTCCTGATCGTGTTGGCCGGGACTTACCGCGGCCGACGCCGAACTGCCGCGTTGGTCACCGCTTCGGGGACCTTGCCTTTCGATGCAATGTCGGGCGGGTTCCCGGTTCCACCGCTGCCTGGTCAAAAACTGCCTGGTCAGAACGTGCCACCGCAGCGACGCACAGATGTTTCCGACACATCGGAGGACTCCCATGCCTGAATTCCTCGGACCTATCGCGGGTTTCGGAGTGACGCTCTCGACCATGTTCAAGAAACCCGAGACCGAGTTCTATCCGGAGGAGAAGCGCCCCACCGCGCCCGGATACCACGGTCGCCATCAACTCAACCGGTATGCGGACGGACTCGAGAAGTGCATCGGTTGCGAACTGTGTGCCTGGGCCTGCCCCGCCGACGCGATCTATGTCGAGGGTGCTGACAACACCGAAGAAGAACGGTTCTCCCCCGGAGAGCGCTACGGGCAGGTATATCAGATCAACTACCTGCGGTGCATCGGCTGCGGCCTCTGCGTCGAGGCCTGCCCCACTCGGGCCCTCACGATGACCAACGAGTACGAGATGGTCGACGACAATCGAGCTGGATTGATCTACGAGAAGGACCGATTGCTCGCGCCCCTGAAAACCGACATGACAGCGCCACCACACGCGCTGCGTCCCGGCACAACTCAGGACGACTACTACCGCGGCGACATCACAGCAGTACCCGAACAAACAGCACCCGAACAAGCAGCACCCGAACAAGCAGCACCCGAACAGCCAGCACCCGAGCGAGAGCCGAACCCGGAGACCGAGAAATGATCGCGGCGGTCACCACCACGATCCTGGCGGAGGGAACGATGACATCGACCTCCACCGGCGAGGCGGTGCAGTTCTGGATCCTCGGAACCCTTGCGGTGATCAGCGCTTTGGGTGTCGTCGCCGCTCCCAAGGCCGTCTACTCTGCACTCTTCCTTGCGATGACGATGATCATCCTGGCCGTGTTCTACATCGTGCAGGGCGCACTGTTCCTGGGTGTCGTTCAGATCGTCGTCTATACCGGCGCGGTGATGATGTTGTTCTTGTTCGTCCTGATGCTGGTGGGCGTGGATTCTTCGGACTCCCTGGTCGAAACGCTACGCGGACAACGAGTCAGCGCGATCGTGATCGGCGTCGGATTCGGGCTACTCCTTATCGGCGGCCTCGGAAATGCGTCGATCTCGGGCTTCACCGGATTCACCGGACTCGACCAGGGCAACATCGACGCACTCGCCGATCTCATCTTCATCCGCTACGTCTGGGCCTTCGAACTGACCGGCGCACTGCTGATCACGGCGACACTCGGCGCAATGATGCTCGCACACCGGGAGAAGATCGGAGCCACACTCAGCCAACGCGAACTCTCCAAGCAACGATTCGCGTACCTGGGCAGCGATGAAGACAATCCCGAAAAGGGCTCGGCCACTCCACTCCCCAGTCCCGGCGTGTACGCACGTCACAACGCAGTGGACATGCCGGCCTTGTTGCCGGACGGAACGTTCTCGACGCTCTCGGTCAGCAGCGCGCTCACTCCACGTTCCCCGGATCCGAGCACCGGTGAGGAGACTCAGCGATGAATCCCGAGAACTATCTGTATCTGTCCGTCCTGTTGTTCACGATCGGAGCTGCAGGAGTCCTCCTGCGCCGCAACGCCATCGTGGTGTTCATGTGTATCGAATTGATGCTCAACGCCGCCAACTTGGCGTTCGTGACCTTCGCGCGCATGCACGGCAATCTGGACGGCCAGATCTTCGCCTTCTTCACGATGGTGGTCGCTGCGGCCGAAGTAGTCGTCGGCCTGGCAATCATCATGATCATCTTCCGATCTCGGCGTTCTGTATCCGTCGACGACGCAGACCTGCTGAAGTACTGATATGTCAGGAGGAATCACGTCCGCCATCTGGTTGCTCCCCGCCCTGCCGCTGTGCGGCGCCGCTGTCCTTTTGCTGGCCGGTCGTCGCACGAACGCGTGGGGTCACCTGCTTGCCTGCGTCATGGCTATCGCGTCGTTTGTCGTCGCAGTGGTGTTTTTCATCGCCATGCTCGGCCGTGACACCGCCGACCGCACCGTCACCGAGCACCTGTTCAGTTGGGTCCCGGTCGACAGTCTTCAGGTCGAGTTCGGACTGCAACTGGACCAACTGTCGATGTGTTTCGTTCTGCTCATCACCGGTGTAGGTTCGCTGATCCACATCTACTCGGTCGGATACATGGCGCACGACCCCGAGCGTCGTAAGTTCTTCGCGTACCTCAATCTTTTCCTCGCTGCAATGCTGCTTCTGGTGCTCGCCGACAACTTCCTCGGACTCTACGTCGGCTGGGAAGGCGTCGGTTTGGCGTCATACCTGCTGATCGGCTTCTGGCAGCACAAGCCGTCGGCGGCGACTGCCGCCAAGAAGGCTTTTGTCGTCAATCGGGTGGGCGACATCGGATTGATGATCGCAATGATGTTGATGTTCAGCACATTCGGCTCGCTCTCGTTCAGCAATGTCTTCGGCGACGCGTCCGGCGCAAGCGAAGGTGTCCTGACGGCGATCGGTCTGATGCTCCTCCTCGCTGCGTGCGCGAAGTCGGCGCAAGTGCCGCTGCAGTCGTGGCTCGGCGACGCGATGGAGGGCCCTACCCCCGTTTCGGCTCTGATTCACGCGGCCACGATGGTCACCGCCGGCGTCTACCTGATCGTGCGCTCCAATCCGATCTTCGATCTCGCGCCCGACGCTCAACTCGTGGTTGTCATCGTCGGTGCCGTGACGCTCCTGTTCGGTGCGATCATCGGCTGTGCGAAGGACGACATCAAGAAAGCGCTCGCCGCATCGACCATGAGTCAGATCGGATACATGGTCCTGGCCGCGGGTCTCGGACCAGCCGGATACGCCTTCGCAATCCTTCATCTGATCACCCACGGATTCTTCAAGGCGGGCCTGTTCCTCGGCGCCGGCTCCGTGATGCACGCGATGAACGACGAAACCGACATGCGGCGCTACGGCGGACTCCGGGCGTTCATGCCACTGACTTTTGTCACGTTCGGGCTCGGATATCTTGCCATCATCGGTGTTCCGCCATTTGCCGGGTTCTTCTCCAAGGACAAGATCATCGAGGTTGCAATCGGCGAGGGCGGCGTCAAGGGTGTTGTGCTTGGCATCGTCACGCTCTTGGGTGCGGCGCTCACTGCCTTCTACATGACCCGCGTGATGCTGATGACCTTCTTCGGGAAAGCCCGCTGGGAGAACCAGAAACCTCACGAATCTCCGGCGGTGATGACGTCTCCGATGATCATTCTGGCGGTGGGATCCGTCGGGGCCGGCATGCTCCTCACCATCGGGTCCAGCTTGCAGAACTGGCTGGAACCGGTTGTCGGCTCCCATCACGTCGAACCGCCGATACCCGCATGGTCGATCACCGCGCTGGCGCTGCTCGCAGTTGCCGCCGGCGTCGCGATTGCTTATCGCGAGTACGCCACACGGGAGATTCCCGTGGTGGCACCGACTCCGGTTTCTCCGTTGACCGTTGCGGCTCGCCGTGATCTGTACGGTGACGCCTTCAACGAGGCGGTGTTCATGAAGCCGGGACAACAACTCACCAAGTCGCTGGAAGTGGTCGACACCAAGGGAATAGGCGGCGTCGTGGGTAGCTTTGCGGTGGTCGTCACCGGGTTGTCCACGCTCACGCGGAAGCTGCAGACCGGGTTCGTTCGTTCGTACGCGCTGGTGATGTTTGTCGGAGCAACACTCGTGGTCGCGACAATGATGGCGGTGACACTGTGGTGATCGAAGCGGCGGTGAGCGACTCTGTGACCAATGCCGGCGTCCCTGCGCTGACGGTGCTCTGGTTGCTTCCGCTCATCGGAGCGGGTGTTGTCCTCGCTCTGCCTGCACGGTCGTACCAATTTGCCAAATCTCTCGCGCTGGCAGTGTCCGTGGCAGTCCTGGTGGTCGCCGCCGGTCTCGGAGTTGCGTTCGACCGCGGCGGCGAGCAGTTTCAGTTCGTCGAAAGCCACAGCTGGATACCGGCTTTCGGTACCAGCTACACACTCGGACTTGACGGAATCGCACTCGTTCTGGTTCTTCTCACCGCAGTGCTGGTGCCATTACTTCTGATCGCGGGCTGGAACGACGTCCCCGCGGACCCGGCATCACCCAAGCGGATGCCGCACACCTATTTCGCGCTGATCCTTGTTGTCGAGTCCATGGTGATGATTTCGTTCAGCGCCTTGGATATCCTCCTGTTCTATATTTTCTTCGAGGCAATGCTGATACCGATGTATTTCCTCATCGGCGGGTTCGGTGGAGTTGGCCGATCGCGGGCCGCCGTGAAGTTTCTGCTCTACAACCTCCTCGGCGGCCTGGTTATGCTCGCTGCGGTCATCGGCCTGTACGTGGTCACCACGCGCGACGAGAGTCCCTTCACCAGCGGCACTTTCGACTTCCGAGCGATCGCGTCCGCGGCGAGCAGCGGTGAACTCGGCGTCGGACCCGGGGTGGTCAACGCCTTGTTCCTCGGATTCATGTTCGCGTTCGCGGTCAAGGCACCGCTCTGGCCGCTACACAGTTGGTTGCCGGACTCCGCGGTGGAATCGACTCCGTCGACAGCAGTGTTGATGATGGCGGTCGTGGACAAGGTAGGCACCTTCGCGATGATTCGCTACTGCCTGCAACTGTTCCCGGAGTCGTCGTCGACTTTTGCACCGTGGATCATCACGCTCGCCGTGATCGGAATCGTCTACGGCGCAATACTGGCGATCGCGCAGACAGACGTCATGCGACTGATCGCCTACACGTCGATTTCACACTTCGGCTTCATCATTCTCGGAATCTTCGCGATGACCAGCCAGAGCCAAGCAGGTTCTGCGCTGTACATGGTCAATCACGGAATCTCCACCGCCGCGCTGTTCTTGATTGCGGGCTTCCTGGTCTCGCAGCGAGGTACACGATCTATCTCGGCGTACGGCGGCGTCCAGAAAGTCGCACCCGTCCTGGCCGGCACATTCCTCGTTGCGGGGTTGGCAACCCTGTCGCTGCCGGGTCTCGCGCCGTTCGTCAGTGAGTTCCTGGTGCTGATCGGAACGTACTCGCGCTACCACGTGGCCGCTATCGCGGCGACTGTCGCGCTTGTACTGTCCGCGATCTACATACTCTGGCTCTATCAGCGCATGATGGGCGGACCGGTGAAGGAAGGGCAGGGAACGATCCGCGACCTCGCGCGACGCGAACTCGTGGTGGTCGCCCCTCTGATCGCACTCCTTCTGCTCCTCGGCATCTACCCCAAGCCTGCCTTGGACGTCATCACTCCTGCAGTGAGCCACACCGTCGTCTACGAGGCACCGACGCCGCTCGTCGCCGACCACGAAGGAGGTGTCCACAAATGAGTTCCTTCAACAACGTGACCATCCTCGGCTCGGCCGACGCGGCATCACCCAGTATCGAATACAGCCTGCTCTCGCCGATGTTGATCGTGTTCGGTGTTGCGGTGGTCGGGGTACTCATCGAAGCCTTTGCACCCCGGCGTATTCGGTACCCAGTGCAACTCGTCCTCGGTGTCGGAGGTTTGGCGGCTGCGTTCGTGGCAGTGCTTCTGCTCGCCGGCACGCGGTCGACGGCGATGATGGGTTCTGTTGCGGTCGACGGACCGACGCTGTTCTTGCAGGCCACGATCCTTCTTGTGTCGATCCCGGCGGTACTGCTGATTGCCGAGCGAGGCTCGGGCAACACCACCGAAGTGATTGCGCAACATGACGCGCTCGGCAGTTTCACACCTCAAGCGTCGAGCGTCCCGGGAAGTGTTGCGGAGCAAGAAGCAGTGAAGGTCGGTATCGCCCAGACCGAAGTCTTTCCGCTCACGCTCTTTGCGGTCGGCGGTATGTTGCTGTTTCCGGCTTCGAACGATCTACTGACGATGTTCGTTGCGCTCGAAGTGTTCTCACTGCCTCTGTATCTCCTGTGTGGTCTGGCACGCAGACGTCGCCTGCTCTCCCAGGAAGCTGCGCTCAAGTACTTTCTGCTCGGGGCATTTTCGTCGGCGTTCTTCGTTTTCGGAATTGCGTTGCTGTACGGCTATGCCGGGACGGTCACGCTCTCCGGTATCGCCGACGCAGCACGCATCGGGTCGGGCACCGACGCCTTCCTCTGGCTCGGAACGGCCCTGGTGGCAGTGGGGTTGCTTTTCAAAGTCGGTGCAGTGCCGTTTCATTCGTGGATTCCCGACGTCTATCAAGGGGCGCCGACGCCGATCACCAGTTTCATGGCGACTGCGACCAAGATTGCCGCGTTCGGCGCCATCCTTCGGGTCTTCTACGTGGCCCTGCCCAATGAATACGTGAACTGGCGCCCGCTGATGTGGGCGGTCGCGATTCTCACGATGGTTGTCGGATCGATCGTTGCCGTGACGCAGACCGATATGAAGCGAATGCTGGCCTATTCAGCTATCGCGCACACCGGATTCATTCTGACCGCCGTGGTGGCGGACTCGGATGCCGGCCTCGCCTCGGCGATGTTCTATCTTCTGGCTTACGGATTCAGCACCGTGGGTGCGTTCGCCGTCGTCAGTGTGGTCCGGGACGCTGACGGTGAGGTCGCTGCGCTGTCGCGCTGGGCCGGATTGGGCAGACGCTCACCACTGGTCGGCGTTGTGTTTGCACTGTTCCTGTTGGCTTTCGCCGGGATTCCGTTGACCAGTGGGTTCATCGGAAAGTTCGCGGTGTTCAGCGCGGCCGCCGAGGGTGGGGCGGCGCCTCTCGTGATCGTCGGCGTCCTGTGCAGCGCGATCGCCGCCTACTTCTACGTGCGAGTGATCGTGTTGATGTTCTTCACCGAATCGGCGGAAGACGCACCGACCGTCGTGGTGCCAAGTGCACTGACCAGCAGTGTGATCGGCCTCGGCGCCGGTGTAACGCTCATCCTCGGCATACTCCCCCAGCCGGCGCTCGATCTCGCCGAGCGTGCAGCGGACTTCGTGCACTGAGCCGATGCGTGAATCTGTTCGCGACGCCGGACTGCCGAGTACCTTCCGGTCGCCATGGTTTGTCGGGTTTTCCGCGGTGGCGATTCTTCATCTGATCCTGAATGCCGCTGATGCTGCGCCCTGGGACGGGATCACCAAGGTCATGCTCGCGCCGATTCTGGCTGCCTGGGTTGTCGACCAAGGTGGACCGAGGATTGTTGCTGCTGCGCTGATTGCCTGCGCTTTCGGAGACCTGTTCCTGATCTGGGACTCCACGTTTGTCATCGGGATGGCCGCCTTCGCGATCGGTCACGTCTGTTTCATCCGATTCTTTCTCTCGCACGGCGCTCTTCGGGAGATACGAAGGCGGCCATGGTTTTTGTGCGCGTACGCCGTTGCCGGAATTGCCCTTGTGTCGTACGCCTGGACCGGTCTCGAACCGGCACTTCGGATTGCCGTCCCTGTGTACGCCGCAATCCTGGTGGGAACCGCGTCCACCGCACTGGCCTACAACACGATCACCGGTATCGGCGGCGCACTGTTCCTCACCTCTGACGCCCTGATCCTGCTCGGTCAGGCGAACAAGTGGCAGCCTGCCGCTGCCGGCATCTGGATCATGACGCTGTACATCCTTGCGTTGTTGCTCCTGACCGTCGGAATCCTCGGCCGGAGTAACACGGCATACCGTCCATTGGCGCCCACGCTGTAAGGATCAGCAACCAGCCGGACATCTCTTCTTATGACGCCGAAATCCGAGGACGGGCCACCACCGAGCGACGAAGAGCGTTTCACCGTCCTGTGGGACGCCTACGCCGGTCGGGTGTTCGCGTACACCTGCCGCCACGTTGATCACCACAGCGCACAGGAAGTTGTCTCCGAGACGTTCCTCGTTGCCTGGCGACGCTTGGACGAGGTGCCCGAACAGGCACTTCCATGGCTGTTGGTGGTGGCTCGAAACACCGTGAACAACAACCGTCGAAGTGTTCGGCGCCACGATGCGTTGACCGAGAAGATGCGACGAATCGAGCAGATCGCGGCATCGACGCCGGGCGCCGACGTTACTGTCACCGACCGCGCAGAACTGCTCGAAGCACTGACAACACTCACCGTCACCGAGCGTGAAGCCCTACTCCTGACTGCCTGGGACGGATTGACCGCCACCGAAGCAGCGCGGGTCGCCGGGTGTTCGGTTCCAGCCATGCATGTTCGACTCTTTCGCGCTCGGCGTCGATTGAGCACCGGGCTGGCTTCAGAACCTGACACCGCGATCCCGATGAACACCGCCCGACCTTGCGCTGCCGCCGAACACGGGAGTACTCCATGAGCAAAGATCTGCTGACCACCCTCGAGAAGCTGCGGCCGACCGATTCTCTTTCCGCCGAACTCTGGCCCGAGAACGTCCAGGTTGCCACTCGCATCCGAATCATCGCTGACGAAAACAACATTGGAACACCCAGAGTTCCACGCCGCCGAGTAGGCGCCGTAGCTCTCGTCGCGATGCTCTGTGCAGCGGGAATGGTGGGCTGCGCCGCTGCCACGGCGATGATGCCTAAACCGTTTACGGATATGTACTCGGGTTGGCATACCATGCCGGGAACCAACGGCGGAATAGATCCGTCCACCGCCAAGCGGGTCGGGTCCATCCCCGGACCTGACGGAACCGTGTTCAGCGTCTTCGTTGCCCACGGCGCTGATGGCTGGAGGTGCGTCGCCCCGGTTTTCGAGACGTCATCCGAGACCGACAAGGTTGGTCCGTCAAAATTCATCAGCCTCGGACACGGCTGCAGATCGAACGACGACTTGTACGGCGCAGATTCATTCGGGGGCGGCGCCGGGTACGAGGCCGGTTCGCACGAGGCGACCTACGACGCAGGGGCGGGAGGTGCCGTTCGGGCCGAACTTCACACCGCAGACGGCCAAATCTATCCGACAATTCTTGCCGAAGACCGCTTCTACGGATGGATTCCCCTCTCGCTCACCTTCCCGCGTCCAACTCTCGTCGGATATGCCGCAGACGGGACGGTCGTCGGCACCCGGTGAGCTGTCGGTACCCTCGAAAGATGACTGCACAGGCCCCGAACGAGCGCATCCCCAGCCAGTGGGAAGAGATCACTGCAGCCGACTCGACGCATTCCACACGATATGTCGAGCGTTTCCGTTCCATGAGAGCGGACGGCAAGGACATTGTCGGGGAAGCACGTTTGATCGACGCGATGCTCGGACGCGGTGGCCGGGTTCTCGATGCAGGGTGCGGGCCGGGCCGACTCGGCGGTTATCTGCACGACGTCGGGCATGTGGTTGTCGGAGTCGACGTTGACCCGGTTCTCATCGCTGCCGCGGAGGAGGACCACCCCGGCCCGACGTGGCTTGTCGGCGATCTCTCCGAGCTCGATCTACCGGCCCGCGGTGTCGAGGCGAATTTCGACGTCATCGTGTCGGCAGGCAACGTGATGGCGTTTCTCGCTCCGTCAACCAGGCAAGCAGTATTGTCAGGATTTGCTCGTCATCTCGCTCCGAGCGGCCGAGTGGTCATCGGATTCGGTGCCGGCCGTGGCTACGAGTTCCCCGAGTTTCTCGCCGACGCGGCCGCGAGTGGCCTCGAGGCTGATCTGCTGCTGTCCACGTGGGACCTGCGCCCGTTCAAGGACAATTCCGAATTCCTGGTCGCGGTGTTCTCCCGCGCCTAGCCCGCCAGTTCACCGCCTTCCCTACAATCCGTCACATGGCGATCAATTCACCCTGATCACAATCCTGGCGACTGTTGTTCACTACGAACATAATTGGATCAATGCGGGTGTGGCCGAGCGGCAAGGCAGCGGTCTGCAAAACCGTCCACGCAGGTTCGACTCCTGCCATCCGCTCAGCTTGCGAACCAGCGACTCATGCCGCGACCAACCACCTACCAATGACATTCGGTGCACGCAGCCTGCATCGCTCCGCTCTGTCTCCGCGCACAGGGCTCCGGACAGTTACCCTCGATCGATGCACCCTCTCCCCGAGACAGGCCAGTTGCCTCCCGGACCGATGGCCTTACAGGTAGAACACCTCTGCATGGCGTTCGGCGCGAAAGTCGCTGTGAACGACCTTTCCCTCGCGGTGCCCTCAGGTTCGTTGTTCGGCCTGGTGGGCCCTAACGGTGCGGGAAAAACGACCACACTGTCGATGGCTGTCGGATTGCTTCGCCCGCACTACGGTCGCAGCCTGGTGTACGGCTACGACGTGTGGAACGACCCTGTGGCAGCGAAGAGTCTGCTCGGCGTTCTACCCGACGGTCTGGCGCTACCCGCCCAGTTCACCGGTCATGAACTACTCACCTATTTCGGGCGACTGCGCGGTATGCCAGAGGACGTCATCGCGTCACGACGCGACGAACTGTTGGCCGCGCTCGATCTCGCCAATGCAGGTGGAACGGTCATCGCCGATTATTCAGCGGGCATGACGAAGAAAATCGGGTTGGCCTCGGCCTTGTTGCACGGCCCTCGCTTACTGGTACTGGATGAGCCGTTCGAAGCTGTCGACCCCATTTCTTCGGCCGGAATTCGGAGCATTCTGCTCTCGTTCGTCCACTCAGGTGGCTCGGTCATTCTTTCCAGTCACGTGATGGCCCTTGTCGAACAACTGTGTACTCACATCGGAGTCATCGCAGACGGGCGCGTCGTGGCTTCAGGAACGGTCGACGAGGTGCGCGCAGGCAACACTCTCGACGAGGCATTCGTTCGCCTTGTCGGCAGCCGCAGTCCCAATCCCGACGGACTGTCATGGATGCGCGCATGACCACCACCAGCTTTTCACCGACACACTGGAACACGTCGGACTCTGTGTGGCGCACGGTCCTTCGAATGCGCATGACCCTCTACAAACGTCAATTCACCGGCGGCAGAGCCGTCATCAAAGTCGTGGCAGCACTCTTCGGGGTTCTGGGAGCGGCTCTGCTGTGCCTGCAAGCCTCGGGGACGAGCGGGGGCTCTTCCGAAATCGTCAGCGGCACAACCAGTCTCGCACTGTCGGCTATCGGCGTGATGTGGATCTTGATGCCGATCATGTCTGGTCTGTCAGATGACAATCTTCACCCCAGACAGTTCCAACTACTCCCCCTCGAACCTGCCCGGCTCGCCAGAGCACTGTTCTCGACGTCGCTGGTCGGTATGACCGTGCCGATTACCGCGTTGGCTGCCGCAGCGATTCCAATTTATGCCGCTACACACCACCCTGCCGCACTGCCATTGGCCATTATCGCTTGGCCCGCAACGGTCCTGCTCATTGTCGGCACCTCACGGGTCGCGATGCTGGCGCTGTCGCAGCTCCTGCGGAGTCGTCGCAGCCGCGAACTGGGACTGTTGGCATTCGGCACGTTCTTCGGCGCACTGCATCTGCTGCAATTTCCGCTGCAGAGTCGCCTCGGCACGGTCGTGGACGGCGACGTCACGTGGCCGCTCACGGTCGCGCATTCGATACCGTTCGCGTGGGGAATCACCAGTGTCGACGCAGCAGCAGGAGGCGCCTGGCTCCTAGCCGCCGGAGCAGTCCTCGCCCTGGTGCTGGTCGATCTCGCACTGCTGTGGTCATGGCAACGCCTGGTCGTTCGCTACTTCAACGGGAAGGTCGCAGAATCAGCGGGCGCCACTTCCGTGCAATTGAAGAACCAGGGCCGCGACATTCGAACCGGTTGGCGCGCATCCCGACTGGGCACCGTCATCTCTCGCGAGCTTTCGCTCTGGCACGGAGACATGCGCCGACGAACACAACTGCTCTCCGTTGCCATCATGACCTTGGTCTCCGGCTTCGGACCGCTGATCTCGTCATCGATCCCCTTCTCCGCCGCATGGGGTGCGTGGTTCGTGATCTACCTGGCAATGGCAGCCGGATCGAATCTGTACGGATTCGACGGCGCATCGATCTGGCATCTGGTGATGATCCCCGAAGCCGCTGCCGCTGACGTCCGGGGCCGACAAATCGCGTGGGCAATCGTGATGACACCCTTCGTGGTCGTCGCAACAGCTGCTGTACGGATCTTCGGGGACCTCGGGACCGACCGACTGGCCGTGCCGATCGCCGTCGGCATTTCGATGATGGGAGTCGGTGCAGGATTGGTAGTGGCGATATCCGCCAAAGCGCCCTACCCGGTTCCGGAGATGAAGAAGACGTTCTCCTCCAACACCCGCGGGTCCTTCAACGGCTCGTCCTTCGGACTGATCATCCTCGCCATCGTCATCTTCGCCGCGACAACGGCGCCCGGCGTGCTACTCGGGGCGCTGCTACCGAACCCGGTGAACTATTTCGCCATCCCTGTCGCTGTTGCGATTGGTGCACTTGGTGCTTGGATCGGGGGCCGCGTCGCGATCACCCGTATGCAACGCGAGCCGGATCGGATTCTGTTCGCGGTTACCACCACATGATCGTTGCCCAGATAGTCCGAGAATTTCTGGGCGTCAGCGCAGTAGCCGCAGCTGGCACCAAAAAAACTCAGTCTGGGCAATCGGATTATCAAGGAGCCAGGTAGCCAGGTAGCCAGGTAGCGCAGCCTCAACGGGTTCGGTCCTCGCATATCGCCGCCGGCGCTTTCGTGACATAGCTTCCGCTCGAGCCGAACCATTGCCCTGGAAACATCGCACCACCAAGATGTTTGGCATGCCCCCGGAGCACCACGGTTCCGTACGTGTCGCCGAACGTCCCGGCCGATGCGGGAACTGCGCGCACCCGGCCCCTTCGCTCGAGCGCGGCTGGATCGAGCGCTGCCTCAGGTTCGCACCCCAACCCGCTCGGTGCGCAGAAATCCTGGTGATGGACCACTACACCGGAGCGATGGAATTCTGCCGGTGCCGACATCCGTTCCACGGGTCCTGATCGCGCCGGATCCTCGAGATCCGCTGCCGAGCCGAGTCCCTCGGCGCCCCGGCTCGACAGCGAAATCACACCTGAATCAGCTCAGCGAACTCAGCAGCGGCTCGAGCAGCTTGTAGAGCTCGAAGATGCCGATGATCGTTGAAATAGAACCCATGATGATCCTCCGTGATTCGTAAACTTTCCGTGACGTCGCGTCACAGGCAGAAAGCTAACAAACCCGGCATTCAAACGGGGACCTTGGATGTGTCCGGCAGATGAACTCCCTGCTGGCAGAGCCCTTTTGGTGACCAGCGTCATGTTCGACGAGAAATACGCCTCATCGTCACATCACCTGACCCTGACCGACCACAACATCGAAAGTCTGCCGGCTGTGATCTCGCGATACTTCGCGCCAATTCCGCCCCATCCGACTCTTGCTTTGTGCGCTGAATCCGATTACATTTCTCCACAATACCGATACGCGTAACGAAATAACAAGACGCTCTACTGCACTGACCGATATACCCAGTGCCACAACCCTTCCGGACTCTTGCTGGGGCGGCGCTTCGTCGTGTCCAGAAGCCCCTCACTCCCCGATCGAAAGAGAGCACGATGACCACAGAGAGCATCTCCGGAAATCAGCCGCGACCGGTAGCAACTATCGCAAGCCTGACCCTGCTGATCGCTGCCGTAGCCGCGCTCGAAAGCATCATCGTCCCCGCACTCCCCCTGATACAGAGAGACTTCGGAGTAACGGCCGACGTCGGAGCGCTCGCATCCGTCGCTCTGACGTTGAGCACTGTTCTCGTCACGCCGATGGCCGGGCGAATAGCCGACGTGTACGGCGCCCGCCCCACCTTGCTCGCGATCACGACAATCGTCGTCCTGGGCGGCAGCGTGTCCGCTCTTGCAACGATCTTCCCGCTGTTCGTCCTCGGCCAGTTTCTCCAGGGATTCGGGCTCGGGTTGCTTCCCGTGAGCTTCGTGGTCCTACGACGCACTTTGTCCTCGGACCGACTCAAGACGGCCACGGGTTTGCTCGGGGCTGTCGTCGTGGCCGGCGGCGCTCTGGGAGTCGTATTGGCCGGGCCCGTCGAGGAAAACGTCTCACGCAGCGCGATGTATGCAGTTCCGACCGCGTTCGTTTTGCTCGGGGCAATTGCTTTTGCCGTGAGCACACCACGAGATCACAGGTCGAACGTCGGCGGCCGACTCGATTGGCCGGGAGCTGCCGGATTGGCTCTGGGGTTGTTGACGCTGACGGCGTGGCTGGCGAGCGCATCGAGCAACGGGTGGGGCGCACCGACGTCGATGCTGCTGCTTCTCGCTTCCGCTGCCGTGTTCACGATCTGGGCCAGGTATCAGAGCCGGACAACCGAGCCGATGGTCGACCTGACGATGATGCGGCATCGTTCGATGTGGAGCGCCGTGGTCGTCGGCGTGGTTTTCGGGTTCACTTACGGCGCTGTTGTCTATCTACTTCCGCAACAACTCGCCGTGCCGGAGGAGAGTGGATTCGGCCGCGGTGCGTCGACCAGCGCCATCGGCTTCCTACTGTGCGTCGGCTACGGCGCAGCGATGATCGCGTCGGTGATCTCCGGAAAGCTCGCGCAACGGGTCGGCACGAAAGCCATTGCGGTAGCGGGAGTTGCCTTTCTCGGCCTCAGCGGCGCCGTCGGGGTCTTTGCAACCACGATGTGGCAGATCGTTGTGGTGCTGATCCTTGCGGGTACCGGCGTTGCCGCCGCGTCGACGGCAGTGTTCGTCATCTCCGCCGACAGCGCACCGGCAGACCGCGTAGGTGTCACGACGGCAATAGTCACTATCGCCAGATCGCTGGGTTCTGCTGTGGGAACCCAAATTGCCGCCGGGATCATCGCGAGCGCGACTTCATCCGGCGGCCTTCCCCAGCACTCGGCATTCGCCACGGCTTTCGGAGTAGCGGCAATCGTTGCGATTGTCGGACTCGTTGTCGCGGTGACGATGCCGAAACCGGCGTCAACCGATGTTCAGTGGTCGTCGTCCTCGTCGAAGTCTGCGACTCCGCGCTTCCAGTAGCCCGTGATCAGGTGGTCGCCCGAACTCAGGCCGAGTTCGTCGCGTACGAATCTGCGAATCGGCTTGAGACTGGTGGCCTCACCGGAGATCCAGGTGTAGAGGCGCTCACCTTCGGGCACGGTGACCGTCCGGACTGCCTGCTCGAGTAGATCCGAGTGACCGGCTGGGACGTCACCGCGGTGCAGCCATCGCACCTCGACGCCTTCCGGAACAGTGAGTTGGATTTCCTGTGAAGGGTCGGTGATCTCGACGAACACCCACCCGGCGGCAGCAGCGGGCATCATCTCGAGCCAACGAGCAATGGCAGGAAGGGCGGTGATGTCACCGGCTAGCAGATAGCGGTCGTACGTCCATGGAACTACGACGCCGCCGGGCGGACCTGCCACGTGCACCCGAGTGCCGACGGTGGCCGCCTGAGCCCAATCAGAGGCGTACCCACCTTCGTGGAGCGCGAAGTCGAGGTCCAGCTCCCCCGCCTCGGCGTCGTATCGACGGACGGTGTACTCACGCGAGATCGGCAATGGACGAGGCCACTTCAGGCTGAATCCGTCGCGTTCGGGTAGACGCAAAGTTCCGTCTGCATCCGGGTACACCAGGCGGACATGCTCGTCGGGAGCGTGCGATTCGAAGCCCGCCAACTCCGGTCCACCCAAGGTCAGACGCAACAGTCCGGTCCCGACCATTTCGCTGCGAACAACTTCGAGTTCGCGAATGCCGATGGGGTACGGCACTTTTGCGCCGGTGGTTCCCGCCAGAACTTCGGCGATGGTCGCGAGGTGGTCTCCTCGGTTCATGAACTACCTTCCTTTTCCGGCGGAGCATTCCCCACCGGCACAGTGTTTTCGGAGTGATCGACTTCGTTGATCTCCGAAGTTACCCGGCGCACCGAACCCAATGCTGCCAGGAGCACCAGGCCCAGTGTCACACCGGCGAGCCCCAAGGCCAGCAGCGCAGCGCCAGGCTCGAGCCACTGCCCGAGGAACCCGGCTGCCATCGAACCGATCGCCGTACCCGTGACGGCTTGCACCATCCACAGACTGGACACGCGTCCGCGCAATTCGTCCGGCGTGTTCTGTTGAAGGACTGCAAATCTCAGAATGTCGTTGAGTGCGCGGCCGAGGCCGAATCCGGCCAGGCCCAGGAACGCGACAATCGCTGCTCCCGACGCACCCAGTACCACCAGGCCGAGAGGCATCAGCGCAACAGAGATCAACATTGCGGCGCCGTTGCGGTGGACTCGTCCCGTCCACCCGCTGGTGAGTGAACCGATCACAGCGCCGACAGCGGGGGCGCCGTAGAGCAGACCGAGCATGGTGGGTCCGCCGCCGAGAACCTGGTCGACGAAGGCAGGCAGCAACACCATAGGCCCGCTGACGAACATGACCAACAGTCCGCTGATCAGGATGCCGCGAATGACTGTGTGCGTGCCGGCGAATTTCACGCCGGTCACAAGCGCGCGCATCGGGCTTTCGTGATTCGTGCCCGGTGCAGGGGAAGGGCCGATGGCTTGGAACAACGTGACAGTTGCTGCGGTGGCCACCGCAGCAACAAAGTATGTCGCGGGGATGCCGCCGGAGGCGATGATCACGCCGGCGATTGCCGGCGAGATCATCGTCCCGATGTCGGTGGTCAGCGCTACCAAAGCGCCGGCCGCAGCCATCTTGTTGCGCGGCAACAACGTCGGCATCAAAGCCATCAAGGCCGAGCTGCTGACACCGCCGGCCAAGCCGTCAACAGCTGCCGCGACGTAGATGACCCACATCGACGGGTGTGGCAAGAGCGCATTGCACCCGAGAATGACAAAGCCGAGACCCGCAGCACTGCGGGCCAACTGGATGGTGCGTCGCCGGTCGTAACGATCAGCGAGCACACCGCCGAACAGGCTGCCGAAGAACATGGCGATGGCCATCGCCGTGGACACTCCGGCAACCTGCAAGGTTGACCCGGTGAGCTGGTACGTCTGCGCGGGAACGGCTACGACGAGCAGTCCGATCCCGAGCAGCGAGATCAATCGCGCGGAAAACGCGTACCTGAATGGACGGCTGGTCCGCAACGGTGAAACATCGATCACCAGCCCACCGAATCGAGTCATGCGAAGGTCTGGCCGATCAGGTCGAGCGTAGCCATTGCGCCGTCGTAGTCAGGACGGTAGCTGGTGGCGGGGAGCTCGAACGTCGTGCCTGCCTTGAAGGACGGCAACTGCGAGTAGAGCGGATCGGTGGCAAGCTCGGCCATCGGGCGACCGGACACCGGAATCACGAAGGCGACAGGAGCATCGGCGACCTGCGAGAGCAGTTCCGGGCTGACCTCGAACGAGTCACCCGAGCCGAAGAGCTGCGGGTTGCCGGCCTTGGCCATGACGTCGTCGGCCTTGAAACCGAGCTCGGCGAGCATTGCGGGGAGCGCTGCCGTCGGCGGCACGAGGTACGGCTTGTTGTTGGCGAGCGAGAGAATGTAGACGACGTTGCCCTCGGGAACCTTGATCTTGCCCTTGACCTCTTTGACCTTGTCGTCGTACGCGCTGATCAGCGCCGGAACCTTGTCCGAACGACCCGCGGCATCGGCGACGATCTCGAGCTGCTTGTCCCAGTTGGCGACCGTCTTGGGGACCAACACGGTGGGAGCGATAGCGGTCAGCTGGTCGTAGAGTTCCTCGGCCTGAACCGAGGTGATGCCCTGTCCACCGCCGATGATCAGGTCGGGTTCAGCCGCCGCGACGGCTTCGATGTTGAGCTGCTCGCCGGCCGGCAATTCCTTGGTGCCCTGCGCCTTTGCGGCATCCGACCATGCCGGCGGGAATCCACCGTCGAGGTTCGTGACGCCGAGGACGCGGGTATCGGTGGCAACCACCGGTGCGTCCAGGGCGTACAGGTATCCGGCGAGACCGCCGCTCAGAACCACGATACGCTCCGCCGACGCGGGCACGGTGACCGAGCCCTTTTCGGTTTCGATCACGCGCGTCGTGGGCTCTGCGGCCTTGGTCGGTTCGTCGTTCGAATCGCTACTGCAACCGATCATCGCCACGAGTGCGACGATCAGCAACCCTGCGATGGCGACGAATCGTCGCCAACTCCGTATCGCGAGGGGCGGTGTGGACTTCATCATTGAGCTCCCATTGTGTTTCAACTGTGTGGTTTTCAAACTATGTGGCCGTGCGTTTCGACAAATGGCTGTCGAGCAGCGGGGCAATGGCCGCCCACCCGGCTGGGGTCACCAATCCGGCGTGGTCGTACGGCAGATGGTGTACTGCCATGTCCCGGTCCCCGCGGACTCTGCGCCAGCGATCGGCCAGCAGCTGTCCGGACGCCTCGGCGTCGGCGGTGATCAGAGTAACCGGTCCGTCGTAGGTTGTGTCCGTCGAGCGGGCCGCGAGCAAACGAGTGGCATCAAAACCCGCCCGAACAGCCTCGACCAGTCCCGGTGCCTGAGTGAGGATCTCGGGTGGCAGGGCGGCGGCCAGATCTCGGTCGTCGGCATCGTCGCGACCGCGATCGTCACGATCTCCCAGTGGATGAGTATCGATCAGACCGACGAACTCCACCGTCTCGCCGATATCGACCAGCTGAGCCGCCATCGCGGCAACGACGTTGCCACCGAACGAGTAGCCGAGCAGGTGGTACGGCCCGCTCGGCTGAACGCCCCGAATCGTGTCGACGTACATCGCTGCCAGTTGGTCCACGTTCGTCGGTTCGAGTGGCTCACCGGCAACTGTGGGCAGCTGCAGGCCGAACAGTGGACGGTCAGCCTCAAGAACACCGGTCAAAGGCGCAAAGGGCCAAGCGAATCCACCGGCCGGATGCACGCAGAACAGTGGTTCTCCGCTGCCTTCGGCTCGCAGTGTCAGGAGGCGATCGCGACTCAGATCGATGTCGGACGCCGACTCGCCAAGGTGTGCTGCAAGTTCTGCAACTGTCGGACGGGCCATCAGCGTTCCCACACCGACGCTCACCGACAGGTCGTGCTCCATCTCCCCCACCAGTCGCATGGCTCGAAGCGAGTCGCCGCCGAGATCGAAGAAGCTCTCTTCGGGATCGACTGCCTCGACGCCGAGTACCCGCGCAAAGACCTGGCACAGTTGCCTTTCCATCTCGGTTCGCGGTGCTCGGGCCGCTGCTCGGGCGGGGGGTGCCGGCAACGCACCGCGGTCCAGTTTTCCGTTGGGCGTCAGCGGAATCGAATCCACGACGACGATGTCCGACGGAACCAGGTGTGCCGGTACGCGTTCCCGCAACGCAGCTCGCAGATCGACTGCATCAGCGCCGGGTTCTTCGATGACGTACCCGACCAGTCGCGGCGGCCCACCGCCTTCGTTACGGACTGACGCTGCCGCTCTCAACACTCCCGGCAACGACGCCAGCGCGGATTCCACTTCACCCAATTCGATCCGAATGCCTCGGATCTTGACCTGATGGTCTGCGCGACCCAGATATTCGAGTTCGCCGTCGCGGCGACGCAGAACGACGTCACCGGTGCGGTACATGCGGTGACCGACCGAGTAGGGATCCGCGACGAATACGGAAGATGTCAGCGCGGTCCGGTGAAGGTAACCCATCGCCGTTCCGTCACCGGACATGTACAGCTCGCCCGCCGCTCCGATCGGAACCTCCCGCAGCCCCGAATCGAGTACCCGCGCGGACGCGTTCAGAATCGGACGACCCAAGCACGGTGTCTCGCTCCCCTGAACCGGGGATCCCATCGCGTTGATCGTGAACTCCGTCGGCCCGTAAAGGTCGTACCCGTCGACACCGTCCTGATCGCGCAATCGCGACCACAGTTCGGCAGGTACAGCTTCTCCTCCGAGCATCACCAACACAGGCGTCCGCTCCCCGTCGAGGAGACCGGCGGCCATCAGTTCCCGTGCATACGAGGGGGTTACATTCACGACGTCGATACCGACTTCGCGGTAATGCTTCACCAGAGACGCGGGGTCCAGTCGCGCCTGCTCGTCGATCACGTGAACTTCATGCCCCGCGAGCAACCAGAACAGTTCCTCCCACGACATGTCGAACGAGAACGAGACTGTGTGCGCGATGCGCAAACGTCGGCCACCCACACTGTTTTCGGTCGGAGTGAAGATCTCGGCCTTGTGATTGTGATACATCGTCGTCAACCCGCGGTGACCCACCACAACGCCCTTGGGTTTTCCGGTACTGCCCGAGGTGTAGATGACGTAGGCAGGCTGGTCCGGTGAGGTCGGCCCGCACACCGCGGCCTCGTCGACTACAGGTGCCGGAGACTGCCCGTCGAGTACCCCGGTTACGTCCGGGTCGTCGAGGACCAGACATACCTGTCCATCCGGAACAACGAGGTCACGCGTCTGAGTCGTGGTGATCACCAGCGCCGCATCGCTGTCGAGGATCAGTTCGCGCAGGCGTGCCGGCGGGTGAGCCAGATCCAAGGGAAGGTATGCCGCTCCAGTTCTCATGACGGCGAAGATCGCTACGACGTGATCGGCGGTACGCGGAAGTGCGAGCGCCACAACACGGGTCGATCCCGCGCCTGGCACCGACTGTCCCAGCGCCGACGCGAGTATCCGTGCCAGCCTGTCCACTCGAGTGTTCATCTCGGCTGCGCTCAGTGTGACGTCTCCGAAGACCAGCGCCGTCTCGTCCGGAGTTGCCGCTGCCCTTTCGCGGAGCAAGGCGTCCACGCTACCGCCGGGCTGGTCCGGCCGCGGCATCACAATGTGCTCCGAAGCGAATTCCGCGGGGGTGTGCGAAAGCGGAACCGCCGTGTCCGCCACCGTGGCGGTATCGGAATTCGCCATCACTTCGAGGATCGTGATGGTGCGTGAAAGAACGTCCCTTGCCACGTCGTGGGGAATCAGGTCGGGACGATTTTCGAGAGTGAGCGCCATCGGCGCATCCCCGGCACCCGGATCCACGTCGAGCGTGAGCGCATAGTGGGTGCCGTCCACTGCGTCGAACCCGACGATTCCACTGCGCCCGAACGTGTCTCGACGTGCCTGTTCGTCACGAGGCGTGTTGCGGAAGACGTAGAGCGTGTCGAACAGTGTTGCGAACCCAGCGCTTCGCTGCACGTCGCCGAGCCCGAGATGGTGATGCCCCAGCAGCGAACCCTGTTCACGGAACAGGCGTCCGAGCAACGCCGAGATCTCCTCGCCTGGCCGGACCCGGACACGCACGGGAATGGTGTTGAGCGCCAAGCCCACCATGCGGTCGGCGCCCTCGACCTCGGGTGAACGTCCCGAAACCGTCGATCCGAAGACCACGTCGTCACGCCCCGTCACGGCGCGCAATGCCAGGCCCCACGCCGCAGAAACCACGGTGGAGAGCGTCACTCCGCTACGTCTGGCCAGCTCGCGAACGTGCTCGGTGATGCTCTGTTCGAGCTGAACGCGGGTGAATACCGGCAACGGAGCACGTCCGCCTGATCCCGTACCACCCACGAGTGTGGGTTGCTCGAGATCCGCGAGGTAGTCCTTCCAGGACGAGAGGGCGTCCGTGCGATCCGCTTCGGCGATCCATCGCAGGTGATCACGGAAGTCCGCAGGCTTGTCGAGCGCGCCGTCGAGTCCAACCGGGTCCGTGCCGTGAGTGCGAGCAAACTCGTAGAGCGCAAACAACTCCGCGTACATCAAGGTCTGCGACCAACCGTCGGTCAGCAGGTGGTGCTGAGTGAAGACGAGATGCGCTCCCCCACCCGGTAACCAGACCAGCACCATTCGAATGAGTGGTGGTGCACTCAAGTCGAAGAGCGTGCCGAATTCGGCCTCGTCGACGGCGCGAACCTCGCGATCGATGTCCTCGGTCGCAACTGCGCTCAGATCGATCTCGCGGAAAGGCATTTCGGCTGCCCTGGGCACGAACTGCACCGGAGCGTCGAAACCGGCGTGTGTGAAGCCGGCCCGCAGGTTCGGATAGCGCCGCAAGAGCGCATCCCCCGCTGCTCGGAGTGAGCGAACGTCGACGGCAGCATCGGCGGAGAACTCGAATCGCGGCTGCATGTGATAGACATCCGTACCGCCGGCGCCGTCGAGAACCGACTGGAAGTACATGCCTTCCTGCAAGGGACCGAGTGGCAGCACGTCCTGCCAGCCCGGGCTCAGCGACTCGAGCCGTGCCCGACGATCCGCATCGACGGCTACGAGTGGGCTCGGCACACGATCCGGCGCGGTGTCGGGCAATGCCTTTCGGTCCACCTTGCCGTTGAGGGTGAGCGGGAGTGCTTCGAGCACCGTGATGCTCTGCGGCACCATGTGCTCGGGGAGCAGCCGCGCAATCTCCTTGCGCACCAATACCGAATCGAGCGTGGTTCCACCTTCGGGAACCACATATCCGTGCAGACTTCCGGTGCCCGCCGCATCGACACGGACGGTGGCTGCCGCGCGGAACACACCGGCCACCGATCCGAGCGCGCCTTCGACCTCGCCGAGCTCGATGCGGAAACCGCGAACCTTCACCTGATCGTCCGCACGACGAAGGAAGTGCAAAACCCCTCGCCTGCGTCGGACCAGATCGCCGGTGCGGTAGAGGCGTGCCCCCGGTAGAGAAGGATCGGCAACGAACCGAGCTACGGTCAGATCGGTGCGATTCAGGTATCCGCGGACCACCTGCGCACCGCCCAGATACAGCTCGCCCGCAACGCCTTCCGGAACCTCACGCAGGTCGTCGTCGAGGATTCGCACGTGCACGTCGGTCCAGGGCTGACCGATCGTGACTCGGTCACCGGTTGTGATGACCGAAGATGTCGCCCACACCGTGGCCTCGGTGGGTCCGTAGACATTCCGGACCGAAGCAGCGTTGGCCACCAGATCGTCAGCCAGATCCTGCGGGAGGGCTTCCCCTCCCACCAGGGCTCGCACCTTGGCGAGTCCGGATGCGTTCTCGTGTTCGGTGACCACTCGCCACAGCGCCGGCGTTGCCTGCATCACTGTCGCATCGCTTGCGATGATCAACGCCGACAACGCATCCGGATCGCGAACCGTCCTGCGGTCTGCGATCACGACAGTCGCGCCCGCTGCGAGCGGGCACAGCAACTCGAGTGCGGCGATGTCGAACGACACCGTTGTCACCGCTACGATGCGATCGCCCGGCCTGATCCAGCAATCCTCGAGTACGGTGTCCGCGAAGGCCGCGAGGTTGCCCGTCGAGACCATCACGCCCTTGGGGCGACCCGTCGAACCGGAGGTGTGGATCATGTAGGCGAGGTGATCACCCGCCGCGGGCGGTGAAGGAAGCACAACGCCCGAGTTGGTGAACTCACCGTCCACGAAGACACTCGTGGCGACCGTCGACGGAAGTTGCCCTGCGCTGTCGATACTGGTCAGGACACACACCGGGGTCGCGTCCTCGATCATGAACTCGAGCCGCTCACTCGGGTAGTCGACGTCGAGTGGCAGGTACGCCGCACCAATACGCAGTACCGCGAGCAGTCCGGCCACCAGATCCGCATCTCGATCGAGCGCGACGGCGACTACCTTCTCGGGTCCGGCGCCGGCCGCGAGAAGTTCGCGGGCCAGCTCGTCGACGCGCGCCGACAGTTCCCCATAGGTAATTCCGACCTCGCCGGAGATCACCGCGACGTCGTCGGGGTGACGGCTGACGTGTCGAGCGAACAACTGCGAGATCCCCGACGGCGGCGTCGCGCGTCGGCCCGGGTCGCGATCCGACTTGTTTTCCGCCAGTCGCAGATCCGCGACGACAGTGCTGTTTTCGTGACCGAGGACCGCGATCACACCGTCGAGCAATGCGTCCGCAGTCTCGGCGTCGAACAGCCCGGCATCAACCGTCAATCGAAGTTCTGTTGCGGTTCGGACGAATTCGAGGTCGACGCTCGCTCGGGGCGAGTGACCGACACGGGCAGCGAACAGACTGCTGGCGGGACGCCCGAGTAGATCGGCGATTCGGTCCAGGCTGACTTCGGAATGCGCAAGTGCCTCAGAGAAAGCGTTTTCGACTCGTCGAACGACATCGGCAATTCTCGGCCGACCGGACAGATCGACCCGAATCAGGCTGTCAGTCCCTTCCGAGAAGAGTCCGACCGCAAGGTCCCGACCACCACCGAAGCCGTTCAGCGTCGCCGCCACTGCGGCCAACAGCACCGCGTCGAATCCTGATCCGTCACCGAACCGCGCATCGCGTAGCTGACGAACGTAGGTGTGCGGGCGGTACTCTTCGCCGCGCGGGCGATCGTAGGGAAGGTCCGTTTCGAGGGGCAAGCCCGCGAGCGTGCGAACCCAATACCGCTCGTGATCAGGATTTCCCGACACTGCCGGGGCGCGGAACGTCGCCACGGTCACGGCGGGTCGATCGACGACAGCAACCGAATCCGGCGAGAACTTCTTCTGATCGACGCGTGCGGCCACGGCAAGACCGAGGGGGGTCGGGGTGTCGAAGACATCGGAGACGACGACGCGAATTCCCAGCTTCCGCAGACTTCCCACCAACCGCATCGCAGTGAGCGAGTGACCGCCGAGAGTGAAGAAATTGTCACCCGGATCGACGTCGGGAATCTCCAACACCGTTGCGACACAGGCGCACACTGCATCGACGACCGCGGGATCGACATCGATCGCAGGATCGGACGCGGCCACCTTTTTCGTGACAGCCACATTTTTCGTGACAGACACCGCATCGGCAACGGACGCTGCCTGTCGGACAACCGTGAGCACCGCGGATGCGGGAGCTGTCGGCTCGGTCAGCAACCCACGCAGGATCTCCGCGAGCCGTGTGACCATTCGCTGCGCCGTGGCTTCGGAGACAACTGCCGGATCGTGGTACAGGACCAGATCCAGACCGGTGCTCGGCGGCGCCATCAACGTCATCGGATAGTGCGTGACTCCGCGGTTGGTGAATCCCTCGACTCGAAGTGTGTGCGATGCAGGCTGTCCCGCACCGGAGTTCGGGAAGTTCTCGAACACCAGGAGCGTGTCGAACAGTTGCCCGATCCCGGCGATGCGTTCGATCTCGGCCAAACTGGTGTGCTCGACGTCCACGATGTCGAACTGCGCGTTCTGCAGACCGACGAACTGATCCAGCAAGGGCTGATCCGCGACGATGTCGAGGCGGGCCGGAATCGTGTTGCTGAACAACCCGACCATTCCCTCCACCCCGGAGAGTTCGGCAGGTCGGCCGGACACCGTGGCCCCGAACACGACGTCCCACTGTCCCGTCGCTTCGGCGAGCGCCGCTGCCCACGCACCCTGAACCAGGGTGTTGACCGTCAGCGCTCGCGCACGACCGAGTTCGATCAGCGCGTCGGCGTCCGATGTCGCGAGAGGAACCTCGATCGCGACGGGCACACTTCGCGGCGCCCCTGCGTCGGCAACGAGAGTCGGCGCGGTGAGCCCACGCAGACGCTCACTCCACACTGCGCGGGCAGAGTCCTGATCACGGCCGGCGATCCATGCCAGGTAGTCGCGATACGGCGTCGGCGCAGGAAGGTGCGCATCGCCGTCGTGGTAGACGTTCATCAGCTCGCGCAGGACGATCGGAGTCGACCACCCGTCGGTGAGCAGGTGATGCGCATTGAGGACCAAACGGTGCACCCCGCCGGGCAGCCGAATCAGCAGCGCACGCAGCAGAGGCGGTGTACTGACATCGAAGACGTAATCGGCGGCCTCGTCCTCGAGCTGATCTGCAGAGCGGAATGCAGTGTCAGCTGGAACGGAGGTCAGGTCGACCGAACGCCACTCGACTTTTGCACCGCGCGGAATGATCTGAACGGGCCGTTCGAACTGCTCGTAGTGGAAAGCTGCGCGTAGATTCGGGTGTCTGTCGATCACGGTCTCGAACGCGTCGGCCAACTTCACCTCGTCCAACGGGCCGGAGAGGTCGAAGCGTGCGGTAAGGGTATAGACGTCTGCTTCGCCGTCACGGACCGCGTGGAACAGGAGGCCTTCTTGTAGCGGCGACAGCGGAAGTACATCGGCAAGCGGTCCGTGGACGGCTTCGAGTTCGTTGATCCCGGCTTGATCGACCACCGCGCCCTGGCCGAAGATCGTCGCCGAGCAATCGGAAGGCGTCAAACCACCCTCGAAGAGCGCGGCATGCGCGGTCAGGGCAGCGAGCGCACGTTCCCAATGCTCTTGCAGCGCGACGATCGTTTCGCCGTCGAGCACTGAACCCGCCGCAGTCCATTCGACTGCCAGCGTCGGTGCTCCGTCCTCACGGACAAATGCGTTGAGCGCCAGCACTTCCGACATTGCCTTGCTCGCCGGTTCGATGACCGCGAATGGATCCTGCTCCGGCAATCGCCATCCGGTTCCGGGTAGGGACGGGAAGCGGCCGAGATAGTTGAGCAGCAGTTCGGGTGTAGCGCACGCGGAAAGGTCAGGTGCGGTGTCGCGATCCAGATGCCGCAGAACTCCGTAGCCGACTCCACCTCCGGGTACGGCGCGTTTTGCTTCCTTCACCGCACGAAGCAGATGCCCGGCAGCTGCTCCGCCGCTCAGTGCGTCGGCAAGATCGTCTGCGGTGAGCAGTGCATCGGTAGGAACCCGGACGGGGAACTCACTGGTGAACCACCCGATGGTTCCGGCGAAGTCGGTGTCGCTGGTGAGCGCGTCGCGGCCATGGCCTTCGACGGTGACTGTCTGCGCGGGCAGGCCGATGAGGCCGCGGCCGTGCTGCCATGAGCGCAAGGCAAGCATCAAACCCGCGAGAAGCACTTCGTCGGCCTTGGCTCGATACGCCGCCGGAAGCGTGGTCAACAGCGCGTCGGTGACAGCCGGGGGTGCAACAGTTGTCGTGCGAGAGGCGGTTGCGGTGAGGTCGACTTTCGGGTCGAGACGACGACTGCCGATCGGCTCGTCGTCCGCCTGTACCGACGCGGACTTCCAGTACTCGAGCTCCGATGCCATGCTGCCCGAGGTCCCGAATTCTGCGAGCAACCCCGCGTATCGGCGCCACGAACTTCCGCTAGCACCCAGCCGGGCCGACCTACGCTCGCGCGCTGCATCGGTAGCTTCGTGGAGGTCTGGAAGCAGAATTCGCCAGGACACACCGTCGACGATCAAATGGTGAGCCATGACGATCAAGTGGTCGGGTCGACCGGCCTCGGTATTGACCAGTACGACTCGCAGGAGTTCACCGGTGCGTGGGTCGAGACTCGCCGCCGACGCCTCCGCGAGCTCTCTGATCCGGGACGGGTCGGAGGTGTCGGACACCTCGTGAACGAGCCCCTCGCTGCGCACCGCGCCGACGTCTCGGACGATCAATTCGGTAGTGCCGCTGTCGTTGTCACGGCGCAGGAGCAGACGTAGAGCGTCATGGTGATCGAGGATCGTCTGCACGCCGGACTGCAGGTCGCTCAGCGAGAGGCCGTCGTCGATGCGCACTGCGGTCCACTGCGCGTAGCCCGCGATTGCCTCGTCTGTCGGATTCTTGTCGATCAGTGCCCGAACGATCGGCGGAGCGATCACGGTGCCGGTCGCCACGTCCGCAACCGAGGCTACGGCGTCGGCGTCATCGGCAATCTCACGCGCCGCAGCGGCGATGGTTCCCAGATCTCGCTGTGCCAGTAGCTCTTTCGGAGCGACGACCAGTCCGCGCACCCGCAGGCGACTGCTGACACTGATTGCCGTGATGCTGTCACCACCGAGACCGAAGAAATCCTCGTCCACGCCGACGCGCTCGCGGCCGAGCACCTCGGCCACCACGTCACAGAGGATTTCCTCGTGCGGTGTCGATGCAGCGCGACCTTCCGATTCGGTAGCCGGCGCAGGTAGTGCCGCACGATCGAGCTTTCCGTTCACCGTGACGGGCAGTTCGTCCAGAACGACGATTGCGGCCGGAACCAAATGATCCGGTACGCGAGCGGCGAGGTCTCGGCGCAATTCTTCCTGCGGCGGAAGCGTCGTACCGGCGGCGGCTACAACGTAGCCGACCAGGCTGGGCCGTCCACCATCCGTACGGATCAGCGCGGCGGCCGCGCCGATTCCGGGCACCGATCCGAGAACAGCCTCGACCTCGCTCAACTCGACGCGATGTCCGCGGATCTTCACCTGCTTGTCGCTACGACCGATGAAGTCGTATCCCCGCCCAGGTACCCAGCGCGCGACGTCCCCGGCGCGGTACATCAGATCCCCCGGAGCCCCGAAAGGATCTGCGACAAAACGCTCGGAGGTCGCGCCGGCGCGACCGAGGTATCCCCTGGCCAATTGCGGTCCGGCCAGATAGAGCTCACCTCGTTCGCCGTCGGCGACCGGTTCGAGCGCGCTGTCGAGCAGGTACGCGCGGGTTCCCGCGAGCGGGTACCCGATACGCGGTCCGGCACCTTCGACCGTGGTCGCGATCGCGTCGACCGTCGTTTCGGTGGGGCCGTACAGGTTTCGAGCGGGAACACCGGATTCGATGATCGCGTCCCACAGTGCGGGCGGTGCCGCCTCGCCGCCCACGACAAGCAGGTGCAGCCGCTGCGTGCGCAGCAATCCGTTGTCCACCATCGCTGCCGCCATCGACGGCGTCGTGTCGACCACGTCGACGCAATCTCGCTCGAACGCCGCGACCAGGGCAACGGCGTCCTTCTGCAGTTCTTCGTCGTATACGTGCACCCGATGACCACACAGCAGCCACAACAGCTGATCGAGAGACGCGTCGAAGGCGAACGACGCCGTATGCGCGGTGTGCAGTTGCCGGTTTCCGACGCGCGCGGCCGTGTCCCGGTAGATGGTGGCGCGGTGATGGTGAAGCAGGTGCGCCAATCCACCGCTTCTGACCAACACGCCCTTCGGCTTGCCTGTCGATCCCGAGGTGTAGATGACGTACGCCAGGTGATCGCCATGCCGCGCCGTCGCCAGTTCACCGAGTTCGAGTGGAAACTCGGAATGGGCACGGAGTTCTTCGCGCACTTCGTCGGAATCGAGTACGAGCGGGTCGGGTCGAGAATCTCCGACGAGTTGCTCGGCCAGCGCGGAAGTGGTGAGCACCACCTTCGGTTGCGCGTCGTCGATCAGATCCCGCAACCGCTCGGCCGGGTGCTGCGGATCCAGGGCCACGTACGCTGCGCCCGCGTTCAGTGTCGCGAGCAGAGCCACCACCATCTCGGAGGTACGCGGAAGCGCAAGTCCGACAATGTCGTCCGGGCCGACATCGCGAGCCCGAAGCAACCGGGCGAGTTTGTGGACGCGGCCACCGAGTTCTGCGCCTGTCAGACGTTCCTCGCCGCACACCAGGACCGTGTCATCCGCATGATCGGCGACGATGCGGTCGAAGACGTCCGGGACGAGGGCGACGGAGCCGGGCAGCGGTGCAGTTTCGCGGCCGGCGAGAATCCGCGCAGCTTCGGGTGCCGGCATCATCTGCACCTGTCCGACGGCAGGGTCTCCCTCCCCCACCATCGCGTTGACGATGCTCACGAAACCGGCGAGGCGACGCTGAACCGAATCCCGAGTGTTGGTACGCGCGTCCACTTCGAACCCGAGGAGAACTTCGCCGTCCGCGATGGGAGTGACCGTCAAACCCAGGTCCTCCGGCGGCCCCCCGGCGACGTTACGCAGTACACCCACAGCACCGGCGAAATCGAGGGCGAAGTCGAAAGCCTTGAGATTGATTCCGATCCCGTGAAGCAGTGCGCCGGTGCCGGCGACGCCCAGGTCCCGAGCAAGATTCTCACCGCGGTAGCGCTGGTGTGCGCGCAGGCTTTTCATCGTGGCGGCCACCTGCTTGCTCAGGTCACCGAGTCGATCGTGGCTGCGAATCGTCAACCGGAGAGGCAGAACGTTGACTGCCATGGCCGGGGTCTTGAGTGCCGTGCGCCCCACGCGCGCCATGAGTGGCATCGCGATGACAACATCCGTCTCACCGAGCAACCGGTGGAGAAACGCGCCGTAGCAGGCGATCAGTGCCTCGGCCCACGTTGTTCCCGTCGCGTCTGCCACCTCTTTGAGGCGGCCGAGGGCGTCGGCACTGATGACCTCGCGAACCTGGATCGTTCGTTCCGCTGGACCGGTGACCTGCTGGCCCCGTCCGTCCAACGCGGGCAACGGCGTCAGGACATCACGCCAGTAGTCACGATCTTCGACGAACTGGTTGCCCGCCCGGTACGCCTCGTCCTCGGCGACCAACGCACTCATCGAACCGAATCGCGTTGGCGCGACCTCGGTTCCCTTCTTCGCGGCCGTGTAGTGCGCGGCGACTCGGCGCGAAATCATTGCTGCGCTGTATCCGTCGACGATCAGGTGGTGATAGAGCTGAATGCACCAGATCTCGCGATCGGAGAGCCTGATCAGCGAGTACGTGTAAAGCGGGCGCTCCACCATCAGGCGGCAGTACTCGGACGCCCGGCTGCGCTCGGCGTCGACCAGTGCGTGCGCCACGGCTACGGGATCGCGCTCGTCACGGACGTCGGTGATCGGGATGATGCCAACCGGCTCGTCGGAGATGTACTGACGCGGGCCGTCCGCCGTCTCGATCATCCGCAGCCGCATGGTTTCGGCTTCGCCGATCGTCGCCCTGATGGCGGTCGTCAGACGTTCGGTGTCGATCGGTTCGTCGCCCGAGATTTCGAGCACCTCACCGACGAGATAGCTCCGAGATTCGGGATCAAGCCTCTGTGCGTTCCAAATCCCGAGTTGAGCTCCTGTGAGAGCAAACGTAGCTTCGTTTGCCGCTCCGGAGTTCGAACCTGGAAGAACGCTCACACTGATCCCCTCGTCTGTGGACACACGTCACCCAAGGGTGACCTAACGTCGTTTTGGGTAGCCTAAACTAAATGTCGATGAATCGGGGAATCCGCCTCGCCGGTGACCCGAGAGCCGACGGCTCCCGACGCGTTCACCAGAGGACACGCGCTTCTACAACCGCTTGCGGGACAGTCTCTTTCGTGAACCGAAACGAGAAAGTGGAAGGCTAGTCCATCAGCGTTGCTGCGACGGTTCCGCCCAGTTCATAACAACCATCGCGGACAGATTTGTCCACGCTCACAGTCACTTCGAGTGGATCCGCCACCGCGACCAACCCGAGCCCTGTCGCGAGTTTGCGCACCGACGACACGGCACCAGCAGTGTCGTTGTTGCCGTGAACCCACAGGCCGTACGGCCGATCCGACACCGCACCGAGACATTGGTAGTACGTGGTGTCGAAGAAGTACTTGAGCGCGCCCGACATGTAACCGAAATTGGCGGTGGTACCGAAAAGATAGCCGTCAGCAGCGAGTACGTCGGGCACCGTCGCCGCCAACGCCGGCACCACCTTCACCTCGACGCCCTCGATCTCCGGATCGCGAGCACCGGCAAGGACTGCATCCAACAATTCGTGGGTTGTCGGCGAGGGCGAGTGGTGAACCACCAACAAAGTCTTCACACACCTGACAATACGGCGACGGGTGGCGCACCCGTCGCCGTTCACGCCTACGCCGAAACCGTTTCCGCGCTCATCGCCTTGACCAGGTCATCGGTTCGGGTGACCGAGGCGCAGCGCCCGGCCGCGTACTCGAGGGCGCCGACATGCTCGCCCAGGGAGAAGTCGGCCACCGCGTCGCCCACGAAGAAGATCTGCACGTCTTGCATGAACCCGTCCAAAGCGGTAGTCAGGCAACCGATGTGGGCATAGATTCCGGTGATGATCAGCTGGTCACGCCCGCTCTCGCGCAGCCGCTCACGCAGATCCGTTTTGATGAAGGCGCTGTAGCGCCATTTTGTGAGCATCACGTCGTCCGGATGCGGAGCCAACTCGGCGATCACGTCGGTGTGAGCGGGATCTGCCTTCAGACCCGGTCCCCAGAAATCCGACAGCAACGCACGCTCCTCGGGATCCTGATCTCCGGGTTGCGCGGTGTAGACGATCGGGATTCCGGCAGCTCGCGCCGACGAACGAAGCCGGTCGATGTTCGGAACCACGGTTTGGAGCGGGTCGACGCTTCGGTCGTACGCGTTCACGAAATATTCCTGCATGTCGTGCAGAAGCAGCACCGCTCGGGAAGGATCGAGAGTCCAGTCGACCCGATTCTGCGGAAACTCGGTGGGCATCTCGTATCGCACTGCTGTGGGTAGCGCCATGATGAATCTCCTCGAAAATGTGGGGGGGTGGGAACCGATCAACTCGACAGAGTCTGTGCGGCAATCGATTCGCTGAGAACACGGCGCAAGGCCGCCTTGCTGGTCTTTCCGACGCCGGTGACGGGGAACTCGGTCACGAACTCCACTCGATCCGGAACCTTGTACGCCGCAACGCCTCGGCCTCGTATGTATCGCTTGATCTCGCCGACGGTCGGTGCATCTCCGGAAATCACCAGAACAGCGCAGGTTCGCTCGCCCAGGTACTCGTCGGGAACAGCGACGACGGCCGCATCGTGGACAGCAGGATGCGAGAGCAGGTGGTTCTCGATCTCCTCGGCGGCCACCTTCTCGCCGCCGCGGTTGATCTGGTCCTTTGCGCGGCCCTCGACAATCAGGTGTCCCGAATCGGTGACGCTGACCAGATCGCCGGTGCGATAGAAACCTTCGGCGTCGAAGACCTCGACGTTGTGCGCATCCGCCCGGTAATAGCCACGGATCGTGTACGGCCCCCGAGTCAGTAAGTGCCCCGTGGTTCCGGGCTCGACGAGCGCGCCATCGTCATCGACTACACGAACCTCGTCGTCCGGTGAAATGGGCCGGCCCTGCGTGCTGACTATCAAATCTTCCGTATCGTCGAGGCGGGTGTAGTTGACCAGACCCTCAGCCATGCCGAACACCTGCTGAAGGGTGCAGCCCAGCTCCTTGGGTACGCGTGCGGCAGCTTCGGCGCTGAACTTCGCTCCGCCGACGCCGAGAACCCGCAAGCTCGACAGGTCGTGATCTGCCTTGCTGGGGGCGGCCATCCAAGCCAATGCGATCGGTGGAACCAACGACGCGTGCGTGACTCGCTCTGATTCGATCAGACCGAAAGCTGTGGACGGCATGGTGTCCGGCGCCAGAACCACGGTGCCGCCCGCGTGGAAGACACCGAGAATGCCCGGCGAACTCATCGGAAAATTGTGCGCAGCAGGGAGAACCACCAACATGCGCGTCGAATCGTCGACGCCGCAGATCGGGTTGGATGCCCGCACCGAGTAGAGATAGTCGGCGTGCGTTCGCGGAATCAGCTTCGGAACACCGGTCGTGCCACCGGAAAGCTGAAGAAAGGCGACCGACAACGGATCGACGTCGGCAAGAACGGGAATCTCGTATCCGCGTAGCGAATCGAAACCGACAAACTCTTCGGGCTCGCCGGCCACGATCACAACAGGCGGAGTCTCGAGGCCTTCGTTCACCTCACGCGCCAGTGCGCGGTAGTCGAACCCGCCATGACGGTCGGCGACGATATAGGCAGCGACATCAGCGAACTGGCAGAAGTATCCGATTTCGGTTCGGCGATGCGCTGGCAACCCGAATACCGGCAGGGCGCCGAGCTTCAACACACCGAACAATGCTTCGACGTATTCCACGATGTTCGGTAGCTGCAGAAGCACACGGTCACCGGCGCGAACACCCAACCCGGACAGGCCTCCGGCCACTGCCGAGCTGCGACGATCGAGGTCGAAATACGTCAGCCGTGTTTGTGCCCCGGTGGCATCGCTGCCTACCACCGCTTCGTTGTCGGGATGTCGTGCGGCCGCGGCCGTGATGAATCCGGCCAGCGTCTCGTCAGTCCAATAGCCTCGTTCCCGATAAAGCGTCACCAATTCGGGTGGATACTGTGCGACGGGCGCCAACGGCTCGCGAGCGATCCTCGATGTCATGCAAGTGACTCCTCTTCGAAAGTACTGTCAGCAAATACATCTCACGCTTTGAGCGTCGCTCCGCCGTCGACGTACAGCGCCTGCATGGTGATGTGGGCCGCCCGGTCGGACAGCAGGAAGTGCACCGAGTCCGCGATATCGTCTGCGGTGGCAAGTTTTCCGAGCGGAATGCCCAGGCGATAGCCCGCCAGATTGCCTTCGATGACCGCGTCGGCACCCGAATCGTCGGAAGGGTCCGACCACAATGACCGCTGCATCGCTGTGTCTGTGGAACCCGGAGCGACAACGTTGACACGAATCCCGTCGACAGCCAACTCCAGGCCCGCGGTTCGAACCAACATGGTGGCAGCAGCTTTGGACGAACCGTAAGCACCCATCCCGATACGTGGGACACCGGCCGCGTTGGACGAGACCACCACGATCGACCCGGCCCGACGGCGACGCATTTCCAGTCCCACACTTTGCAGAACGTTGAGCAATCCGAATACGTTGACGCCGAATATCTTCCGCCACTGGTCTGGATCGGAGTCCAGCACCGATCCGGTGTCGAGAATTCCGGCGACGTGCGCGAGCGCGTCGATCCGGCCGAACGTGTCCATCGTGGAGGCCACTGCAGCGTCGACTGCCTGCCGATCGGTCACGTCCACGACGTGACTCTCGATATCGGCGCCTTCGACGATTGTTTCTGCCAATTCCGCAGTTGCCCGCTTCAATTCGACGTCGTCGCGATCGAGAAGTGCCAGCGAATACCCGTCGCGCGCAAGAGTCCGGGCCACTGCGGCGCCGATCCCCGCCGCCGCACCGGTGACTACGGCAATTCGGCGATCGCTCACTGCGGGCACAGCACCTGAACCCAGGCATTGATCGTCGGTTCTTCTGCCAACTCCGCGAAGTCGGCGTCCGCGCCCGCTCCTCGCCAACGTTCGACGAGCGTCATCAAGCGAACCGAGTCAAGGCCTTCGTCACCCAGGTCCGCGTCGTCGCCGAGTTGTTCTGCCCTCATCGACAGAACCTCGGCGACGTCGCGCACGATCTGGTCACGGTCCACGGTGTTGCTCATCGGTCTCCTCGAGTAGTGGTCGACGCGCTCAGATCGAGCCAACCCAACCCTCGTGTCGACCCCGTCCGCACGCCTTGACTTTAGGCCAGCCTAACCATAACGGTACGGAAGTACACAACCCGGGCGCTCGCAACACAAATTCACCCAAACTAAGGCTAGCCTCAACATAACAAGCAATCTGTCGAACTGGAAGGGTGTCCATGTCAGCACTCGCCGAAGTCTCCGAATTCCCGTTGCGCAACAACCGGACTGACGATGAAACGGACTCCGTTTTCCTGCTCTCACGTAGGCAAACGTCGATCCGCACTTCGGGAGTAGTCGAAGAATTCGACTCGGCCTTCGACGCTGCCGAAGCCCTCAAGACCGGGCGCATCGACTCGGTCGTCGGCGCCCTGCCGTTCTCGCCGGAGACGCCGTCCGCCCTCACCGCGCCACTGAGTTTCACACGAGTCCGCGGTGATCTATATCACTCGAACATCCCGTCATTACCCACTTCGCGGGTAGCCGGATTCGAACCGAGCCCGCAGATCCACACCGACAGGGTCCGCGGAGCCATCGAACGACTTCGAGCAGGCGAACTCGACAAAGTTGTCCTCGCACGCTCCCTGACCATCGAGGCCGAGTCCACGATCTTGCCCGCCGCTCTGGCCGAGAAACTGATTGCACTCGATCACGCGCACAACGGTTTCTGCGTCGACCTGTCCCCCGCCGGAGGAAAGTACCGCGGGCGTTCGCTGGTCGGCTCGACGCCCGAGGTTCTGATCGAACGGCGAGGCGACGTCGTCACCTGCCACCCGTTGGCGGGCTCGATTGCACGGCACACGAATTCGGATCAGGACGAGGCGAATGCCGAGCAACTCCGCGCGTCGACCAAAGATCTCGCCGAACACGCGTTTGTCGTCGACTCCATCAGCGCGATACTCGGACCACTGTGCACATCATTCAATGCACCCAGGGCACCGGAACTCCTTCGGACACCGCAACTGTGGCACCTCGGGACCAAGATCGAAGGTGTCCTGACCGATCCGAACCTGACCTCGCTCGAGCTGGCAATGGCGCTGCACCCGACCCCCGCCATCTGCGGAACACCGACGGGCGCCGCACGCGAGCACATCACCGCGACCGAAGGGGACCGCGGGTTCTACGCCGGTGCCGTGGGCTGGTGCGACCGAACCGGAGACGGCGAGTGGATGGTGGCTATTCGTTGCGCCGAGATTGCAGCAGACGGCCTCTCGGCGCGGGCGTACGCAGGCGGCGGAATCGTCGCTTCCTCCGATCCGGAAATCGAGCTGATAGAGACCAGTACAAAATTTCGCACGTTACTCAGTGCGTTCGACCTCGCTGAACATCAGCTCTGACCAGGCATCACTTCTTCGAGGTGTTCAGGGTAATCGCGGCGTGAACGAGTGCCTTGAACGCCTTTTCGTCGACGGCTTCACCTTCGTGAAAATCGATCGCCCGTCTCGTATTGCCCTCGAGGCTGGAGTTGAAGAGACCTGAGGCGTCGTCGAGTGATGCGCCTTTGGCAAAAGTCACCTTCACTGCACTCTTGTAAGTCTCACCGGTACAGATCATTCCAGCGTGGTACCACACGGGAACTCCTCGCCACTTCCATTCCTCCACCACATCCGGATCCACCTCTTTGATCAGAGTTCGTATCCGGGAGAGCATCTCGCCCCGCCAGTCTCCGAGTTCCTCGATTCGCTGGTCGATCAACTGAGACGGGGAATCTGCGCCTTGCTTTTCGGAATCACGCTTCGCCATCGCTTCGTCACTTCCTGCTCGTTGCCGCCGATCTCCGGTGAGTCGAGTATCCCCTCCTGCACCAACATTCACTCAGCGAATCACTGACGCATCACGACGTCTCGGCAAGCGCGATTTCTTGGAATTCGGACAAAGTGAGACGGACGTCCAGTATTCTCTGGGTACTAAGTCCCGATTCTTCGGCCCGGAGGACTGCATCGTAGTGTGGAATCGCCCGCTCGCCCATTCAGTCGCTGCGGCTGCCGGATCGGTTCTTCTCGCCGCCGCAGTCGTCGGCGTTCACACTGTTCCGGCGGCGGCGCAACAGGCCCCGCGCGTCTTCGACGTACTGTGCACACCCACCGATGCAGGCCTTTCCGAGCTGTCCGGACTCACCCTCACCGCGGCCGGGATATACGCAATCGGCGACAGCGGCTCCGATGATCGAGTCGCCGAACTCGATTCGAACTGCCACGTTCAGCGCTGGATCAACGTGGGCACCCCTCGTGTCGATATCGAGGATCTCTCGTCGACTCCCGACGGCCACCTGTGGCTGGCAGACATCGGCGACAACAACGCGGTACGAACGTCGATCGGGCTGATCGAACTCGATCCGACTTCAGGTGCCGCGACCTCCTACCCCCTGGTTTATCCGGACGGGGCGCACGATGCCGAGACACTGCTGATCCAGAGCAACGGGCTTCCCGTCATCGTCACCAAGGATTACCTGGGCGCAAGCGTGGTCTACACAACCGCTGAGCGACAGCAGGTTCAGGATCCGAGGACGGCGTCGCCGACCATGTTGGCCAAGGTAGGTCAGCTCAGATTTTCTCCCACCCTCACTTCCGGTGGGCCGGTCCCCCACGCCGGAACGATGGCTGTCACCGGAGGCGCCGTGAGCAAAGACGGCACGGTGGTAGCGCTGCGCACCTACACCGATGTCTACCTCTACACAGCTCCCGACGGCGATGTCGCGAAAGCCTTGACCACCACGCCTATTCGTGTGCCCCTTCCCGACGAGCCACAAGGTGAAGCGATCGCGTTCGACGCGGCCGGTGATCTGATCAGTGGCTCCGAGGCATACCAAGGGCCGCTGCCTCCGCTCCGAATTCTTCGAGGCGCCAGTGACATCGCGCACTCGGGCGGAACCACAAGCTCTCTCGGGTCGTAGTCGATTCACGTCTCGGGAAAGCGGACAGGCGCCGCTATCATGGCCGAGTGAACAAACAACTTCGAGCAACAGTGGCGATCTCGACAGTTCTCGCGCTGGCTTCGTGCGCGAATTCTCTCGAAGGAACACCTCGACCGGATGCGTTTGTTCCGAGCGTCGACAATCCGGATCCGTCCGAATCCATCGACGGAGTTGTCACGGTCGACTACCCGGCAGCTCAACACGTACGGCCGAACGAACGTGTGGCGTACACACATTCACCGCCCTTCGGTGGTCGCCATGATTCGGTCTGGGCAAACTGCACCGGAGTTGTCTACCCGCAAGCCATTCGAACCGAGAATGCGGTCCATTCCCTCGAGCACGGGGCAGTGTGGATCACGTACAACCCCGACCTGGTCTCGAGTGAGGATCAGGCGCGCTTGGCACAGCGAGTCGAAGGCATGAGCTACACCTTGATGTCGCCGTATCCGACCCTGGATTCGCCGATCTCGCTGCAGTCCTGGGGCCGTCAACTCAAACTCGACAACGCTGAGGACGCTCGCATCGATCAATTCGTCTCGGCGCTACGAGTCAACCCGAACACGTATCCCGAAGTGGGCGCGACGTGTTCGGTGCCGATGACTAGCTTCGACCCGAACAACCCGCCGCCATTCGACCCCACCACTCCGGATCCGTCTTCTCCCGCAACAGTTCCGGAGCGGTAGCATCCCAGCAGACCCCTGTTCACAGCAGGGAGAAACTACTTGCCTCGCGACCGACGTTCCAGTTCCACTGCGCGGCGCATGGTTTCCCGCGCCCGGCTTCGGTCACCGGCATAGTCGTAGGCGCGAGCGAGTCGGAAGTTCTGCTTCCAGTTGTCCGGGTCTGCTTCCCAGTCGACCTTGATCTGAGCGAACAACTCGTCGGCAGCCGCCCGCTCGATCCGGCCCGAAGGCAATTTCGGAAGTGAAGACGCATCGACAGCGAGGCCCTCGTCGTGAATCTGCTGCGCGAGGCGTTGGTGTGTGAAGCCGGCACGAAGGGTGGCGATGACGAGCCACAGCCCCAGGAACGGCAGGATCAGCACGCCGATCCCGAGACCGATCGCGGCGCCGCCTCCGTCTTGGATGAGCTGGATTCCGCGCTGGCCGAGCAATACGAAGTACACCGCGAGCGCGATACAGATCGCAACGATCAGCGCGAGGGTGCGGGTGGTCTTGTTCATAGATCGAGGAAGGAATCGATACCGACCGTCAGGCCCGGACGCGAGCCGATCTGGCGGACGCCGAGCAGAACGCCCGGCGCGAACGAATTCCGGTCGATCGAGTCGTGGCGAATGGTCAGCGTCTCGCCCTGAGTTCCGAGAATCACTTCCTGATGCGCGACCAGTCCGGCCATCCGCACGGAGTGAACCCGGACGCCGTCGACGTCGGCGCCGCGCGCACCCTCGAGCTCGGTCGTGGTGGCGTCAGGGCTGCGTCCGACGCCTGCTTCCGCGCGAGCTTCGGCGATCATGGCGGCCGTTCGGTATGCGGTGCCCGAGGGAGCATCTGCCTTGTTGGGGTGGTGAAGTTCGATGACCTCGACGGAATCGAAGAAGCGCGCCGCGGCAGCCGAGAAACGCATCAACAACACAGCACCGATGGCGAAGTTCGGGGCGATCAGAACACCCGTTGCAGGCTGCTCGTCGAGCCAGGACTGCACAGTCGCAATCCTGGACTCGTCGAAACCGGTGGTGCCGATCACGGCGTGAATTCCGTTGGCCACGAGGAATTCCAGATTTCCCATGACGACGTCGGGGTGCGTGAAATCGACGACTACCTGAGTACGGGTGTCGACGAACGTCTCGATGCGATCACCGGTATCGACCTGAGCGACAAGTTCCAGATCGGGAGCAGCTTCCACTGCCTCGCAGATCGCTCGACCGACCTTGCCCTTGGCTCCCAGAACCCCGACCCTGATGGGTGCTGCACTCACGTCTTCCACGCTCCGTCCGATGCATTGTTTGAGGTGAAGCCTACGCAATCGTGCCGATGCGCTCACCATCAGTCGGGCAGGAGTTATGTCACCACTGGCACACTGGACGTAGTGAGCAACCGTCCGCAAGTCCGCGAAACCGGCAACCTTCGACCACTCGAGTTGGCAACGGGTGCCGTCATGGCCGGATTCACGGTCGCGTTGTCCGTCATTGCCACGGTCATCCCCATGGCCAGCGCCCTCAACCTCGTGGCCGCCGTTCCGATGGGAATTGTTGCCCAGCGCTTTCGAGTCCGCGCCGTGATGACGGCCGGCGTCTCGGCTACTGCAGTCGCTTTCGTCGCAGCGGGTTCGGGATCTGCGGCGGCGGTCGCGCTGAGCGCTCTCCTCGGCGGAATCATCGGTACGGTCAAGCGGCGCGGTCTCGGCTTCGTCTCCGCGTTGCTGTCGTCGCTTGTCATCGGACCCGCGCTGGCGTTGTTCTCCATAGTCCTTTTGCTTGTTCTCGCGCCCCTGCGCACCTTGTTGTTGACCTCGCTGGAGAACACCGCGCTTGGCGTGGCCGCAATCTTGAAGCGTGCCCCCACGCTGGTCGGCGCAGCCGAATGGATCGAGAACAGCATCGGCTCGATCATCGACTACTGGTGGTTGTGGATCGGCGTGTCGATCATCTCCGGAATCGTCCTCAGCACCGTCGTCTCCTATTTTGTCCTCGGCGCCGTCCTCGATCGATTGGCTGCACTCCCCTCGGCCGACCCGCTCCAGACAGCACCCGACGACCGTCCGATCGACCCGCTACCGGTCACTTTCGATCACGTGGGCTTCACCTATCCGGGTGCATCGACGCCGGCGCTCGTCGACGTCAACTTCACGGTCCGACGAGGAGAGTTCGTCACCGTCGTCGGCCACAACGGCTCGGGCAAGTCCACACTCACCCGGTTGCTCGCCGGTCGCGCACCGACCGTCGGGACCCTGACGAGGCCCGGGTCCGCCGGTCTCGGTCGACACGGAGGAACCGCCGTCGTCCTCCAACGTCCCGAGAGCCAGATCCTCGGAACCCGCGTCGCCGATGACGTCGTCTGGGGGCTTCCGCCCGAGTCGCATCCCGACGTCGATGCACTGCTGGCCGAGGTGGGACTCGCGGGCATGGGCATGCGCGAGACCTCAGGGCTGTCCGGCGGCGAGATGCAACGTCTGGCGGTTGCTGCCGCTCTGGCTCGTCGCCCCGCTCTGCTGATCGCGGACGAAGCCACCGCGATGGTCGATCAGGCCGGCCGGGAGGAATTGGTCTCGCTCCTCGCCGAACTGCCCCGGCGCCATCCGATGGCCGTGGTTCTGGTCACCCATCACCACGCCGACACCCGCAACTCAGATCGGGTGATTCAACTACAACGCGGACGGCAGATCGATCACCAACCCGGTTGGATGACGTCGACGTTCGCGGGTCCGCCGTCTGCGCCGTGGCCGGCCGGCACTCGAACGGTCCTCCAACTCACCGATGTCACCCACACCTACAACGACCGGACTCCGTGGTCGCGGCGCGCACTCTCGGACGTGAATCTGACCATCGGAGACGGGGACGGACTACTGGTCCTGGGCGGCAACGGTTCCGGTAAATCGACCCTGGCCTGGATCATGGCGGGCTTGATCGCACCGAGCCGGGGAACCGCGGTCTTCGACGGCAAACCCGTCTCGCGTCAGCTCGGCACTGTCGGTCTGACGTTCCAACACTCGAGGCTGCAGCTGCAACGCCGAACCGTCGCCGAAGACATCGAGGCCGCCGGTGGTCCGGAGATCGGATCGGTGCAAGTCTCCTGGGCGCTCGACGCCGTCGGACTCGACCGTCACATCGCCGGCCGCAGTATCGACGAGTTGAGCGGCGGACAGATGCGACGCGTCGTACTGGCCGGTCTCCTCGTCCGCCAACCCCGCGTACTCATCCTCGACGAACCATTGGCCGGTCTCGATCCACCCGGCCGACACGAAATCCTGAACGTACTCAGGTGGATTCGTCGGAACGGAACCGCAGTAGTCGTCATCTCCCACGATGTCGACGGCATGGATGCCGTCTGCAGCAGAACAATTCGACTGTCGCAGGGTCGCATCCTCGACCCTGCCGCCAGGAGCGCCTTGGAAGGATCGACGACGTGACAACACTTCTGCGCGAAGTCCCGACTTCATCGCCGATCCACCGATTGTGGGCCGGAACGAAGATCGTTGCCGTCGTTCTCGTCAGCATCGTGGTCGTGGCCGCGCCGTCCTGGCCGGCGATCGGCGTCGTACTGGGATTGTTGTTGCTGACCGCGGTGATCGGACGTATCCCCCCGACTGCAGTTCCCCGACCTCCGTGGTGGTTGTGGGCGCTGATCCTGCTCGGCGCGTTGATCAACCTTCCGATCGGCATCGACGCGGTGTTCATCTACCTGCAAGCTGTGACGTTCGGTCTTGTATTGCTCTGCGTCTCACTGATGTTGGCGTGGACCACGTCGATGAGCGACGTGGCGCCGGCACTGGCAACGCTCGGTAGACCGCTGCGAATATTCAAGATCCCGGTCGACGAGTGGGCCATCGCGACCGCCCTCTGCATTCGTTCACTTCCGCTGTTGATCGACGAGATGCTCACCCTGGTAGCGGCGCGACGACTGCGCCCGAAAGCTGTGGTGAACAGCGCGGCCGACAATTCGATAGTCGACCTGATCACCACAACCATGTCCGTGGCAATTCGGCGGTCTGCCGAAATGGGCGAAGCAATCTCCGCTCGCGGGGGCACTGGACTGATTGCGGCGTATCCCAAGCGCCCTCAGCTCGCCGACCTGTTCGCACTGACCGTCGTCATCGCCGCGTGCGTCAGTGCCGTTGCTTTGACGATAGTTCTGCGCTGATCGGGTCATCGCTGACAGAATTTGCCTGGGCGATGATCGCAGAACCCATCCAGCGCCGTAGGTATCGCCGCAGTTCCTCATCGCTCCGCGGTGGGTCGCCAGGCGCGAGGAAAAACGACTGCATCGTCCGCAGGACGTATTCGACCAGTTCCTGAAGTGACGCGTCGTCGTAGCCGTAATGCACCCAGTCCACGTCGAAGCGGTTGATCATCGCCATTCCGAAGGCTTGCGCCTCCTGCGAGGTCAGACCCTCCGGGTGCAGACTCGTATTCGTGCTTGTGAGAAGGATGCCGAGATGCGGTGTTCGGTGGACCTGAGTCAGTGTGTAGAGAACACCCTCGGTCATCGCCTCGACGGGATCTTCGATGCCGCTCACGTGTGTGGTGAGTCGATCGAGGTAGCCGTCGACCGACGCGATCGCCGCTGCCCGCATCAGAGCGTCGGCGCTGGGGAAGTATCGATACACGGTCTGCCGGATCACGCCCAGTGACTCCGCGACGTCGCCGATGCTGATTTCCGAACTCGTCCGTCCGATCAGCTCGACTGCGGCCTCGACAATTCGACGTGACGCATCTTCGTCGTTGTCCGGTGGATTGCCGCCCCACCCACGCCTTCGTGCCACTGCCCACTTCCTCGCTCGAACGAGGCTCGAACCATGTCTTTGCGCTCGAAGTCCAAGAGCCACAGGCTAACACAGGCAGGTTTTGCATCTGCGTCCCTCGAATTCACGTTCGTCATCGAAAGTGAACATACAACTGCACACCAATATGTATGATTACTGCCACAAGTGGCTTCGAGTGCCAGAGCGGCCACCTGACCAGCCCCTCCGAAAGACGAGGTTCGACAAGTGACCAACCTTCAGCCCCGAAAGATGGATTTCGGATTCGAGGATCATGACGTTCCCTTCCTGTGGAACCCGGAGAATCCGGCCTGGTCGAGCATGTCCAACGCGGTCTCGTTCCTGGCCATCGGTTTCGAGAAAATGATCGTGAAGATGATCATGCAAACCAAGTCGCGGATCAGCGATCCGGAGGTCGCCGAGGAAGCCGTGGCATTCATGCGTCAAGAAGGCCACCACTCGACCGCCCACCGCCAACATGTGAAAGCTCTGATCAGGCGATACCCCGGACTGCAGAACACACTCGACGCCGTGATCGGTGAATTCGATCTGCTCACCGAGGCGACCTCGTTGAACTACCGGCTCGCGTACACCGCAGATCTGGAGGCGACCTTCACACCGGTGTTCAAACTGATGCTCGACAACGAGGCGACCTTGTTCCGTCCGGGAGACGACCGCGTCGCGTCACTGTTCATCTGGCACTTCGTCGAGGAGGTCGAGCATCGCAGCTCGGCACTGATCATCTTCAATTCCGTTGTCGGAAGCGAGCTTTACCGGATGCGAATGGCGCCGTCGATCTTCGCGCACGTCATGAAGGTGATTCGCATCGCCTGTGCAGGGTTCAACCAGCACGTTCCACTCTCCGAACGGCAAGTCGACTCACTGTCGATGTTCGCCATGCACCGCACCAAGCAGAAGATTCTGACGTCGTTTGCGCCCTACCTGACCAAGGGCACCATGCCCCGCGCCTTCGATCACCTACAACTCGGCGAACAACTCGTCGCGCTCGGCGGTGTCTTCCGCAGCCAGATGCCCAATCACAACCCGGACCACGAGAAGCTCCCCGCACTGGCCGACCAGTGGTTCAAGCGTTACGACGACGGCTACGACTGCACACGCTGGTACACCGCTGAATCTCAGGCACAAGAGTCGATCACGTCAGGGGCCAACTGATGGCAGAGCACTGCTCCCCCACGTTTGCCCAACTGGCAACAGAACTCGGTTTCTCCTGTCAGGAAGCAGGTGGACTCGTCGAGTTCCGTAACCCGGCGGCCCTCGAGAACTGGACCCTGCCCGTACTCGAATGGACGATCATCGTCGGCTCGGTACTCGCACTGGTCTTGGCGATCGTGCGACTGCGCCGCAACGGCGACCCCACCAACCTGGTCCTTTGGTTCGGCGCCACCGCCTACCTGTTCATCATCGAGCCTCCGCTGTACTTCCCGGCAGCCTTCGGCATCGAAGAACAAGTGGACACGATGTTCGCGCACAACGTGTTCACCGTCGACTTCATGTGGGGTCGACTGCCGCTGTACATCATTGCCATCTACCCGCTCATGGCGACATTGGCCTTCGAAATAGTCAGAATGCTCGGCGTTTTCCGCAAATACGGTCCCCTGCTGGGTGCAGTCTGCGTCGGCTTCGTCCACCATGCGTTCTACGAAATCTTCGATCACCTCGGACCCCAGTTGCGGTGGTGGGAGTGGTCGACGTCGAACCCGATCAACCAACCCATGTTCGACGCGGTTCCACTCCCCAGCGTGGTCGTCTTCGCCGCTCTGTGGCCGATGTCGTTGGCATTCTGCGTCCAGTACTTCGTCGGACGGCACGTCGATGCCGGCAAGCACTTCTCCGGGCTTCAGTTGGTTTGGCGCACCATCGTGATCGGCCTGCTGGCATCGCTGGGCACGTTCATTCTCCCGCTCCCGGCGACGGTCTTCGGGATGGGCAGTGACACCGTTCGTGGGTTCCTCTATGCGGCGGAACTCGCCGTCCTCACAGTGGTCGCGATCGTGGTTCTCGTCCGCCAGTGGAGAAACCTGCGCTCGGCAGAATCGAACGCTCCTGCACACACCAACAGGTTCGTCCAGATTTACAGCGTGGTGTACCTGGTTGTCATGGCCGTACTGTGGGCGAGTGCGCTTCCGGACTTCTTCGACGCAGTCGAAGGTTCCACCAGCGCTGGAGATCCCATCGGGAACCTGTGGTACACACTGGCGTGCTTCGTCATCGCAATCCTGTGTGTGAGCGCAACTTTCACCATTCCGAAGAGGAACTCCGTCGTCGACGACGACGCTGAACTTCTCGGGGCAAACTCAACGACTCCGGCCAGCTAGGTCGACCGGGACGAGACCTCTCGGGTCTCGTCCCGGTTTGTCGGTATCCCGAGACAACGGCGTCACGGGACGCGGTGAGTCCACGCTTCGGTGCTGAACTTCGTGTCCACCAGCTTGCGCGCCTGCTCCAACTCCGAGTCCGTGTAGTCGCTGTCACGGGTGTCGTACTGGCCGCGGAAGTGCTGCGCAAACGACTCCAGGATCGCTGCACGCGTCATTCCGGTTTGAGAACGCAGCGGATCGACCCGCTTGGCTGCGCTCTTGGTTCCCTTGTCCGACATCTTCTCTCGCCCGATTCGCAGCACCTGCGTCATCTTCTCCGCATCGATGTCGTAGGCCATGGTCACGTGATGGAGCACGGTGCCGGACGCGAATCGCTTCTGAGCGGCGCCGGCTATCTTGCCCTTGTCCGAGGCGATGTCGTTGAGCGGCACGTACCGAGCGTTGATACCCACCTCGGCCAGCGCTCCCATCACCCACTGATCGAGAAACGCGTAGGACTGCTCGAAACTCAAACCTTCGACCAACGACGCCGGTACTGCCAACGAGTACGTGATGCAGTTGCCAGGTTCCATGAACATCGCGCCGCCACCGGAGATTCGGCGCACCACGCCGATGCCGTGCCGCTCAGCAGCCTCGGAGTCGACCTCGTTACGCACGGATTGGAACGATCCGATCACGACCAAGGGCGAGTCCCAGTCCCAGAATCGCAGTGTCGGCGGACGCTCACCCGATGCCACCTCACGCGCGATGACCTCGTCCAGCGCGACGTGCATCGCTGGGTCCAGAACCACCGGTGGGATGAGGTCGAACGTGTGATCCGCCCAACTCGTGGCGTGACCGAGTGCGCGCCGGATCGCAATACCGACCGACTGCGGCGTGAAGCCGATCATCGAGACGGACTCGTCGAGCGCACTGGAGATAGCTTGTGCCAACTGTTCTGCATCCGAGTCGGCTGGCATTCCGCGCAACGCCGCGTTGATGTCGTCGAGCGCACTGTCGGGCTCGAGGAAGAAGTCCCCCGAGACTGCGACTTCGGCCAGCCGACCGTCCGCCACCTCGACGTCGACCGCGACCAGTTTTCCACCAGGAACCTTGTACTCTCCACGCATTCGTCCAGCCTATCCCTGTGCGATTCTCTGCGGTGAGCGCCGTCGAAGATCACACCGCGCGCGCAGTGCGCATCGGTTCGGCCGGAAGGGTGATCAGGCTCTCACACCTGTAAACCGCTGTGCGGCTCCATGATCGCGCGGCGAGGACAGCAGGTGTCGGCCCCCGCCTTGACACGTGCTTCTTCCGACAGGCGAGATGATCGCTGGGGTGGGAGGATTACCGCAACGAGCCAACTCTCTGGCGAGTGACAACGGAGGTAGACATGAAGGTCCCGGCGTTCCACTCGACGGTTCCTTCGGATCTCGACGTCTATCACGACAACGAAAGCTGCATTTTGGCCGCGCGCATCGCAGTACCCCATCGTGCCCCCGGGGTCGACGGCCGACCGTGGTGCACTGCCTGCGCGTCTTTGGACTGACGAGCGACCACCAGCTCACTCACACCCATGTCGCCGATTCGGGGACAACTCCATGGGCCAGAGCGTTCGCATCGATGACAGCGCGGAGCCACGCGGTCAGACCGGCCTCGACCGTCTCGTAGAACAGCGCGTCGTAGAACTCGGAGAATCCCGGATCGGCCACGTACATCCGCCCCAGACACACCTGCATCGAATGTGTGCAGTCGAAGTAGACCCCGATCGACGCTCGGTGGCGTTCTGCCAGCGAATTCGCCTCGGCGCTTCCCGGTTCGACACCCGCGCGGCACGCCAACGCCAGATCTTCGTTGAGCGTCTCGACGCAGTCGGTGATCTTCTGCCAATCCTCAGCGGTCCTACCCGCCGACCGTTCCGCGTGCTGCGCCCACTGCGCACTGTCACCCCAACGCTCGTGCGCCTCCGGCCCCCATGACGGCTGCCAGTGTCGGCCGAAGATCGACACCTGCTCGTCTGCCGGCAACAGCACACCGGACTTCCTGGCATCGATGATGCGATCCAAGGACTCGCCCCGTTGCTCCAAGTCGGCAATCCGTTGTCGCAACTCGGCGCGCTGCCCGCGCAGTGTTTCATCCACGTGGGCTGCCGGCGATTCGAGCAATATCCCGATCTCGTCGAGCGACAAGCCCACGTCGCGGTAGACAAGTACGCGACCAATTCGGCCGAGGTCGGCGTCGGTGTACAGCCGGTAGCCACCGTCACTGCGCCCGGACGGGCACACCAAACCGATTGCGTCCCAATGATGAAGGGTACGTACAGTTATGCCCAGCCGAGATGCGGCAGCACCGACGGTAAGAGCACTGTCTGCCTCGTCTCCGAAGAGTTGGTCCGTCACGGCATCCAGTTTGACAGACGCGGTGCGCGAGACCACCGCGTCAGACTTCTGTTCAGTCGTCGGGTCCGTCAATTCCCATACCTCGCAGATGCTCGGCCTCGGCACTGTTCGGGTCGTACGGACGAGCGGCCGTCATGATCACACGCGCGTTCTCCGGTGTCACGATCTCCAACTCCAGTGAATTCCACGGCTTCAGGTCTGGACCGCTGGTGCATCCGGGCCGCAATTCCTCACACGCCTTTGCTATCTGGTCGATCTGACTCAGCACACACGCAAAGCTCACGCTGATGGACGGTGGTGAATCTGCTCGCTCGCCGGGCACGAGCAGAACGTCTTGAAATGCCCAGCGCCGCAGATGCGTCAGTCGATCAGGCACCGAAAAGAGGTCGAAGAACCCGAGCCCGCGGATCCAGAAGTCTGCCGATTCGGCCAGATCCGAAGTCGGAACAGACACGAACATCGGCATACCGTAGAGACCTCGGAACTGTTCCGGAGGCACGGCATCTGTCGTAGGGACAGGGACGGGGCTGACGTCGAATGCAGGGTAGGTGTCGGTCATGAAGTCATCGTGAGCCCTCACGCTACGTCAGGGTCAAATCTTGTGAACTCCGATCACAAAACACAGTGACCGGAAAACACAGTGATCAGAAATCGAGAAGCACCGAGCCCGCAAGCCTCATAGGTTTGTCGAAACGACGCTCACGCCGACAAACTGGAGGTAGCCGACCATGGCACAGACGGATCCAACACCGAGAGATCCCATCGGGAATCACTGCGAACCGAAGTCCGGCGGTCCCGGCGCACTGTCACGGTGGATGCAGCGGAACGCGAACGCCCGCACGAATCGCAAGATTCGGCGCGGGAAAGGCACGTTCATGGGAATGGACGTCCTCATCCTGCACACGGTAGGCCGACGCAGCGGGCAACCCCGAGAGACTCCGCTGATGCACCTGTCCGACGGCAGGGGCGGTCTGTTGATCGTGGCTTCGGGCGGCGGCGGTCGAAACCCGGACTGGCACTCGAATGTGGTGGCGCATCCCGATCGAGTGTCTATCGAGATGCCCGGCCGAAATGTCGTACCAGTCACAGCTCACGAACTCGAAGGCGACGATCGCGAGCATGCGTGGCACCAAGTGGCCACCAAGTGGCCACCGCCCAGCCCCGAATCGCCAAGTACCAGAGCAAGTCCGATCGCAAGTACCCGCTGATTCGGCTCACCGTGATGTGAGTGGTGGTGTGAGCCGAATCAGATTGCGCGATTACACCTCGCCGGCGATTACACCTCGCCGGCGAATACACCGCCGTCTGCGAATACACGTTGGGCAAAGCGTTCGCCGATGAGACGATGCGTTGCAGCGTCCGGATGGAGCTGATCGGGAAGCGGCAACTCTTCGTTCTCCGCGGCACCGTAGAGATCACACCCGTCGATGTAATGCAGATTAGGATCATCGACTGACCGCTGGGTTACGATGCGCGCCAACTCTTCCCGAATCGAGCGCAGCGTCAGCTTCCCGGATGCCCGCTCGGCGGGATCTCCGGTGGCAACGAATCGCATTTCGCCTCTGGCAAGAGCGTCGAAGTCGAAGGCACCAGGCCCCGGTGTGTCCTCGTGGATCGGGCAATAGACGGGCGAAACGACCAACAGCGGAGCCACTGGATGACCGTCGCGAACCGTGTCGAGGAAGCCGTGCATTGCAGATGTGAAGGCCCGTAGGCGCATCACGTCTGCGTTGACCAGATTGATGCCCATCTTGATGCTGATCAGGTCAGCAGAAGTGTCGCGCATCGCGCGGGCGGTGTACTGGTCCAGCAGAGCACTGCCACTGAACCCGAGGTTGATCAGATCCACGCCGCCGACGGAGGCTGCAAGAGCAGGCCAAGTGCCGGAGGGACTTTCAGCGCCGGATCCTTGACTGATCGAGCTTCCGTGATGGAGCCACACGCGGCGCTTCGTATCAACCGCGAGTTCGAGTGGCGCGTCGGTTCGCAATGCGACAAGTTCGGTGGTCTCGTTGTGTGGCAACCAGATCTCGACGGTCTTGGATCGCGCGGGCAGCTCCGCGAAACGGATGATACTGACAGGTCCGGACTGCCTCTGAGCGGTACCGGTAGCCATGTCGATCGTCACCGTATTGCCGCCCGTAGCGCTTGCTTGCCCGGCCAGTTCGCCGTCGACGAGCAGGTCGTACACCCCTTGCGGCCTCGGCGGAGCGCCGGTGTAGATCATTTTCGTGGGCAGAGTATCGAGTTCGATGCTCGTGGCGCTGGTTCGGAATACAAGCCGCACCCCGGACGGTTGTGATTGCGCCATTGCCATCTGCCCGTCAGCGAATTGCGTGCGAGCCTTGGCAGGTAGGCGGTGCGTCAGCACACCGCGTTCGGTCCGTTCGATTTCGAGGGCTCCGCGCACGATGTCCTCGGAAATTTCGGTAGTAATCCAGCTGCTCTGGCTGTGCATTTCATTCACCTGAAAATCGTTTACGGAAGTTTGCTACTGCCGATAGTAATTTGCCTATACTCTTTAGGCAAATGGTTTACCCTCCCGACGAACAGGACCGATTGACATGCCTCGCGCAGGACTCACAGCCGACCGCCTCGCGATGGCGGGCGCGGAATTGGCCGACGAGGTCGGCTTCGAGCACGTGACCGTATCGGCAGTCGCCAGGCAGTTCGACGTCAAAGTCGCAAGCCTGTACTCCCACGTGAAGAGTTCGAACGACCTCAAAACCAGAATCGCGTTGCTCGCTTTGGAGGAGATGGCAGACCAGGCTGCCGACGCCGTGGCCGGTCGGTCCGGCCGCGACGCTTTGACCGCCTTCGCGAACGTCTATCGCGACTACGCGAAGGCACACCCCGGCCGGTACGCCGCGTCACAGATGCGCCTCACCCCGGAGGACGCAGCAGCGAGCGCGGGCTTCAGACACTCGCAGATGATGCGATCGATTCTGCGCGGATACAACCTCACCGACCTCGACCAGACTCACGCAGTTCGGTTGCTAGGCAGCGTTTTCCATGGATATGCCAGCCTGGAGTTAGGTGGATCGTTCAGCCACAGTGCACCGGACAGCGCCGAAAGCTGGTCCAGGATCCTCGAGGCTCTCGATTCGATGCTGACCAATTGGCCAGCGTCGAGTGCATGATCAGGCGTGCTTCTTGTGAGCAAAGTTCCTGCGCCACTTGGTGTTGGCATGCGGCCTGATGATGGAGACCGCAACCTCGAGCCCACCGCAGGAGCAGCGCCACACAATTGCGCGTTCCCGTAATCATTGGTCGCGCTGGAACAGCAGAGGGTTCGAGTGGGCAATAAGTCGAGGTGTGGGGCTGCGCTTAGAGGAGAAGCTTGGCACGCAGAGAGTCGATAGTGCCCTGGTCGACGCCGAGGCCCTCCCGTACGTAAGTATCCATACCACCGTAGAGCCGGTCCACCTGGGCGTACGCCGCATCGAGCCACGACAGGTCCACCGCGTCGTCCCGGCCCAGGTACGTGTTCGACGCCATGAAGTCGGCACTGATGACCTCACGCGGGACACCGAGGATGGTCAGCAGGATCGCGGTACCCCAACCGGTGCGATCCTTCCCTGCGCTGCAGTGGTAGACGGTTGCGCCGTCGGAGTTGTTCGCGATCGCCGTCAGCAGATCATGGAAGGCGACATCGGAGCCACGGTAGTTGACCATGAACGGGTAGCCGATGCTCTGGCCGATGTTCGAGGTTCCGTTGACCGCGCCGTCGATCAACGCGCGACCGAGGGTCAGGGGAACGAACTCGTGGAACGCGATGCCATGGTCGATGCTGACGACGTCGGCGACCTGGTAGGTGACCCCGGCGGGGATCCGATCGGGATCCTCCGTGCGTTCGGAGGTGTTACGCAGATCGACGTCGAGGGTCAGGTTCGCGGCGGTGAGTTTGGCCAGATCAGTCTCATTGAGCGAGCTGAGCTTGTTGGAACGGAACACCAGGCCTGTCCGGACGGTCCTGCCGTCGGTAGTCCGATAGCCGCCGATGTCGCGGAAGTTCCGCGCCTCGTCGAGCCTGATCTCGGCCGCGGACGGCGGTGGGATCTCCGGCAGCGGCGGTTGCTCCCCGGACGATCCGAACTGGCTCGAACCCGATTGCGGGTCGCCGCTCGAGGCGGAGGCGAGTGCGGGGCCAGTCAAGGCCGCCACCACGGTAAACAGCGCAGTGAGGGCGATTCCGAAAGAATGCGCCCCTCGGCGGCGCGTGTAAGCAGTCGTCATCGTCGTCCTCTTCACTCGCTGTGCTGGACGACCCCGCGCCCCCGCAAACTCACGTGCGAGATTACAAGGGTGGCGCGCTCCTCGTCCCGACTTTGCCCCAGAAACCGGACATTTGTTCAGGTGTCCGAATTGCCCGCTCCTGCCACTCCTACACCCTCGGCACACTGAACCGCGCCCGTGCTTGTCACGCGGGGTTGGAGTCGAGTCGATTCCGAAGCCAAGCACCCATATCGAGCGCAGCGCGCCGGGCAACAGGCGTTGGATGGTTTGTAAATCCATGCGGGACAACAGGATAGAGACGCAAGTCGACGTCGTTACCGGCCGCCGACAGCCGCGCCACCATGGAGAGGTTCTCAGCCAGAACCACGTCTTCTGACCCGACCACCACGAGGGTAGGCGGCAGGCCGCTGAGGTCGCCGAATGTCGGAGAAATATCCGGGAGAGTGCGATCATCGACATGCCCGACATAGGCTTCGATGAAGTATTCGTCGCTGATGGTGCGGCCCGCGGGAGTCTGAGCACTGACGTCGTACGTGCCCGCTTCCAGCACGGCACCCGAAAACGACTTGGCCAGACCTCGATCACGAAGGCGCAGCAATGTCGTCGTCACCAAGGTTGCTCCCGCCGACATGCCACCGATGGCAAGCCTGGTTGTCCCGAACCGTTCGGCAGCGACATCAAGTAGCCACAAAGCGACTGCCTCACAATCGTCCGGCGCTGCCGGCCAAGGGAATTCCGGCGCAAGCCGGTAATCGACGGTAACCACTGCCACCCCGACCGCGTCGGCAAGTCTCGTACTTCGGGCGTCAGCGCTGGCCGCTGAACTCATGTAGAAACCACCACCCGGAAGATACAGATAGACCCCGTTGACAACGCCGTCTTTCGGCGTGACTACGCGCACTGAAACGGATCGACCCTCGATGTCGAGTGTGTGTTCAACAGCCCGGGTCGCCGTGGGCTCAACCACCCTGGATGCTCGCGCCACAAGCAGTTCCTGCAGCGAACTCGGACCGACACCGGCAAGCCGCGGCGCATAGAACGCTCGGGTGATCGCCACATCGTCGCCGGGTAGTTGTTCGACCAGATCAGTCAGTGCAAGCTTCACAAATGCTCCCTCGGGTCGCGACTTGTCGACAATTCTCGCACCCCGTACAGCAGCCTCGAGCCGGGGCATTCCAGGCAATGAAGACGTGACGGGTATGTGCGAATCGCGCCGCAATAAGGCGTTCTCACGCTACCCTCATCTCTGAATTGGACGTTTGTCTAGAAAGGTCGACGGATGCGTGCGCTGTTGCTTGCCACCCTTGCAATCCTGGCTATCCAGATTGCAGCCCCGGCGGCAAACGCTTCACCTCCGGATCCGGGCTGGACTCTCCCCCAACTGACCGTCGCAGATCGAACGATCAAGGACGTCGACGGACGAACGGTGTTGCTCCGCGGCGTGAACGCCAACGGTCTCAATGACTACGCAACCAACGGCACCGGTCTACCCACCGTTACGCCGCTGGGAAGAACGGACTTCGCGCAGATGGCCGCGCTGGGCTTCAACGTTGTCCGACTCAACGTCGCGTGGTCCCTCCTCGAACCGACCCGCGGTGCATTCGACGCTGCGTATGTCGACCGGATTCGAGGCGCAGTCCAGAACGCGAAAGACCACGGCATCTACACCGTTCTCGACATGCATCAGGACGCATGGGGCCCGTACGTCGGCACCCCGAGCGACCAGTCGTGCCCGTCTTTCATGGAGCCGGGAGTCGGCTGGGACGGCGCACCGGAGTGGGCAACCCTGACCGGCGGATGGACGACCTGCAATATCGCTGGACTCCGGGAAGCCGCACCGGCGATCGCCCATGCCTTCCAGGCGTTTTACGACGACGAGCAAGGAATCCAGAGTCGCCTCGTGGCTACGTGGGCGCGGTTGGCCGCCGAGTTCAAAGACGAACCGGCGGTGGCCGGATACGACCTGTTGAACGAACCGAATCCCGGCCTGCGCGATCCATTCACCGCCGCTGATCAGATCGGGCAGTTCTACAAGCGGGCCACCGACGCCATCAGACAGGCCGAATCAGGCGGATTTCCGCACCTCGTGTTCTTCGAGCCCAGCGCGATCTGGTCGGCATTCGGCTTCGACGCGCTGCCCCCACGCCAGTACCTGACCGATCCTCTGGTGGTCTTCTCGCCACATCTCTACAGCGAATCGATAACAGTCAGTGCCGAATTCCCCGGAATCGAAGACGGGTTCAAGATCGCCGACCGCGCTGCCGCCTGGTACGACGCCCCGTTGTGGACGGGTGAATGGGGTTGGTTCGGGGATGCCGGCGAGCAGGGAGCAGACGTCGACCGCTTCGTCGACGCCACCGACAAGTACCGGATGGGCGGCGCGTGGTGGTCGTGGACACAAGCGTGCGGTGACCCCCACCCGGTTCGCGACGGCAATACCCACCAGCCACAGGGAAATCTGAATCGCATCGACTGCCCGTCCGGTGAATCACTCGGGCTCGTAGAGGGATTCGCCGCGCCACTCTCGCGTGCTTATCCGCGAGCAGCGCCCGGCACACTGACGGAGTTGTCGCGCAACGGGTTTACCGGGACGGGTACCGGACAGGTCGAAGCCTGGTACCCCGGCACCGACCGGCCACAGCTCGAGACCACGAATCTCTCCGACGTCCGACTGTCCCCGCTAGAGGGCGGCTGGCAACTGATCAGCCACGCCGATGGCGACTACGCGGTGAACTTGGCCTGATAGGACACCCACCTCGGCGGTCCGCGTTCACACCACGTGAAAGAGGGCTTATCAGAAGATTCCGCCGATTCCTTTGCCGATCAGAACAACTCCGACGACCAAGATCAACACGCTCATTACCGTGGTGTTGTTGTCTTGGAGCCAGACCTTGAGCTTGGCCAACGGCTCGCGCAGACGATCAGCAGACACCAGGTATCCGATGACCGGGATCGCGACCGTTGAACTGGCGATGATCGTGAAGACAAGGACAGAGGCGATCACTCCACTGGTCGCCAGCGACGCCGAGCCGATCGACACTCCCGCCGCGATGCACATCAGCAGATTCTTCGGGTTGATCGCGGCGAGCGCGAATCCTAGGCCCAACCCCTTGACCGCGGTCATCTCGTCGATGGCTTGCATCCACTTCGGTGTTTCGTGTTCGCCGCTGCGCCCTCGCCACTGCTTGACCCCGAAGGCCAACAGGAGGACACCGAGAGCGAGTTTGATCCACGATACCGTGGCAGACGGTCCATTGTCCGAGGTGCTGAGGGCACTGGACAGGGTGACAAAAAGAACTGTGGCAATGAAGATTCCGAGCAGCCAACCCAACGCGAACCCGATGCTGGTGCTACCCGCGCGCTTGGAGAGCAACATCAAGATCGTGGCGATGACGGCTACCGGAGACACGGCGACACCGACAGCTATGGGGAGGAGATCTCCGATAACGGAACCCATGTCAAAACTCGTTTCTCATCGGGACGCAGTCGATACCGCTGCGCGCCAATCCTGACACTCTGTGCGCCTACATCGTTCGTGCCTCATTCGAAAGGGATGAGCGCCCGAACGCCGGACCTCCGTCTCGCCCCGTCAATTCGTCTGAGCTTGTTGGAATGCAGCGGCAACACCACCGACGTCTCCCCCGACTTGGAACACGCCCCTAGGCAGGTCGGGAAACACTGCATCGCTGACGGCGACGACAAACAGAAGTCGGCGATCGTCGGGGGTGATCATGTAACCCGACAACGCTTGAAGAGTGACTATCAACCTGCCGGTGTCAGATTCGACGTCGGCGGATGTTCCCGTCTTACCGATGACCTTCCCCTTTGCCGGACTGTCGGTTCCCACGCCCGACAACGAGCCTCGCTCACCGAGTACGGGTTGACCTGCCCAGAACGTATCGGCCCATGGCTGCTGGTCCACCCAGTCGAGCCACTGGAGGACGGCTGTGGGCGTCGATTGTGACGGGTCTCCACCCTGGCCGTCCATGACCACCAGGTCGGATGCTGCAATACCTGCCTTCTCGGCGAGTGCCCGCACGGTGGGAAGACCGTCGCTGCACGACGACGATCCTGTCGCTACTGCCAACAGACACAAGAAAGTGTTCGCGCCCGTGTTGTAGCTTGTCGCGAGAATCATCCCTCCCGACTCCGAAATTGGTGCCGATTGCAGGCTCGCAACTTGTCGACTTCCTGAATATGTCCGATCGACAGGCAGGGCAGCCGTGCTGTTCGTACGAGATACCGATGCAACCTCGATTCCATTGCGTCGCAGTGCTTCTACGAACAGCTGACGCGCCCACGTCGACGCGTCGGTAATGCGATAGACAGTCAGTGATGTCTTTCCAGCCGGTACCGACCCGGTTACGTTGATCTGGGTGAGATCGGACGGATCGGCCGCAACCTTCAGAGTCGAGTCGCTACCTTCCTCACCCGTGGTGACCTGAGCATCGACGCGGAACAGGCCGTTACCGGGAAGCATGTCGATGGCGGCGGGCTCACCTACCGCACCCGGACTCGCCTGGATATCGACGAGGTTGTCGTTGACGAAAATCGACGGGACCAGGCCTTCGACTGTCGAGTATGTGTCCCACAGACGAGGGTCCACCAGAACGTCGCCGTTTACCCGAGTGATGCCGGCGTCGGCCACTTGTCGTGCGAGATCGTTCAGGCCTGCCAGCGGATCACCGGGCGCGAGAACGGCTCCTGGCAGGGCATCGGCGTAGACGTGGTCGATGCCGTCGGTGGCGAAATCGAATCGGCCTTGTGCGGCGTTGCGCCCACCGAGCGCGAGGTCACCGGAGCCGACCAGCACCAGATCACCGGTAAGGGTGCCCTCGACGGGGAGAGAAGTGGCATAAACGGGGGTGGTGACAGTGTGGTCTACACCAAGGGTGTCGTAGGCGGTGCCGACGGTGAAATGTTTGGTCTGGGAAGCCAAAAACATAGAGCTATCAGCATTGTTGCTGTAAATCACCTCGTCGGTGGCGGGGTCGACCAAGAGATAGGACCACCGAGCCATGGCGTACGGATCGGTGGCCATGATGCGGGCTGCCTCCTCGGGAACCTGTTGCGCCGGAGCCGATGCGGAATCGGAATTCGACGGCTTCGCCGAACATGCGGTGAGGACTACTCCGACGCTGATCAACGCAGCGACGGCGCGAACTGATGTGGTGTGCGGCATGGACGCTCCTGAGGATGCATGACTGATTTGTCGTAATTTACTGCAAAGTGCAGCATGCAGAGTGCAGTATCGCTTAAAGTCCCTCTATGAACCCTTTTGGGAAGTCGACGTCCTTTCACAACGTCAAGACCAGCAAAGTGGCTGTGGCCTGCATCGCTACGGCATTGCTGCTCTCAGCCTGTTCGTCCGCAACCGATTCCGAGTCCCCCTCGTCGTCCCCGCCGACCTCCGCCGGGTCTGCGGACGGCGCCGTCTTGTCTTTCGACAGCGCCGCAATGGATTCCGTCGTCTCCGAGAAGGCAGAAGAGTTCCGTGAGATCGCAATGGTGGTCATGATCACGACGCCGACGCAGAAGTACGTCAATACATGGGGTTCGGTCAGGGAAGGCGTGAACGAGCCTCCCACTCTGGACACCAAGGTTCGCGTGGGCTCGAACACCAAGACCTGGACCGGTACGGCCATCCTGCAGTTGGTCGACGAAGGCAAGGTTGCGGTAACCGATCCGGTCAGCAAGTTCCGCCCAGATGTCCCCAACGGCGACAACATCACCATCGGCGACCTACTCGACATGCGTAGCGGCCTGTACAACTACACCGAAACCCTCGAACTCAACCGGGCGCTCGACGAGCAACCGGAGCGAGTGTGGACACCCGAGGAACTGCTGGCAATGGGGCTGAGCCAGCCGCCGTATTTCGCGCCCGACACCGGTTATCACTACTCCAACACCAATACCGTTCTCCTCGGCTTGATCGCCGAGCAGCTGGACGGCAAGCCGATTCAGCAGATCTTCGCGGACCGATTCTTCGGGCCACTCGCACTCGCAGGGACGTCGTTTCCTGCGAACACCGACACCAGCATCCCGACTCCGTTTGCAGACGGCTACACCTACAGTGGCAACGTCGAAACGCTCGGCGAAGGCAAAGAGGCTCTCCCACAATCTCGCCTCGACGCGATCGCCGCAGGCACCGAAAAACCGACCAACACCACTAGGCACAATCCCTCGTGGACATGGTCTGCAGGTCAGGGAATTTCGACTGCAAACGACATGGCGACATGGGTCAAAGCTCTGGGAACCGGTTCGCTCCTGAGTCCCGCCACACAAGAGTTGCGTTTGAACAGTGTGCAACCCACAGATGGCGAAGGATCCGCAGGATACGGATACGGTATCGCTCAAATGGGTCCGATGTACGGCCACATCGGCGAACTGCCCGGCTACAACTCGTTCATGGGGTACGACCCGGTCAACGACGTAACCTTGGTGGTGTGGGGAAATCTGGCACCCACGGCCGATGGTTTCGCCCCGGCCTCTGCCGTCGCTGCAGCGCTCGTCCCCTTCATCTACGGCAAGCCCGCTCAGGACACATCCGACGACATCGCCGACACCGAGGATGCAAACGGTGAAGGGAAGTAGCACTTGTAGGCTCGGATGTAACCGCGGAACGAAGGGAGCCATGTGGCTCAGCGTGATCTCACACCTACCTCGTACATGATCCTGGGACTGCTGACGGTCAAGGACTGGTCGGCATACGAGATCGCCGAACAGGTCGGACGCGGGGTCGCCGAGTTGTGGCCCAGCGCAGACCGACAGCGATACAACGCCCCCAAAATACTGCTTGAACGCGGTCTGGTCACGGCGAGCACGGTAACGAAAGGCACTCAGCGCTCGCGCACGGTCTACTCCATCACCGACGAAGGTCGCACAGCGCTGAGTGACTGGCTCGCCACCCAGGCCACACCCCCCGCCTTGCAGTTCGAAGGCATGATCCGCGTGATCTTCGCCAACCAAGGCACGATTGCCGACCTGCGGACCAACCTGACCACCATACGCGAACAGGCAACTCGGTCCCGAAGTCTGTTCGTCTCACACGCACAACGGATTTCGGCCCCCGAAGCCGGCACACTCCCCCAGCAGAATCATCTGATGGCACTGGCCAACCGGTTCATGATCGGCCACTTCAACCACATCGCAGAATGGGCCGACTGGGCGCTGGAAGAAACTGCTGACTGGCCCGACACAGTGCAACCGGCAACAACCCACCGAAAGCGCACCGTCTCCACCCTCGCTCACTCGATAGACGATGGAAGTAGCTAGATCCCCCTCGAAAGCCATCGGACGCCGGTCCGACACCTTCTCGAAACCAGTTCGATCAGCGATCTGGAAGAGAACAGTCCGACGGACGCGGACCGCGGACGAACGATCAGAGAAGCGGGACCCGCAAAGTCCGGTGACGAACGAGGATTCCAAGTGCACGGCCGGGAAAGATGTCGACAGCCGGCGGAGGCAGCACTGAACGACATTGAATCTGGAGTAATTTCTCCTCGGAGTGGTTGGTTCACGGGTAGAAGGCGATCTCGATGAGGCTTCCGTCGGGTTCGCGACAATAGTGCGAGACCATCTCGCCGAGGGCACCCAGTTTGGTCACGGGCCCGTCGAGCACCTCGACCCCACAGTTCTCCAGGTGCTCACGGACAGTTCCGGGTGACGCAAGAGTGATGAAGCACAAATCCTCGGAACCTGCCGTCTCGACGACGCCGGTGGTCCAGGCCGGGTCTTGCTCCGCCGATCCGAGAGGCCTCGGATTGATCTTCTGATCTCCGAACTTCAGTGCAGTGCGTACCGTGGGGCCGAATATCTCGATCGTCATTCCGAATACCTTCGCGTACCACTGGGCGGTGGCGTCGACGTCACCCCGCCGCCGATTGAAACGCGAAACGGCACCGAATCGCCGGTCAAGCGACTAGCGTCGAATCGTATGACTGCACTCAACGCTTTTGCACGTACCGGTGCCGCGGTCTTTGCGGCCCTTGCGATCTCCGGCGTGATGATGCCGGGTACCGCGGCAGCGGCGCCGAGCACGGTTCCGTTCCAGGTCGACCCTTACGTCCCGCTCGTCGACTTGCCCACTCCCCACCTTGCAGCGATCGTCGGCGAAGAACCGGGCGTCGCCGTGCTGCACGTGCAACGCGCACCCGGCGACGGAAACCCCCACTCCGCGGTCGTCCACTGGCTCAGTCTCGGCACCGGAGCGTACGGATCCGCATCATTTCCGACACTGGATGCACAACCCGTCACCATTCGTCCGGGCTCGGGTCAGGTCGTCGCATACGTCGATCCCCAGGCGATCGGAACACCGGGCCTCGGAACCTTTTTCGTGCCCTGACACCTGCGTATCCTCCAGACCGTGGTCCCTGCTCTGACAGGGCCTGTCACGTCGACAGCATCCGGGTCGCGATCCGCAATGCCGAGTCTTCCGCGGCATCCAATGCCCGTGATTGCTCTGACGTGATGTTGTCACACAGCCAATCCCAGTGCATCGTCACCAAGGCGCCCTGGACGGGCGTCGGTGCGAGTGAGCGGCGGTCAACGCTCCATCGCACTCGCTGCGTCACCGGCGTGCCGCGTACGAGTTGCTCACCGTCGAACTCGAGCGGGGACGAAACCACCAACGCGTGCTCCTCACTCACGTCCTCGACCACTCCCCATCTGATCCGGCAGTTCTGGAGGACGGACAGTGGGACCGCACCGCGCTTCCGAAGAAGCTTGACCCACGGATACACCAGAAATACGTGAAAACTGTGGTGCGCGAGCGCGCGGTCCCGATCCCCGAGGGCAGGGAGAAACCCGGTGTTTTCGCGTTCACCGAATGCCCCCCTCAAGTGCTGCAACAACGCCCCCGAATCAAGCGAGTCGAGGAGATCACCTCCTACCCAATAGGCTTCGATCACTCGCGGATCGAGAGGATCGTCGATGCCCGCACTTGCGGCCAATGCCTCGAGGTACGGCCACGCACCGTCGAATTGACGAGCGCGATCACGGTCGCCGCTGCCCGAGTTGCCGCTGGCCAGACGAAGCAGCACTGAAGGATCGTCGGGTCCGCAGTAACCCAACTCGTTCGGCGGATACGCGTAGCGGGCAAACAACGCCGGCCCGTTCATACCGACGGCAGTCATCAGCAGATCCGCGGAAGTTGTTCACCTGCCGGCAAATCCACTACCCGATTGCCTCCCAATGCCGTACGCGCCACCACCATTCCGCGATGTTCGGCCACGCACTCCCCGATCACGGCAGCTCCCGCACTCAGCGGATTACCGCGCATCGCTTCCAGAATTCGGTCGGAGTCTTCTCGCGGAACGAAGGCGATCAACTTACCCTCGTTGGCGACGTACAAAGGATCCAAACCGAGTAGCCCACAGGCGTCGCGCACGTCAGCGGGAATCGGCAGATCTCGTTCCACCAGCGCAACACCGATGTTCGACGCTTGAGCGATCTCGTTGAGGGTGGCGGCAACTCCGCCCCGGGTAGGGTCGCGCAAGACATGGATGTCGACGCCGGTGGCAATCATGTCGGCGACCACGCTGTTGAGCGACGCGCAATCACTGCGCACCTCGGTCCCGAATTCGAGACCTTCGCGACAACTCATCACGGCCACCCCGTGAACACCGATGTCGCCGCTGACGATCACGACGTCACCCTCTTGTGCGCGAGTGGGGTTGATGTCCACCCCGTCGGCGACAATCCCGATTCCCGCGGTGTTGATGAAGACTCCGTCGCCGTGACCGGCATCGACAACTTTGGTGTCACCCGTCACCAGTCGAACGCCGGCAACGTGCGCAGCCCGCCCGAGCGCCTTCGCGATCCCTGCGATGTCGGTCAACGCGGTCCCTTCTTCGAGGATGAATGCCGTCGACATCACCAAGGGTTGTGCTCCCGCCATCGCCAGGTCGTTCACCGTTCCGTTGACCGCAAGATCGCCGATCGTTCCGCCGGGAAACACCATGGGTTTCACGACGTACGAGTCCGTTGAGAAGGCGAGCCGCACCCCGCCGATGTCGAATACAGCCGAGTCGCCGAGCTCGGCATCGGCAGCGCTTCCGAACGAGGGCAGGAACAGATGCTCGATGAGCTCGGCGGACATCGCTCCCCCACCGCCGTGTCCCATGACGATGTTCGGCGAATCACGCAGCGGCAGTGGGCACACCCATGCCGACAGGTCCACGACAGCGGTCTCCTCAGCCGGCATGACCCGCCTCCTGCAGTTCCAGGCGTCGGTACAGGTAGTACGCAGCGCACGCCCCCTCGGACGACACCATCGTGGCACCGAGTGGATTCCGCGGAGTGCATTCCTTCCCGAAGGCACTGCACTCGTGTGGCTTGATCAAGCCTTGCAATACTTCACCGGACCGGCAGACACTCGACTCGTCGGTGTGGATATCGGTCACCGAAAAACGTTCTTCCGCATCAAAATACGCATACTTCGGCGCCAGCTGCCAACCACTGTCCGGGATCGATCCGATGCCGCGCCACGTCCGGTCCGACACCGCGAACACATCCTCGAGCATCGCTTTCGCTGCGGTGTTGCCCTCCGCCGTGACAGCACGGGCGTAGGCATTTTCGACCTCGTGTCGACCCGATTCCAACTGCAGCACAGTCTTTCTGATGCCCTCCAGGAGATCCAGCGGCTCGAATCCGGTGACGACGATCGGGACCTTGTACTTCTCGGCGAGGGCCGGGTACTCCGACGTTCCCATCACACTGCACACATGCCCGGCCGCCAGAAATGCCTGCACGCGGCACTCTGGCGAGTCCATTATCGCGGCCATTGCCGGCGGGACCAGAACGTGCGAGACGAGCAGCGAGAAGTTCTTGATACCCAGGCGATTGGCCTGATAGACGGTCATGGCGTTGGCCGGCGCTGTGGTCTCGAATCCGATCCCGAAGAACACCACTTGCCGGTCCGGATTCTCCTTGGCAATAGTCAGTGCATCCAACGGTGAGTACACCACGCGAACGTCGCCGCCGGCGCTCTTGATCCGGAACAGATCCGACGAACTCCCCGGAACTCGCAACATGTCCCCGAATGAACAGAAAATGACATCGGGCTTTGCCGCGATTTCGAGAGCTTTGTCGATGATCTCGAGCGGCGTGACGCAGACCGGGCAACCAGGTCCGTGAATCATCTCGATCTGCTCTGGGAGTAGTTGATCGATGCCGTGCCTGATGATCGAATGTGTCTGACCACCACACACTTCCATGATCGCCCATCGGCGCGTGGCCAGCGCGCGGATCTGATCCAGCAGTTTGCCGGCCAGTTCCGGATCGGAGAACTCGTCCAGATACTTCATGATTCCGTCTCCTTCGGTTCGATCCCGGCGGCCCGGGCAGCCCTGGCGAACCCGTCACCGAATTCCTCTTCGAGTACGCCGAGGTGTTCGAATTCCGCCAGCGTGCTGCGTGCGGATTCCTCGTCGAGTCGTTGGATCGCGAATCCGACGTGCACCACGACGTACTCGCCGACTCGGGCGCCCGGAATGTATTCGAGGCACACTTCTTTTCGGACGCCACCGAAGTTCACCACCGACATCGTCGTTCCGTCGCGTTCCTCCAAGGACTCGATACGTCCTGGTACGGCTAGGCACATGGCACAACTCCTGACCTCATGACGAACTCCCGACCAGCACTTGGCCGTAGGCGAGACCACCGTCGTTCGGTGGTAACTGCAGTCCTGTCAACGGCGTGAATCCGGCTTCTCCGAGCAGGGCACACGCCCGGACGAGCAGGAGAGGGTTCTGAAACACGCCTCCGGTGAGAACTACCTCGTCCACTCCCGCCAGTTCCCGGCCACGGATTGCCCACTTGAGTACGAGGTGCGCGACGGATTCGTGGAAGCGCGCGCCGATCACGTCGGCGGGCACCTTCGCCCGGAGATCACGGACAACGGCCCGAATGACCGACCGTGGATCAGCTGTCCATGAATCGTCGTCCGACTGCACCCAGTCGAAGGTGTACCGCGACGGGGCGCAGTCGACTCCCCTCGAAATGCCCTCCAGTTCGATGGCGGCCTGCGCTTCGTAGTCGACGCTCTGACGAACCCCGGTCAGCGAGGAGACTGCATCGAACAACCGCCCCATGCTCGAGGTGTCCACACACCCGAAACCGGTTGCCAACTGGTGAAGTAGGACCGACTGCTCTCGTGGCGGACAGGCTGCCACCGGCGCCAGGTCGGATTCCCAGTCCAACCCGGCATGCCAGAGGTGGGCGAGCGCCATTCGGTACGGTCGTTCCACTCCGGCATCGCCCCCTGGCAGCGGTACGTATCCCAGATGCGCGAGACGGCGATAACCCTTGTACGTCGCCAGCAGCAATTCCCCTCCCCACACTGCGCCGTCCGCCCCGTAGCCGGTGCCGTCGAACGCTATTCCGAGAACCGGTTCGCTCCCGTCCCGGCCGTTCTCCCCCATCACGGAAGCCACATGGGCGTGGTGATGCCCGACGACGCGCACCGGTCGGTCGCCACTACGACTGCGAGCCCACGAGGACGAGCGATACCGAGGATGCTCGTCACAGGCAATCTGGTGCGGCACTACTCCGGTGATCGACTCGAAGTGACTCTCCGAGGCAGCAAAACTGTCGATGACAGCGAGGTCGCCCATGTCTCCGATGTGCTGACTCGGCCAGACATACGCACCCTCGGCAAGACAGAAGGTGTTCTTCAGATCGGCCCCGACCGCCAAGGTGGGCGGTAGATCGAACGGCGCCGCAACGGGCAGCGGTGCATATCCGCGCGAGCGACGAAGCAACTGTCGTCCGTTGCCGACTATTCGCATCACCGAGTCGTCACACGGCATCAAGATCGGACGGTTGTGGGTCAACACCCCGCCGGCCAGGTCACCCACCCGTTCGAGATCGTCGTCAGAGTACAGAATTGGCTCGCCGCCGATGTTCGCCGACGTCATCACCAACGCCGCGGGGCCCGCAGCGTCTCCCGCCAACCCGAGAAGAAGATGCTGAATCGGATTGTAGGCCAGCATGATTCCGATGTCCGGAATACCTGGGGCAATCGAGGGAGACAGCGTGTATCCAGACGCTTTGGCAACCAGCACTATGGGACGCTCGCGCGAGGACATGGCATCGGCCTCGGCATCCCCGACCACACCCAGCGCTCTGGCTTCTCTCACATCGCGCACCATCACCGCCAACGGCTTGCTCGGTCGATGCTTGCGTTCACGCAAATCGTGAACCACGCGATCATCACGCGCATCGCAGGCCAAGTGGAATCCTCCAATTCCCTTGACAGCAAGAATCTTCCCGTCTCGTAGCAGCGATCGGGCTCGTAGCAGTGCACCCTCGCCGGTCTCCGTGGGCGCGTCGCCTTCCACGAACGAAAGCGTTGGACCGCACTCCGGGCAGGCAATCGGTTGCGCATGAAACCGGCGGTCGGAGGGATCCACGTACTCTGCCGCACAGTTCGCGCACAACGGGAACCGCTTCATCGTCGTAGCGGCCCGATCGTAGGGCATCGACTCGATGATCGTGAATCGTGGACCACAATTGGTGCAGGTGATGAAGGGATGACGATATCGCCGATCGCTCGGATCAGTCAGCTCCCGCAGGCAGTCGTCGCAGATCCCGACATCGGCCGGCGCCAAGGTTCGCCCGACCGCCCCCGCATCCGTCTCGATGATGCAAAACCCCTGACGACCTAGCGGCGGCGAGTCCTCGCGCTCTATCGACTCCACTCGTGCCAGCGGTGGGGGGCGGTTTCGCACCCGAGCGACAAACGCATCGATTGACTCTCCGTCGCCTTCGATGTCGATCACGACCCCGAGAGCAGAATTTCCCACCGAACCCGACAGTCCCAGTTCGGTCGCAGTCGCGTGAACGAACGGCCGGAATCCCACCCCCTGGACTACGCCACGAACGATGACACGGCTGGCGATCATCATGTCCCGACCTCGCCGGTACGAGTATCGGACTCGTCGATCTCACCGTCTTGACCACGGCCCATCAGTTCGAGGCCGGCCCGGGCGCGCTGTGCTCCCTGTTCGTCGACCTTCTCGACTGCAAAGCCCATGTGGATCACCACCCAGTCACCTGCCGTGACGGTGCCTTCGTCGAGCATCCCGATGTTGACCTTGCGCGGTGCACCTTCCACGTCGACGAGGGCGAGTTGACCGCCGTATCCGTCCAGTAGTTCGCGTACCCGTCCCGGAATCCCCAGACACATGACTCACACCTCCGGCCCCAATGTGGTGGCATCACAATCCACGTCGATCGACCGGACGAGTGCCATCACCGCAGAGGCGGCTTGCCCTACCGAATCACGCATCTCTGCACTCAATCCGATTCCGTCGCCGATCGATTTCGCGTGTGCCCCCACCACGAACGTCCGCGGGAGTGCTCCGCCGAGGGCCTGCAGGCTGGCAAACACCGAACTCGGATGCATCGAGTGTGCGTCGAAACCTCCTTGCGGACCTTCACTTTCGGGATCCACTTCGATGATCGCAAGCTTCCCCGGCACTCCGGTCACCGGTAATGCGTCGATCAGCACCAGCGCGTCCCACGACTCCAACAAGTCGTATGCCAGATGCACACCACGAATCCCGTAGTCGACCAGGCGAACCCCCGTCGGGAGATTCTCATGCTGCAACGCTCGAACAACTTCGGGGCCGAATCCGTCGTCTTCGAGAAATATGTTTCCGACGCCTGCAATCAGCACGCGCACAGTGCTTTACATCTTTCGCATTCGCAGATAGCGCTGGATGTCCGGCATCGACACCACCAGAACGATCGCGGCTGCGATCGCGGTGGCGCCGAGAAGTGCCGTCGACAGCAATCCCATGCTCCTCATGGCGGGTTCTCCTCTCGATAGCAGTGAAGTCCGAAAGCTGTGAAGTCCGATAGCTGTGAAGTCCGACAGCGTGAAGTACGTCAACTCGCGCCGTCTCGCGGCACCGGCTCTACCTCGTCCGGCGCGAAGTACAGGTAGCGGCCGTACCAGTTGTGCAGATCGGCGGCCGGGTCGTCCAAGAGCGTCACCCCAACATGAATGTCGCCGTCCACGTCTTCATGAATGGTGGCGACGTGGGCGATCCGGCCGTCGAAGAACAGGTCCTGAGCATCAGCGCGACGTGAGGGGTGAAGCCGAACCGTACTTCCACCACAGACGCGGACGCCGTTGATCAATACTGCGTCGGTGCGTGGTTGAACACTGGTGTCGGCTTCCGGCGTCCACCAGTCCACGCCGTCAGGCACCTCGGGTATCAGATCAGAACCGGCAATCGAATCTCGCAGCACGCCGTGCAGGCCGGCTAGATCGTCGGCCGTCAAGCTCTCACATCGATCGATGATGTCGGCAGCTTTCGAGTCGGTAGCCCGCGCCCGCGCCTTTTCCTCTTCGGTCATGGCGAGAATTCTCAGGGTGAGAATTTCGTCGATCTCCGTCGAGTCGAACAGGGATCCTTCGCTCTGCGGCGCAATCTCGGGAAAGTCGTACAGGATGATCGGTGACACCAGAACGGTGTGCGATGTACCGGGGTGAGTCGGATCCTCGGTCCCCGCAAGCACGGGATAACAGCGATTTTGCCGCAGCGGCTCCGAGTGATCTGGTTCGTCGAACAACGACACGAACCTCGAGCCTGCGCAGGTCAAAATGACGTGAGTGCCGAGCATCGACTGCGCCGTGGCCGTGCCCTTGTCCCTCATGTCGACGCTCGTGTCGTTCATGATGCTCACGGAGATCACCCTGCGTCTGTCCCCTGCGGAGGCGTTCAATTCCAAGCAGCCAGTCACCGGAAGCCGTGTCCGAACGACCCGTCCGACTACCCGGCCCAGAGAATCCGCCAGAGTCTCGCCGTCGACAACTCCCGCCGCACAGAAGGATTCTTCGACTCCGGCCTCGAGTTCGTCCAGACCCCACGGACCCAAGACGATCTCGGATTCGGTGGCTTCGTCCCACGAGATCGCCTCGTGCCCGTCGACGGCCAACCGATCCACCGGAATCCACGCGCCGCCGGCGCCGAGTCGTTCAACCGTCCGCGACTGGTGGTGCAAAAATCTCACCGTCGCCGTTACTTCGGCGCCGCTCCGCTCGAGTTCGCCGAGCAGACATTGGGCGGACATCGACGGTTCCTCGCCGACTCCGTCACCGGCGGCGCCGGGCGGTCCGAGAACCCCGAACTGCCAACGGGATTGATTCTTCGCCGAGCCGGCCCGGTAAGGATAGAGAAGATATCCCTCGTACAGGACAGCGTCGGCCACGGCCCGAACGTCGTGATCCATCTCAGTTCGGGTCATCGGGGCACCTCGCTCGCCGTGAGCAACTGCCGCACGGCTGATTCGAGGTCCGTGAAGCCGTGCGCTGCCTTGAATCGCACGAGATCGGCAATCGTCTCATGGTCGAGGCGTACCCAACCAGAGGCCGGATAATGCGTGGCCATCAGCTGTTTCCACACGTCGACCGGCAATTCGTAGGCAGCAGATCTGTCCCACGGGATCTGCTGTACCGAGAAACCGCGCTGCCCGTCGGTGAATACGGTTCCGCTCAGTAGAACCACGATCGGAATCGTTCCGTCACGGAGTGCGTGCATGTACTTCGACGCCGTCACCGAGAAGTCGTACGTACACGCCATGGGTAAGGCCGCGACCGTTGTTTCCGTGAATCCCTGAACGACCGCGGAACACTCCATCCACAAGAAGGTTCGCAGCGTACTCGACCAACGCTCCCGCGGACCGAACAAATCGCGCAGGGCGTCGCCTTCCTCGTCGGAGTACGGCCGGCGGTGCGGTTCGATTCGAACCTGTGCGCGTAGAGCGACTGCTCGGACGGTCGCGCCGGTAGTCTCCGACATCCTCAATCTCACCGTCAGATTTGGTGTAACCGCATACGGTTCCACCTCCACGTTGTCGACCGAGAAGTCGAGGACGGTCATGCCGACCTGCTTCGCGCCTCGACGCGCCCGAAGAACTCGTCCACCGCGCGCGCGGCATCCTGGCCCCCGTCGAATCCGCGCCACACTGTGCGCAGCCTGCCCACCAGCTCGTAGCAGGCGTCGATCGGAACAACGAAGCATCTCGGCGATTGTCCTGACGCGGGCACCGAGACAATCAACGCCTCGACGTCGGCCCGCATCTGCGAGAGCCCCGGATTCTCCGCGAGCACAGTCTCGAACGAGTCGATGGGCAGCTCGGATTCGGTAGCTCCGGCAGGTCCCGGATAGAAGACTATGTACTTGTCGAGGAGTGAGTTCCGAAAGAAGAATGCCAGTCCGACGGGGATTTCCAGGGACTCCCACCGGCCAGGGGCGAGTTCGAAGCCCGGAAATTCGAGATACCGATCGGGAACCGCTTTGTATCGGAGATCCGCGTCGACCGGCGCAAAGAGCAGATAGCAGGGACGGCACACGCACATCAGGCTCCGGACCTGTACGTCCACGACGTGTTGGTGTTCGTCACCTATGCCCGCCGCGCACATCTCACACAGCGGCCCGGTCGGAACGGCGCGCGTCGAGGCGATTCGCGTGAGTACCTCTCCCACAGTGGTTTTCATGACCAGGCTTCGTCCACGGCTAGGTCACCGGCAACACGGAATCGTCGGCAAGCGCGACCGAGAGCACACCGTCGCGAATAAGCACCGGCAGAGGCGCCAGGTGCTCGGAGCCGGTGCCGACCCGCGCACCCGCTCCGTACACGCTGAAGTGGGCAGAGCACATCGGACAGGTAAGGACAGCGGCGTCTCGGACAGGAAGGCCCATCATGCGTTCGAGCACAGCCCCCGCCATCGAATGGTCACATACGGGGCAGTGGTCGCGATACGCGTACAGATCGTCACCGGAGCGGCAGACCAACAGATCGGTATCCGATACCCGGAAACCCGCGACCTCACCCGCGTCGACTTCGGCAAATTCGGGGACCTCCACCCAGTGCGCGCCTCCCCCGTCGGCGTGTACGTGCGAGAACAGGGACTCGACCGAGATCACACCCGACTTCAGCTCGTGCGAATCCGGTGTTTCGACGTCGATTCCGGTGGTCTCGGGTGCCGCCGCCTGCACCGCGTCCTGGACCGCGGTTTCGAGGGTCACCGACGACGAAGGGCAACTGTTACAGCTTCCGAGAAGCCGTAGCCGCACCACGCCGTCCGCCACCTCGATCAGTTCGACGTCCCCGCCGTGCGAGCCGAGGTACGGACGCACGCTGTCGAGCGCAGTGCGTACGCGGGTCTCGACGTCGTGCGGGTGAAGTCCGTGCACCAGTAGGAGGCTCGACACCAGATCGTCGCGAACCATCGCATCCATCATGGCCGGATCCGCCAGTGCGACGGTGCGTTCGAGTGCGGCGCCGTACAACTGCACGACCTCGCGCACCAGTTGCTCGGCGCGATCCCTGGCCACCGGGCCTGCACCGGCATTGGCCTGCAACAACGTCTCGATGCGTTCACCTGCTCCGCGCCAGTAGTCGGCCGATTGCTCCATCGATCACTCCCCGGTCACGGACTGCGTCGGAGAGTACAACTTCTCCAGGGTCTTACCGCCGCCGAGATACATGTGAACACCACACGGCAGACAGGGATCGAAACTACGCACGGTCCGCATGATGTCGATGCCCTTGAAGTGGTCTCGATCGTTCTCCTCGAAGATCGGCTGACCCTGCACGGCATCCTCGTACGGACCGGGGGTTCCGTAGCTGTCGCGCGGGCTCGCATTCCACGGGGTCGGTGGGTACGGGTGATAGTTCGCGATCTTGCCGTCACGAATCACCATGTGATGTGAGAGAACTCCGCGGACGGCTTCGGTGAATCCGCAACCGATTCCCTCGTCCGGAACCTCGAACGACTCCCACGTCTTGGTGCGGCCTGCCCGGATCTCGACAAGCGCCTTCTCTGCGAAGTGAAGGGCAGCCGCTGCTGCGTATGCCTGGAAATACGTTCGCGCACGGTTTCTTTCGAGAGTATTGCTGCCATGTTCTGGAATCTTCCACTCGAGCGAGACGGGACCTTTCAGTGCTGTTTTCGGAAGATTGATCTTCACACTGTGTCCGGTCGACTCGAGGTATCCGATGTCGACCAGGCCGGCAAGAGCGGTGCTCCACAGACGAGCCAATGCTCCCCCGCCGGTATCCAGAGCGAGGTTGTCTTTTCCGTCGAACCATCGCGGTGACATGACCCAGCTGTACTTGTCCTCGAGATTACGCTTCTGCGGATGTGGGTTGGTGTGTTGATTCCACGGGTGCCGGCGATCGACCGGGTTACCCAGCGGATCGGTTTTGACGAACATCTCCTGATCACTCCAGTCCTCGTAATACGAGGACCCCAGCATGATTCGGATACCGAGGTTGATGTCCACCAGATCCGTGGTGACCAACTTTCCGTCGACAACCACACCGGGAGTGACAAACATCTTCCGGCCCCAGTCGGTCATGTCCTTGTACGAGAAATTGCAGTACTCGGGGTCTTGGAACGATCCCCAACAACCCAGCAGGGTCCGCCGCAGGCCAACCTTTTCGTAACCGGGCAGCGCCTGGTAGAAGAAGTCGAACAGGTCGTCGTGCATCGGCACGACCTTCTTCATGAATTCGACGTACCGCATCAGTCGCGACATGTAGTCCGTCATCAGTTCGATCGTCGCGACGGTTCCGACGCCGCCGGGATAGAGCGTCGACGGGTGGACGTGCCTACCCTCCATCAAGCAGAACATTTCGCGAGTCGAACGCGAGACTTGCAACGCTTCGCGATAGAACTCACCCGTGAACGGATTGAGAGTCCGCATGATGTCCGCGATCGTGCGATAACCGTGCTGCTCCTCGTGCGGGCAGCGCGTGTTCTCTGCCTGCGCCAGCACACCGGGATTCGTCTCGGAGACCATCTTCTCGCAGTAGTCGACTGCGACCAGATTCTCTTGAAAAATGTTGTGGTCGAACATGTACTCGGCGGCCTCGCCGAGATTGACGATCCACTCGCCTAGATGCGGCGGCTTGACGCCGTACGCCATGTTTTGTGCGTAGCACGAGCACGTGGCGTGATTGTCACCGCAGATGCCGCAGATACGACTGGTGATGAAATGCGCGTCGCGCGGGTCCTTCCCCTTCATGAACAGGGAATACCCACGAAAGATCGACGACGTGCTGTGGCACTCCACCACTTCGCGATTGGCGAAGTCGATCTTGGTGTAGATACCCAGACTGCCGACGATTCGGGTGATGGGGTCCCACGCCATCTCGACAAGACCGTCGCGGTCCGCAGTCGAGGTGGGTTCGGGAACGATGGCCGTCATTGCAGTGCCTCCCAGAGACGTTGCTCACGAACTGATTTGAAGGTATCCGGTCGGTCACCAGGTACGCGTCGCACCGGTGAGCAACTTCGACCCGCGCTCGCGCCAGTGCGGTTCCTTGTCCAACGTGTGACCGGTGATCCGGCGCAGACTGTGGATCACGGACCCGTACATTCCCACCGCATTGGTGGAGAGTTTGCCGCCAGGTGGTTCATCCATGAACGGCATGAATTTGTCCGGGAATCCCGGCATTGTGCAGCCGATGCAGATCCCGCCGACATTAGGGCACCCGCCGACTCCGTTTATCCAACCACGTTTGGGGACATTGCATTTCACGACCGGTCCCCAACATCCCAGCTTGACGATGCACTTCGGCGACCCGTACTCCGTCGCGAACTCGCCCTGCTCGTAGTACCCGCCACGGTCACAGCCCTCGTGAACGGTGGCACCGAAAAGCCACTGCGGGCGGAGGGATTCGTCCAAGGGAATCATCGGCGCCTGATCAGTGGCCATGTACAGAAGATAGGTCAGGGTCTCGGAGAGGTTGTCCGGCTGAATGGGACACCCGGGAACGCACACGATCGGGATGCCCGCCTTCGATTTCCAGGTCCACCCGAGATAGTCCGGCACGCCCATCGCACCGGTCGGATTTCCGGCCATCGCATGTATGCCGCCGTAGGTTGCGCACGTGCCGACCGCAACTACCGCAGTGGCTTTCGGTGCCAGCTTGTCGAGCCATTCGCTCGTGGTGACCGGTTGGCCGGTTTCGCGATTGTTCCCGAAACCACACCAGTACCCCTCGTCGTGAAGTTTCTCGTTCGGTATAGATCCTTCGACAACAAGAACAAAGGGTTCCAATTCTCCCCGGTCGGCTTTCCAGAACCATTCCAGGAAATCGTCAGCGCCGCCCTGCGGTCCACATTCGAAGTCGATGAGCGGCCAATGAACCGCCACCTGAGGCAGGCCGGGCAACGCACCGAGCGCGATCTCCTCGATACTGGGTTGCGTGGCCGCGGTGAGCGCCACCGAATCACCGTCGCAACTGAGACCGGCATTGATCCACAGCACGTGGATCAGAGTTTCTTCCGCTTTGGCCGCTGCGCTTTCGGGGGTAGCTGCGCTTTCGGAGGCAGGTTCCGCCGTGGTGCCAGCAGTCGATTTTTGTGTGTCCATGTCAGCCGCTTTCACGGGTGCACTTGCGCCTGATTCTCGGCGCCGCTACTGCCTGACACGCTATGGCCTCAAATTGCTGCGGCACCGAAACGCTGACGCCACCGGAGTCGAACCTCGGCCCACTTGCGTGGCACCCACTCATTTCATTAACTACCCGAGCAGATCAGTTGTCAACGGCCACCGGAGAAATCGCCGAACGACTACCGATCCACTCGTACCACTCGTCCATACCCTCACCTGTCGTGGCCGATAGAACAACAACGCGCACAGCAGGATTGAGTATTTTCGCTTGCGCGACACAGGCATCGACGTCGAACTCGACGTACGGGAGCAAGTCGATCTTGTTGATCACCACGAGGTCCGCGACGGCAAAGATGTGCGGGTACTTTTTCGGCTTGTCGCCCCCCTCCGGCGTCGAAATTAGGACAACCTTGCCTTCCTCGCCCAGGTCGAAGAGCGCGGGGCACACCAGGTTTCCTACGTTTTCGATCAGAAGCAGCGACCCGTCCGCGGGGTCCAAGGCGCGCAGCGCGCGGTCGATCATCTCGGCATCGAGGTGACAGCCCGCCCCCGTGTTGACCTGGACCACTGACGCGCCGGCCTCACGAATCCGCTCGGCGTCGAGCCGGGTTTCCTGGTCACCTTCGATCACGGCAATCGGTCGTTGTCGTCCTAGTTCCCGGATCGTTCGCGCCAGCAATGTCGTCTTACCCGCGCCGGGCGAACTCATGATGTTGAGCGCCGTGATTCCGCGACCACGCATCCACTCACGATTGTGAACCGCAATGCCGTCGTTCTTGGCAAGCACCTGCTGCTCGAGAATTACCGTGTGGTCGGAGTGACCGTGCCCATGGTCATGGTCATGGTCGTGGTCGTGGTGGTGACCGTGCCCATGGCTGTCGTCCTGCTCGTGTTCTCCGCCGGCGACGACCGACACCCGAGGTCCCGTGGCGTCCCCGCACCCACACGTCGCGCACATGCTCAGCTCACTTCCATCGACAGGATCCGCAACTCGCGGCCGGCGAGCACCTCGACATCAGCACTGCCGCACCCACACAACAAGAACATGTCGGGCGGCGAGAAAGTCACGCCACAGCTATTGCATCGCGCGCTGGTTGCAATCTGATCGATGTGCAAGCTGGCACCCTCGGCGTGAGTACCCGCCGTGACAACGTCGAAGCAGAACAGCAGAGAGTGTGGAACCACTGCGCAGAGTTGCCCTACTTCCAGCCGCACACTCGATACTCGTCGCTCGCCGGCACGCTCGCACACGGCTTCGACCACACTCTGCGCAATAGACAGCTCGTGCACGGTGAAACCCACGATTCGTGATCCGGAAACCTCCCTTCCACGATAAGCACCAACCGCCGCTGTGCGTAACCCGTACACGAAAACAGGCTGCGATCCGCAACTACTTGCGGATCGCAGCCTGTGACAGCGTTATTCGTGTGACGAACGCCGGCGAGAAGGATTACGGGTTCGGAACCGGCACCTTCGTCGTCGTGGTCGTCGACGTCACTGTCGTAGTCGGGGGCGCCGTCGTTGCATCCGTTCCCGCTACCGGTGTGGTCGGAACTGTCGACGTCGGCGTCACTGCCGCCGAACCCGTCGGAGTGGCAACCGCTCCCGATGTGACCGACGCCGATCCTGCCGCAGGCACCTGTGACGTGGTTGCGGGCGCTCCAGCAGATCCCGTGGAGCCAGTGGTCCCGGCCGGTGCCTGACCGGTTCCGGTGCCTTCAGCCACCGCGGCGTCGCCCTCAGCATTGCCGTCAGCCATGTAGGCATCGACAGCAGCACTGATCTGTTCCGGGGTCGGCTTCGCCGTTGTGTCGACGGGCTTTCCTTCCTTCGCCTGCTGGGCGAGGTAGGTGAGCCAGGCCGCTGCGTACTCAGCTGAAGTCAACGGCTTGCCGTTGGCCGCATCCGCATCTCGCCAGTAATCGAAGTGGTGTCCGACGTCTGGAGCGAGTGTCTGCTGGTAGGGGTCGCTCAAGATCACGGGAATCGTGTTCTGGTTGGTAGCAATCAGACCGACAATCTCCTTGAAAAGCTTCTGCGGCAGATATGCCAGCGGAGACACCTTGTCGGTGGACACCGTCTCGCCCTCGGCTACCGGCGCCGGCGCGGGTGTTTTTCCGGGCTTGTACTCCGGATCCGAGACCTTGAGCATCACCTGAAGGAATGTCTCGTCACTCTGCATCCAGTTGGGATTGGACGAAATGTCTGCGAACGCCTCGAAGACGATCTGGCCGAACACCACCGCGACGTCCTGACCGGTGGCCGGGTTCAGACCCTGCGCTTCGAGTTGGTCGATGTTCAACTGCCGACCGACATTTGCCGCCAAGATCAACAGAGAGATGTTGCTGGGAGCCGAGCAGGTGAAGTCACCGTCCGAGCAGAAGGACGCGACCTTGCCGTTCAGCTTGCCGAAACCTCCGGCAGTGCCGGGGAGTACACCTTCGCCAGGTGTCGCGGAGGTGCCGTTCTGGTACTTCGTATTGAAGTTATCCGGGTTCGTGAACGGATTCGTGGCACCGAGGAACGTGCCGTCGCCCGCTTCACGGCCTGCATCCGCCAGCATGACCACACCGACAACCTTGTCCGGGTCGACCCCGAACTCGTTGTTCTCCTGCGTACCGATGTCCATCGCGACGCGACGCACCACATCGGCGCCTTCGCTGTACCCGACGATCGAGAACTGAGTCTTCGGGCATTCCTTGGCGATGGCACTCATCACGGACTGCGTATTTGCAGCGCCGGCAGCGACGGCATCCTCGTAGGACGCCATGTTGGCCGGGTACGCGATGTACACAGCCGCGTACGAGCCGGGCTTGTTCGCGTTGACGGAGCCTGCCGGGTTGATCACCTGGTCGACGCGTTCACTCTTGTAGTCACCGGACAGGGCGGCCGGCAGCGGCTTCCCGTCGGCTCCCAGCAACATCTTCACCGTCGAAGCGTCCGGTGTGTCGTGTCGACCGGCAACCGCGATGCTGACCATGTCGTGACACTCGGTGACCGACGACGTCAATTGTGTCTCGATCGTGCGTGACTCCGGAGAGTCCACAGCGACCGCAACCGCGACCAGTGCGGCCACGCCGAGCGCTGCGGGCGCTACTGCACCCGCCAGTATTCGATGTCGCGAAAAGAACCCACGAACCGGCATATCTTCTCCCCAATCAACTTTTGGAAAACGTACGACCGACCCCCGGGGCGTCACGCAACGTCATTCGAGTAGTCGTCCAGTATGAGAGAAGCGTTACAGGAGGTAACGATTTCAGTCGAAAATAATGACCTGTCGGATTGCTTTTCCGTCCGCCAGTTCGTCCATGCCGGAATTGATGTCGTCCAACTCGATTCGCGAGGAGATGAGCTTCTCGACCGGTAGCTTCCCGTCCCGCCACATCTGCGCGTAGATCGGGATGTCGCGGGCGGGGACCGCGGATCCGAGGTAACTGCCGATAATGGTCCGCGCTTCGGCCACCAGCCCGAGCGGCGAGATCGACGAGCGCGCATCAGGCGCAGGCAACCCGACCGTGACGGTCGTGCCACCCGCTGCCGTCGCGGCCACGGCTGTCTCGAACGCCCGAGCATTTCCCGCAGCTTCGACGACGATGTCTGCGCGAACGCCACTCTCGGACAGGCCGGACGGTGTGAAGACCTCGGTCGCGCCCAGTTCCAGCGCCTGAGCCAGCTTGGACTCCAGTGCGTCGACGCCGATGACGTTCTCGACCCCGAGTGCCCGCGCCGCCAGGATTGCGGCCATCCCGACGCCGCCCAAGCCGACCACCATCACAGTGTCCGCCGGGCGAGGCTTGGCCGCGTTGAGTAGCGCTCCCCCGCCGGTCAACACCGCGCAGCCGAGTACGGCTGCAATCTCAGCCGGAATATCGTCTTCTACGGCAACTACGGACTTGGCGTTGACCACCGCATGCGTCGCGAAACCCGAAACGCCGAGATGATGTTTGACGCTCTCGCCGGAGCGCCGCAGTCGTTGCGCGCCACCGAGCAAACTGCCGTCGTTGTTGGCGGCGCTACCCACCGTGCACGGCATCCGGCCGTCAGTGGCGCATCCCGCGCACTCGCCACACCGCGGAAGAAAAGTCATCACGACGCGGGTGCCCACCGACAACGAATCAACGCCGTCGCCGAGTTCGACGATTCGACCAGCTGCCTCGTGGCCCAGCAACATCGGCACGGGGCGAACGCGATTCCCGTCGACCACGGAGAGGTCGGAGTGACAAAGCCCGGCAGCTTCGATCTTGACGAGGATCTCACCCGGGCCCGGGGATTCGAGGTCGAGTTCCGAAATCGAAATCGGAGTCGACTCCGCAAAGGGACGCTCCCGGCCGATCTCCTCGAGCACTGCACCACGGATCTTCAACTGCACACCCCGATTTCGATAGTTCGAACTACTTGCCCACGATCCCGCGTACCGACGCGGGAAGATCACGAACCCGCTTGTACGGGCCGACGACGGCGGCTGCAAACGGCCTCGTCAACAGCACCTGCGCCACCTCGAGCACCTCTTCGGAGGTAACCGCGTCGATGGTCGCGAGCGTCTGCGCAACACTGCGATGGTTGCCGTAATTGAGTTCACTGCGACCGATACGGTTCATGCGTGAACCTGAATCTTCCAGTGCCAGAACCAATCCGCCGCGCAGCGATCCCTTGGCGCGGGCGATCTCGGCATCGGTGATTCCGTCCGTCGCCACGTTCGCAAGTACCTCGCGGATCACTGTGGCAACCTCCCCGAGGTTCTCCGGCTGGCAACCCGCGTACACGGAGAACGCTCCGGTGTCCGCGAAGGTGTCTACGCCGGAATAGACGGAGTACGCAAGCCCCCGCTTCTCGCGAATCTCTTGGAACAGACGAGAACTCAGCCCGCCGCCCACTGCGGCGTTGAGAACAGACAGGGCCCAGCGATGACCCTCGTGCCGACCGAACGCGCGTACTCCGAGCGCAAGGTGGACCTGCTCGCTGTCGCGGTGGGTCAAGCTCAGTTCAGGCATCGTTCGCAAACGCAGAGTGCCTTCGCGCCGCGGCGCCGGCTTGACTCCACGCTCGAGATGCCCGGCGAAGGCGCGGCGAGCGAGCGTCACAACCTGCTTGTGGTCGACGTTCCCCGCTACTGCCAGCACCATCCGCTGCGGCGTGTAACGCCGAACATGGAAGGAATGCAACTGATTGCGCGACATCGACTCGATCGATTCGACGCTACCGATGATGGGACGACCGACAGGATGATCTCCGAACAACGCGGTCAGGAAGGCGTCGCCGAGCAGGTCTTCCGGATCGTCGTCTCGCATCGCGATCTCTTCGAGCACTACTTGCCGCTCGACGTCGACATCCGCAGTTCTGCAGCGCCCACGCAGTACGACGTCGGCAACAAGGTCCACCGCCATCGGGAGGTCCTCGTCGATCACGTGCGCGTAGAAACAGGTGTGTTCCTTCGACGTGAATGCATTGAGTTCGCCGCCCACACCATCCATGACCTGCGCGATGTCCAACGCGGTCCGTGACGGCGTCGACTTGAACAACAGATGCTCGAGAAAATGCGCGGCACCGGCCACACTCGGCTGCTCGTCGCGGGAACCGACTCCGACCCACACGCCGACGGAGGCGGAATGCACACCGGGGATGAATTCGGTGACGACGCGCAGGCCGCCGGGAAGGACCGTGCGCTGCACTCCCGATTCAGGAGTCGCATCGATCGGCGATTTCAGCACAGCGCTGCGGCTGCGCGTGGTGTTGGGAGTGGTCTTTGCCATGAAAAGGTTCAGCAGTCCTCGGTGCAAGTGTTGAATCAGGTATCTACAGGCTCGTGTCTACAGACAGTACAGATGCGGCCCCGCACGGAAATCCGCGCGGGGCCGCATCAGAGTACGAGTGAGATCTACTCGGAAGCAGCCTCGTCGGCGGCCGGAGCGGCAGCCTCGTCGTTGCCCTCTTCGACCGGGATCAGCGAGATCTTGCCACGTGCATCGATGTCGGCGATCTCGACGCGGATCTTGGATCCGACGTTGACCACGTCTTCGACCTTGGCAATGCGCTTACCGCTGCCCAGCTTCGAGATGTGCACCAGTCCGTCGCGTCCCGGCAGGAGCGAAACGAAGGCACCGAAGGCGGTGGTCTTGACGACCGTGCCCAGGAACCGCTCGCCGACCTTGGGGAGCTGCGGGTTGGCAATGGCGTTGATCATGTCGATCGCGGCCTGTGCAGACGGTCCATCGGTGGCGCCGACGAACACGGTGCCGTCGTCTTCGATGGAGATGTTGGCACCGGTCTGCTCGGTGATGGAGTTGATCATCTTGCCCTTGGGGCCGATGACCTCACCGATCTTGTCGACGGGGACCTTGATGGCCGTCACGCGGGGAGCGAACGGGCTCATCTCGTCCGGGGTGTCGATGGCTTCCGCCATGACCTCGAGGATCGTGGTCCGCGCATCCTTCGCCTGCGAGAGTGCACCGGCAAGAACCTGCGACGGGATGCCGTCGAGCTTCGTGTCCAGCTGCAGGGCCGTGACGAAGTCCTTGGTGCCTGCGACCTTGAAGTCCATGTCGCCGAAGGCGTCTTCGGCGCCGAGGATGTCGGTCAGAGCGACGTAGCGGGTTTCACCGTCGACCTGGTCGGAGACCAGACCCATGGCGATACCGGCAACCGGAGCGCGAAGCGGCACACCGGCGTTGAGCAGTGCGAGCGTGGACGCACACACCGAGCCCATCGAGGTGGAACCGTTGGAGCTCAGAGCCTCGGAGACCTGGCGAATCGCGTAAGGGAACTCTTCGACGCTGGGCAGAACCGGCATGAGAGCGCGCTCGGCGAGTGCACCGTGACCGATTTCGCGACGCTTCGGCGAACCAACGCGACCCGTCTCACCGGTGGAGTACGGCGGGAAGTTGTAATGATGCATGTAGCGCTTGGTGGTCTCGGGACCGAGCGAGTCGACCTGCTGAGCCATCTTGACCATGTCGAGAGTGGTAACACCCAGGATCTGGGTCTCGCCGCGCTCGAACAGTGCGGAGCCGTGTGCGCGCGGGATGATCGCGACCTCGGCGGACAGCGAACGGATGTCCGTGACGCCGCGGCCGTCGATGCGGAACTGATCGCGCAGGATGCGCTGGCGAACCAGCTTCTTGGTGAGCGAGCGGAACGCTGCTCCCAGTTCCTTCTCGCGGCCTTCGAAGTTGGGTGCAACCTGCTCGAGAACCTCGACCTTGACCTCGTCGGTCTTGTCGTCGCGTTCCTGCTTGCCGGCGATTGTCAGTGCGGCATTGAGCTTTTCGGACGCAGCAGCCTCGACGGCAGCAAAAACGTCGTCCTGGTACGCCGGGAAGACCGGGTAGTCACCCGTGGGCTTTGCAGCCTTGGATGCCAGTGCTGCCTGAGCAGCGCACAGGCGTGCGATGAACGGCTTGGCGGCCTCGAGGCCTTCGGCGACGATGGCCTCGGTCGGTGCCTGAGCGCCGTCGGCGATCTTCGCGATGACGTTGTCGGTGGCCTCGGCCTCGACCATCATGATCGCTACGTCGGCGTTGTCACCGCTGCCGGACACGACGCGGCCGGCTACGACCATGTCGAAGACGGCGTTCTCGAGCTGATCGACCGTCGGGAATGCAACCCACTGGCCGGCCTTGTTGTCCTCGGAGACGATGAGTGCAACACGCACGCCACCGACGGGTCCGGAGAACGGCAGGCCCGCGATCTGCGTCGACGCGGAAGCGGCGTTGATGGCCACGACGTCGTACAGATCCTGCGGGTTGAGGCTCATGACCGTGACGACGACCTGGATCTCGTTACGGAGACCGTCGACGAAGGACGGGCGCAGCGGCCGGTCGATGAGGCGGCAGGTCAGGATCGCGTCGGTGGAGGGGCGTCCCTCACGACGGAAGAACGAACCGGGGATGCGGCCCGCTGCGTACATACGCTCTTCGACGTCCACCGTCAGGGGGAAGAAGTCGAAGTGCTCCTTGGGGTGCTTGCTGGCGCTCGTGGCGGACAGCAGCATGGTCTCGTCGTCCAGGTAAGCAACGACGGCGCCGGCGGCCTGCTGAGCAAGGCGTCCGGTCTCGAAACGGATGGTGCGGGTACCGAAGGACCCGTTGTCGATCACGGCGGTGGATTCGAACACGCCTTCGTCGACCTCTACTACGGAATTCTCTGTCATTCTTTTCTCTTCACTTCCCTCTCGTCTTCGCCGTACCCGCGCGGGCGTTTCCACCCTCCTGGTGGAAACTGCGCACCGAGGGACGTCCCCCTCTTGAATTGCAGACGCTCCTTGCGATGCGAGCGATTTCTGCTTCGGGACGTCACGACGTTCGGGCGGCCGTCGATCGAAGTCCGCCGGAGCTTTCGGGCACTTGCCCGGTCCGGAGAACCACTACCGACAACCGACACCACGTTCTCTGGTGCATACGGTGTGCTGGCGGCGCACTGCACAACTGTGCGTAGACAACTGTGCATAGCGCCGACAGCGGAAACTGCCTTGCGGCAGCTAACGCCGAAAGCCAGCGAAGCCCAGTATATGCGTGGCTTCGCCGGCTAACGGAGTGTTCGGCAAACCGAAGCGTGCCGTGTTGCTTTCGATCAGCGTCGTGAGAAAAATCTAGCGACGCAGGCCGAGACGCTCGATGAGCGTGCGGTAGCGAGCGACGTCAGTCTTTGCCACGTACTTCAGCAGACGACGACGGCGACCGACCATCAAGAGCAGTCCACGACGCGAGTGGTGGTCATGCTTGTGGGTCTTGAGGTGCTCGGTGAGATCGGTGATGCGCTTGGTGAGCATTGCCACCTGAGCTTCAGGCGATCCCGTGTCGGTCTCGTGCAAGCCGTACTCGCCGAGAACGACCTTCTTTTCTTCCGTGGTCAATGCCACTTGATTCACTCCTGTGATGACGTTTGCGTGAAAGGAACTAGATCGGTGCGGCCACCGCAAACCGCAGCACGCACCGAGAGAAGATCCTACCAGCAGCAATGAGGCGCTTTCGCCCACCTGGAGCGAATGTGGCCGCCGCCACTAGTGCAACGAGCTCAACCTACGCTGCGCTCTGCATCCTCACTCAGGATTTGGCGTGCGCGTTCGACGTCTCGGTTCATCGCCGTGATGAGCGACTCGATCGAGTCGAACTTCTCCATGCCGCGAATCCGCGAAACCAGGTCGACAGCGACGTGTTGTCCGTACAGGTCTGCTTCGGTGTCGAGAACGTACGCCTCGACGGTTCGGGTCCGGCCGGAGAAGGTCGGGTTGGTGCCTACAGACACTGCGGCTTGGTATCGACGACCGGGAACGACAGTTCCGAGTTCCTCGCCGGCGCCGAGCACCGTGAACCACGCTGCGTAGACGCCGTCGGCCGGAATCGCCGAAAACATCGGCGGTGCAACATTGGCCGTCGGGAATCCCAACTCGCGTCCACGCTTGTCACCGTGGACGACCACACCTTCGACACGATGTGGACGGCCGAGAGCTTCGGTAGCCGCTTCCATGTCGCCTGCGTCGACGCACGAGCGGATGTAGGTCGACGAGAACGTCACCGCGTGCTCGGCGAGCAGCTGGACGCCGTCGACGGCAAAGCCGAAGCGAGCGCCCATCTCACGAAGAAGATCGACATTGCCGAGCGCCTTCTTGCCGAAGGTGAAGTTGTCCCCCACCACCACCTCGGCGACATGCAGACGTTCGACGAGAATTTCGTGGACGTAGCGCTCCGGCGTCAGCTTCATGAAATCAGCGGTGAACGGCATCACGCAGAACACGTCGATGCCCAGATCCTGAGCCAATTCGGCACGCCGTTGCAGCGTCGTCAACTGGGCTGGATGACTACCCGGCCGCACAACCTCCATGGGATGCGGGTCGAATGTCATCAACACGCTCGGAACACCACGTTTGCGGGCAGCGGTAACCGCTCTCGCTATCAATTGGGCATGCCCACGATGCACACCGTCGAACACACCGATAGTGAGCACACAACGACCCCAATCGGCCGGAACTTCGTCGAGACCACGCCATCTCAGCACGATTGGCAGCCTACGGGTCCACCGGCGGCGGGTCACGTTCGGACCCGCCCAGCGAATCACCGCTGTGCTGCCGCTCACGTACGGAAGTTCCGGATTTCGTAGCCTAAGCTAAGCGTTGTGGCAGCTCACAAGACCGGAACCTCGGAAGCATCATCGACGTCGGATGGCGACAGCACTTCGACGCACGGCGCGGCAATCGACACGCTCGCACTCTCGTCGGTGGCTCAGGACTACCTCAAGGTCATCTGGACGATCCAGGAGTGGTCCCACGAGCGGGTGTCCACCAAGCTCCTGTCCGAGAAGATGAACGTCTCGGCTTCGACGGTGTCCGAGGCGATCCGCAAACTCTCGGACCAGGGCCTCGTCGATCACGCCCGCTACGGTTCCATCGCTCTGACGGACAGTGGCCGCGCGGCTGCTGTGTCCATGGTCCGGCGCCACCGGTTGATCGAGACCTATCTGGTTCAGGAACTCGGGTACGGCTGGGACGAAGTCCACGACGAAGCCGAAGTCCTCGAACACGCCGTTTCCGATCTGATGATCTCGCGGATGGACGCCAAACTGGGCTTCCCCGAACGTGACCCGCACGGCGATCCCATTCCCGCCACCGATGGTTCGGTGCCGACTCCCCCGGCCCGTCAGCTCAGCGACTTCGCCAACGGCGAGCGGGGCCGCGTTGCCCGGATCTCCGATTCCGATCCCGAAATGCTTCGGTACTTCGATTCCGTCGGCGTCAGTCTCGATGTCGACATCACTGTCGAAGAACGCCGTGATTTCGCCGGAACAGTGTCCGTTCGACTCGGCGACAGCCCCGACACCATCGACCTGGGAAGCCCAGTCGCTCAAGCAATTTGGCTCGTGTAGTCGAGGCCGCTCAGCGCGGCAGACGATATCGCCGTTCCACGGGCCGGACTCCGTCGGTCCGGGTCCAGTCGGCGAGCCTCTCGTCGACGAACACCCAACCTCGACGCTCGTACAGCGCGATCGCCGGCAAAGCGTCCTCGACGACGTCGAGCACCAGTTCCAACTGACTTTCTGCTGCGAAATCCGTGACAGCGTCGAGTAGCGCACCGCTGAGGCCGTTTCCGCGGGCATGGGGATGAACGAACAATCGCGACACGGCTATCGATCCCGCGGTGGTGGGCGCGCCTGCAACCTCGCGGTCGACGGCCACATGACCGACAACACGGCCGTCGCCCTCACCGACCCACGCCTTCACCACCGTGGGCGAACTGAGCCAGCGGTGCGGGTTCTGTGGCCACGTGTTCGGATATCCGTCGCACTCGTGGACCTGTGCCAGCGCATCGACGCAACCGTCGAGGTCGCCGTCGACACGCTCGCGGACGATCACCCGCGAAGCGTCGCCGGTCGCACGACCATCACCGAACTGGCGCGTCGACCCTTCTCCTGCAGAAGCGCAATCGTGTGACCGGTGGGATCGATCGCCGCACAGATCCCCTTCATCCCGATCGGCTCGAGCCAGCGCCCCTGGCTGATCGCCTCGGCTTCCTCCGCCGTGATCTGCCGATGCGGAAAAGCCGTCTGCGCGGCCTGATCGATGTCGAGGCTCACACCCGGCTGTTCCGCGAGATCTTCGAGCGTGCGCGCATGTTCGAGAGTGAACGGCCCGACGCGGGTGCGGCGCAATGCCGTCAGATGACCACCGACGCCCAATTCACGACCGAGGTCGCGTGCAAGCGAGCGGATGTATGTTCCGGAAGAGCACTCAACGTCTACATCCAGATCGACGAAGCCACCAGGGACATCTCGCCGAGCCAGAACTTCGAAAGTCGACACCGTTACCGGGCGCGGCGCCAGCTCGACGGTTTCTCCCGCACGCACCAGGGCATGTGCGCGTTGACCGTCGACCTTGATAGCGCTCACGCTTGCCGGGATCTGCTTGATGTCTCCGGTCAGCGTTGCCACGATCGCCGCGATCTCCGCGTCCGTCACCTGCGAAGCGTCTGCGGAAGTCAGGACCTCCCCTTCGGCATCGTCCGTGTCCGTCGCTGCACCGAGGCGAATGGTCGCCGAGTACGCCTTGGTTGTCAGTGCCAGGAGTCCGAGCAACTTGGTCGCACGCTCGACGCCGAGAACGAGGACGCCGGTCGCCATGGGATCAAGAGTCCCGGCATGTCCCACCTTGCGGGTGTTCAACAACTTGCGGCATCGCGCGACCACGTCGTGGCTGGTGATGCCCGCCTCTTTGTCGACAATCAGGATTCCGGCGCCGACAAGACCGGAGGAAGGCTTTTCACGAGCTGACACGTGTGCCGATTCTGCCAGTCGCGCTCACTGCACCGAAATTGCCGTCAGAATAAGCCCGTCCGACACCAACCACCTGCCGTCGAAAGAGGTGAGCGGCGGACCAGACGTCGCCTCACCGGGGACCAGCAGACGCGAGTTGAAAGTTCCTGAAGTGTCCGACTCCGCCTCGAATGTGATGTGTGCGTCCTCGAAACCCAACCAGCGCCCGGTGAGCGGAAACCACGCCTTGTACGTGGCTTCCTTCGCGCAGAAGAGCACTCGATCCCAGTGCACCGGACCGCCGGTTTCCTGAGTGTCCAGCCACGTTCGTTCCGCTTCGATGCTGACCGCGGGCAATACCCCGTCCGGCAGCGGGCCGTGCGGCTCGGCGTCGATACCGAGTGAGCGGACCTGCATGGAGTACGCCAGGACAGCGCCGCGGTAGCCGTCGCAATGGGCGAGGCTTCCGACCACTCCCTGCGGCCAGAGTGGGGCACCACGCTCGCCGCGCATGACAGCGGCAGACGGAACACCGAGCTTGCCCATCGCCTGACGCGCAAGGTGCCGGGTAGTCACGAACTCGCGACGGCGCTTCTCGACCGCGCGGCCGATCAACGCCTCCTCACTGGGGTGCGGAACCAGACCGGGCGGATCCACGAAGGCCTCGGCCGTCGCAACTCCACCGGGAAGAATCTGTTCGATCACGTAGCGATACCTCTCAGCGTCCGGCGCGCATGCGCTCGACTTCGGCTTCCTGCTCCGGCGTGACCTTGAAGTGGCCACCCCACTTGTTGAGCGTTCCCGGCGGGTACTCCGGAACGGGAAGAATCTGACGCAACAACTTCTCCGGCAGTCCACGCCGACGCCATTCGCGCGGGTACCCGAGTGATACTTCCTCGAAGCGGACGCCGTCGTAGTACGTGGTTCGAGGAATGTGCAGGTGCCCGTACACCGAGCACACCGCGTTGTACTTCACATGCCAGTCGGCGGTCGCGGTGGTTCCGCACCACAACGCGAACTCCGGATACATGAGCACGTCCGTCGGCTGCCGGACCATCGGGAAATGGTTCACCAGAACGGTTTTTGTGCCTTCGGGGAGCGCGTCCAACCGTGCCTGGGTGTATTCGATTCTCGCCCGGCACCACGCGTCGCGCGTTGCATACGGCTGCGGGGAGAGCAGGAACTCGTCGGTGGCGACGACGTTCTTGTCCCGCGCGATCTCGAGCCCGTGTTCCTTGTCTCGCGCGCCTTCCGGCAGGAAGGAGTAGTCGTAGAGAAGGAACATCGGGACGACCGTGACCGGACCCTCGTCTCCCTCCCACACCGGGAACGGGTCCTCGGGTGTGATGACGTCGAGTTCGCGGCACATGTTGACCAGGTACTCGTACCGCGGCGCTCCGTGAATCTGAACCGGATCCTTGGCGGTCGTCCACAGTTCGTGGTTGCCCGGAATCCAGATGACCTTTGCGAATCGGCTGCGAAGGAGCTTCAACGCCCACCGAATGTCGTCAGTTTTCTCGGAAACATCTCCGGCGAGAATGAGCCAGTCGTCAGGCGAATCCGGGAACAGTTCCTCCGTCATCGGCTTGTTGCCGTTGTGACCGACATGAATGTCGCTCACCGCCATCAGCTTTGCTGCCACGATCCCTCTGCTTCCTCAGTTGAACTTCCGCGCTTCGCCGTCGCCGGACCTGTCACTGCCCACTTGCCGGAAAACGCTCGCCACGACACCGCGACCATCCGAAGTACTACGAACACGGTAAGCCCTGCCCAAATTCCGGCCAGCCCCCAGTCGTAGGCGAGGGAGAGCCAGATCGCGGGCAGAAATCCGAGAACTGCGCAGAGCATGGTCGCGTTGCGCAGAAACACCACGTCCCCGGCGCCGAGCAGAACACCGTCGAGTGCAAACACGATTCCCGCTACCGGCATGATCGCGACGAAGAACCACCAGGCGATCGACATTTGACCGAGGACCTCGGCGTCGGACGTGAAAAGTCCGGGGATCACGGAGTGGCCCGCGGCGAAGAAGATCGCGAGTACCACGGCAAATACCGTCGACCAGGCAGTGATCCGCCAGGTCATCCTCTTCGCGGCGGCTGCGAATCCACCGCCGAGGGCAGCTCCGATGAGCGTTTGGGCGGCGATCGCCAAGGAATCGAGAAGGAGCGAAACCAGGTTCCACAGTTGGAGGACAACTTGGTGTGCACCGACTACGGCTGCACCGAACCTCGACGCCACCGCGGCCGCCGAGACGAAACACGCTTGGAATGCGAGGCTGCGCAGAATCAGGTCACGGCCCATCAGCATCTGCGCCCGCATGATTGCAAAATGCGGTCGAGCCGAGACCGGTTCACGAAAGAGTGCCCAAGCGAACAGGACACCCGAAACGCTCTGGCCGACCAGATTCGCGACAGCTGATCCTTCGAGTTCCATCCGGGGAGCACCGAGCAAACCGTGCACGAGAATCGGGCACAACACCGCCGAAATACCCAGGCCGACAAGGACGAACCGAAGCGGTCGCACCGTGTTCTGAACCCCGCGCATCCAGCCGTTGCCGGCCAGGGCCACCAGGATGAGTGGAACACCCAATACCGCTATCCGAAGCCAACTTTCCGCAGCCGCGGCAATGTCGGGAGTCCCGGCCACCGCCGAAGTCAGCGGGCCCGCGATCACCTGCACGATCACTACCAAGGCCAAGCCGATCGCGGCCGCCAGCCAGGTCGCCTGAACGCCCTCGCCCACCGCGTCGCGCTCGCGGCCCGCCCCGTGCAGCCGTGCGGCGCGCGCCGTCGTGCCGTACGACAAGAAGGTCAGCTGCGTACTCACCAACGACAGGATCAGACCACCGACTGCCAATCCGGCCAGCGGAAGCGCCCCGAGTCGGCCGACCACGGCGATGTCGAACAACAGATAGAGGGGTTCGGCCGCCAGTACCCCGAGTGCCGGAAACGCCAGGGAAAAGATTCGACGCCCAGTGACGTCGAAATCAGCTGCCGAAGATCCCGCCGAGGTGGCGTCAGATTCGCTCAATGCCGCGGATTCAGCCGAGTGCCGCGACGAGCGCGGCAACAATCTCGTCGCTGGAAGTGGTCGACGTATATCCGGCCGACAGCCGGTGCCCGCCGCCACCAAGACTTTCAGCGACCGCCGACACGTCGATCGCCGACTTTGCACGCAACGAGATCGACCAGCTTCCGGAAACCGACTCTTTGAGTACTGCGGCAACTTCGGCTTCCGAAGTAGTTCGCACGATATCGACGACGCTCTCGATCTCCTCGGAGCGAAGATCGCCGATGTAACTGCGTCGGATCACCGCGTACACCAGCCCACGGCCGTCCGCGGCTTCCGGGACCAGCACCGCGGACCCGAGTACCGAAGCCAGCATCGGCAACCACCCGAACGGATGGGTGTCGAGCAGCTTTCGCGCAATCGCGTCGCCGTCGATGCCGGTCGCCAGCAAACGCGCCGCGAGCACGTGCGGAAGCGGACCTCCCCACCGGAAGGAACCGGTGTCGGTGACCAGTCCGGCATAGAGACAGTGCGCGATATCGCGATCGATCGCGACTCCCCACGCATCGAAGAATCGTGCGATGAGCGCCGTCGTCGAAGCCGCGGTTTCGTCGACGACGTTGATGGTTCCGAATTCGGAATTGGAGCGATGGTGATCAAGGACGATTGTGCGATGCGCGCCGGCGAGTCGACTCGCCAACTCACCGAGGCGGCCCTCGCTGCCGACATCCACGGTCACCAGAACATCGACGCTTTCCCGAACATCGGCGGGCGCCGTGAGCAAGTGAACACCAGGGAAATCACACATCGACTCGGGCAGCGCCGACGGCCGACTGAACGCGACCTGCACCGAAACACCCCGACGCTCGAGAACGAGACCGAGCGCAAGTCCGCTGCCGATCGTGTCCGCATCCGGCTGCACATGGCAGAGAATTGTCACCGTGTGCGCCGATTCGAGAACCTCGGCCACCTGAGCGAACTTCGCCTCGCAGGGGTCGACGTCCGAAAGTGCGGTGATCGTCATTCTCGGTGCGCGTCAGTCGGCTTCACGAACATCTGGCGACGCCTCGTCTTCGTCCGAAGCCACTCGCGGCTCCTTGTACGGATCTGCATCTCCGGCCGGCTGTGCATTCTCACGCGCCTTGGCGACCTCGTCGTCGGCGGCCTTGGCACGGGCCAGCAGTTCTTCCATATGACGCGCGGTGTCGGGAACGGTATCGGCGACAAACGTCAGAGTCGGTGTGAAGCGAACGCCAGTTCCGGCACCGACCTTCGAGCGGAGAACACCCTTGGCCTTCTCGAGTCCTGCGGCGGCGGCTTCCACATCGGGTGCGGAATCGACCTTCTCGCCCATGACTGTGTAGTACACCGTCGCGTCGTGCAGATCGTTGGTGACCTTGGTGTCCGTGATGGTCACAAATGCGAGTCGCGGATCCTTGATCTCGTGATCGATCGCGGTCGCGACGATGGTTCCGATACGCTTTGCCAACTTGCGTGCCCGGGCTGGATCTACCATGACTGTCAGTCTCCTCTACCTGGCCACTCGAATCGAGGTGACTCGATCGATCAAAGTTCTGGTTAACAAGAATTATTACCGACAACAGTCTCGTCCATCGGCTACCCGGCAACCAAATCACCATCCACCCGCGCCTGCCGGACCCAGAGCACAGACCGATCGCCCTTTTATTGGTAACGTTCGGTCGATGACGCGATCAAGAATCACCGCATCGATAATTTCCGGAGGACTCGTTGCGACTGCACTACTTTGCTCGCCGGCAATCGCGTCGGCCGACCACAGCGAGTTCACACCGCTTCCATTGACATATTCGTTGGGAAGGAACAACACCCTTCCTTGTAGCGGACAACTCACGGGCTACGTCCAAACCCCGCACGACCGTCCAGGCATTGCAGTCGTTTCAGTCTCCTGGACTTCCTTTTTCGACAGCCCGTGTTCGATCACCGCCTACGTCAATTATTCGAACCGCGACACTCGCACCGGTGGAACCAGAGCAATCGACTTGACGCATATCTCTGACGGATCCGGTTCGCTGCGGGGTGAATCGAGCCGCCAGATATCCATTGAGGTCGGGTCGGGAAACGCGGGCCTCAATCTGACCAGCGAATCGCTCACATCAACCTTGATCGATCCGGGCGCGTCTACCGTGCGCTTCGTCGTGGCATGAAGTAGCGCGCCGCCTACCGGGAGGTCCTCGCCAAGGGCGCCCCGCGAATCACGCGCTCCCGGACCGGATCTGAGTCGACTCACCCGTCGTCGATCCCTCGGGCAACAACGTCATCTTCATTCAGCGTGACGAACCCGAAGACGTCGAATACGGCGATCGAAGTTGCTGAGAGAGCTGGTGAGGGTTGTCGACGACGCCCAGATTCTTCGGGGATTCAGAAGCGACGATCACACCGCCGCTTGGGTTTTGGACGTTGGTCTACTTCGATTCCCGGACGCAGGCGCGGACCGGGTGAAAGCGCTGACCGCTTCTGTCGGGATCACCATTGCACAGAGTGAAACCGAGATTGCGCGGAAAATGCGCGACGCGGTCGACACAGTCGCACTCGGTTGTGAGGACGCCGAATCCCTTGCCGACCAACTCGATTCGGTACGCGGTCTGGATGCCTGGCTCACCGACACACACCAGTGACACTCAGTCTTCCGGGCCGAAGATTCGCCTTCGCACGGCCAGCAACTGAATCTCCGGACGCTCGGCGACCGCTCGCTCACAATGATCGAGAACATCGTGCAGGTGATCGACGGACGAACTGACCACACCGACGCCCACGAGCGCACGACGCAGGCGTCCCTGCTCCCCCGCCTCCGCTGCACTCACGCCGAATCGACGGAGTTCCGTCAGGATCGGCGACAGCATCGAACGCTTTTCCTTGAGTGAGTGGACATCGCCGAAAAGAATGTCGAACTCCAGTGCCCCTACAAACATTTTCCCCCTAGACAGAGCCGAATGGACTCTTCCGGACTTGTATGTTCAAGTCCGGAAGAGTCCATGTCAGCTAGTACTCACGTGCGTCCGCCCCAACGCCCGTGTCGACATAATCAGTCGCGCGGCTTCTCGCGAAGCTCGTAGCACTCGAGAACGTCACCGATCTTGATATCGGAATAGGTGACGGTCAAACCACATTCGTAGCCTTCGCGAACCTCGGTAGCGTCTTCCTTCTCCCGCTTGAGCGAGGAGATGGTGACCGTCTCGGCGATGACCTTGCTGTCGCGGATGAGACGTGCCTTGGCGTTGCGACGGATGCTGCCCGACGTGACCAAGCAACCGGCAATGTTGCCGATCTTGGACGAACGGAACATGGCGCGGATCTCTGCCTTGCCCAGCTCGACCTCTTCGTACACCGGCTTGAGCAGACCCTTGAGTGCCTTTTCGACCTCATCGATGGCCTGGTAGATCACCGAGTAGTAGCGAATGTCGACGCCCTCGCGGTTCGCCAGCTCCGTTGCCTTGCCTTCGGCGCGGACGTTGAAGCCGATGATGATCGCGTTGGACGCAGCAGCCAGGTTGACGTTGGTCTCCGTGATGCCACCGACACCGCGGTCGATGACGCGCAACTGCACCTCGTCGTCGATCGGAATTCCGAGGAGAGCCTCTTCGAGGGCCTCCACGGTTCCCGAGTTGTCACCCTTGAGGATCAAGTTCAGCTGTGAATGTTCCTTCAGAGCTGCATCGAGATCGTCGAGGCTGATGCGCTTACGACTCTTCGCTGCAAGCGCGTTGCGCTTACGTGCGTTGCGACGGTCCGCGATCTGACGAGCGATACGGTCCTCGTCGACCACGAGCAGGTTGTCGCCTGCACCGGGGACCGACGTGAAGCCGATGACCTGGACCGGACGTGAAGGCAGTGCCTCGTGGACGTCCTGACCGTGCTCGTCCACCATGCGGCGGACGCGGCCGTAAGCATCGCCGGCAACGATCGAGTCGCCGACCCGCAGCGTTCCGCGCTGGATGAGCACGGTAGCGACGGGGCCGCGGCCACGGTCGAGGTGCGCCTCGATGGCAACACCCTGAGCATCCATGTCCGGGTTGGCGCGCAGATCCAGGGAAGCGTCCGCCGTCAACAGCACTGCTTCGAGCAGTGCGTCGATGTTGAGACCCTGCTTCGCCGAGATGTCGACGAACATGGTGTCTCCGCCGTATTCCTCGGCCACCAGTCCGTACTCGGTGAGCTGCTGCCGGATCTTGTCCGGGTTCGCGCCTTCCTTGTCGATCTTGTTCACCGCGACCACGATCGGCACGTCGGCCGCCTGGGCGTGGTTGATCGCTTCCACCGTCTGCGGCATGACGCCGTCGTCGGCTGCGACAACAAGGATCGCGAGGTCGGTGGCCTTGGCACCACGAGCACGCATGGCCGTGAAGGCCTCGTGACCCGGGGTGTCGATGAACGTCACGAGACGCTCGTTGCCCTCGAGCTCGGTCAGCACCTGGTAGGCACCGATGTGCTGCGTGATGCCGCCGGCTTCGCCCTCACGGACATTCGCCTTACGGATCACGTCGAGCAGACGGGTCTTACCGTGGTCGACGTGGCCCATGACGGTGACCACAGGCGGACGGGACTCGAGGTCCTCTTCTCCGCCGGCGTCCTCGCCGTAGGTGAGGTCGAAGCTGTCGAGCAGCTCGCGGTCCTCGTCCTCCGGGCTGACGACCTGCACGACGTAGTTCATTTCGCCGCCGAGCAGCTCCAGCGTCTCGTCGTTGACCGACTGAGTTGCCGTGACCATCTCACCGAGGTTGAACAACGCCTGCACGAGTGCTGCGGGGTTCGCATCGATCTTGTCCGCGAAGTCCGACAGCGATGCGCCGCGAGCGAGACGGATGGTCTCACCGTTGCCGCGTGGCAGCCTGACGCCGCCGACTGCGGGAGCCTGCATGCTTTCGTACTCGGCGCGCTTCGCCCGCTTCGACTTACGTCCACGGCGAACTGCTCCGCCGGGACGACCGAATGCACCTGCCGCTGCGCCGCGCTGACCGGGACGGCCACCGCCGCCGGGACGACCGCGGAATCCACCGGCCGGAGCTGCTCCACCGGGAGCACCTGCACCAGCACCGGCGCCGGGAGCGCCGCCGCCGCGGTATCCACCGCCGCCGCCGCCCGGACGACCACCGGGAGCGCCACCGGGACGACCCGGACGTCCGCCGCCACCGGGCGCGGGACGAGCGGAACGAGCAGGCATTGCACCCGGGTTCGGGCGAGGAGGCATGGAGCCGGGGCTGGGACGGGGTCCGCCCTGACCTGCAGGCGGACGAGGTCCACCCTGGCCGGGAGCCGGACGGGGACCGCCCTGACCCGGAGCC